>JASGEU010000122.1:0-85141 GCA_047606065.1 Mobilitalea sp.
CTTGATACATTTGCTTTGATCAATGATATGCGCTTCCTTGACCTTGCCGGAGATTGCGCCGGTAGGACATACTCTTGCACAAAGGGTACAGCCCTTTGTGCAAGAGTATGTCCTACCGGCGCAATCTCCGGCAAGGTAAAGGAAGCGCATATCATTGATCAAAGCAAATGTATCAAGTGCGGTGCATGTATGGAAAAATGTAAATTTGTTGCTATCTCTAAGAAGTGAGTAACAGTTTAGCCTTAAGCTCGATTTTGCTTTGCTCATCTCGCTTAGGCAGAACGCCCTACAAATTTTCAACATAATATGTAAGCGAAAGCGAGCTTTCCTCTGCATATTATGTCAAAAACTTGCACGGCTAAACTGTTATATAAAATTTAAAATGGAGGTTAATGATGGAAACTGTTACTATAAAAATAAATGGAATGCCCGTTCAAGCTCCTAAAGGTTCCACAATTTTAGAGGCAGCAAAACTTGCTTACATTGATATCCCTACCCTATGTTATCTTAAGGAAATCAATGAAATTGGTGCCTGCCGTATCTGTGTTGTTGAAGTAAAAGGTGCAAGAAGCCTTGTGGCATCCTGTGTATATCCGATTGCAGAGGGTATGGAAATTACAACAAACTCTCCTAGAGTTTTAGCATCCCGTAAAAAGACTTTGGAACTCATCTTATCCAATCACGACCGCAGATGTCTCTCCTGCGTACGCAGTGGTAACTGCGAGTTACAAAAGCTGTCTGCCGATCTTAAGGTGGAACAGGAAGATTTATATGAAGGTGAACGCACTCGTTATGAGTATGATACCACCTCAGCACATATGATGCGTGATAACAATAAATGTATCCTTTGCAGACGTTGCAGCGCCGTATGTGAGACCACACAGGGCATTGGTGTAATCGGTGCAAATCAACGTGGTTTTAAAACCAATATTTCCTGTGCTTTCGATATGGGCCTTGGTGAAACCAGCTGTGTATCCTGTGGTCAGTGTATTGCAGTTTGCCCTACCGGGGCATTATATGAAAAAGAATCTACTGATGAGGTTTTTGAGGCACTTGCTGATCCAGACAAAATTGTTATGGTTCAAACAGCACCTTCTGTACGTGCAGCCCTTGGAGAGCCTTTTGGTCTTCCAATCGGAACTAATGTACAGGGAAAGATGGTTGCCGCTCTTCGTCGATTAGGCTTTGATAAAGTTTTTGATACAGACTTTGCTGCTGACTTAACCATTATGGAAGAGGCAAATGAGTTAATTACAAGAATTAGCAACAATGGTGTTTTACCTTTAATCACCTCCTGCTCTCCTGGTTGGGTTAAATTCTGTGAGCATTACTATCCTGATATGGTTGAGAACTTATCCAGCTGTAAATCACCTCAGCAGATGTTTGGTGCTATTACAAAGACTTACTATGCAGAGAAAATGGGCATTGATCCTGAAAAGATCGTGATGGTCAGTGTAATGCCTTGTACCGCTAAAAAGTTTGAAATTGATAGAGACGATCAAAATGCAGCCGGTGTCCAAGATGTGGATATCTCCATCACTACCAAGGAACTTGCAAGAATGATCGAAAGAGTTGGCCTCAACTTCTTATCCCTTCCGGATGAAGATTTTGATGATCCATTAGGCAGATCAACCGGTGCTGGCGTAATCTTTGGTGCAACTGGTGGCGTTATGGAAGCTGCCCTTAGAACAGCCGTTGAAACCTTAACCGGTGAAGAATTAGCAAGCCTTGACTTCAACGAAGTAAGAGGAACCAAAGGAATTAAAGAAGCAACCTATAAAATTGGTGACTTAGATGTTAAAGTCGCTGTTGCCTCCGGTCTTGCAAATGCAAGAACTCTTCTTGACGATATAAAATCTGGTAAGGCAAACTATCACTTTATTGAAATCATGGGATGCCCCGGTGGATGTGTCAATGGCGGAGGTCAGCCACAACAGCCTGCATCCGTGCGTAATTTCCAGGATATCAGAGCTTTACGTGCAAAGGCACTCTATGACATTGACGCTAATATGCCTTATAGAAAATCACATGATAATCCTTCCATAAAAGCATTGTATGCAGAATATCTTGATAAGCCAGGCAGCCACAAGGCTCACCATATCCTTCATACCACCTATGTTAAGAGAAGTGTTAATACAGTTAAATAGTTTTATTTGGTGTTATAAATATCCTTTTATAAAAGAGAGACCCCGTTGTTAACGGAGCCTCTCTCTTTTATTGGGAACAATATATGGGGGAAGTGTATATATAATGGGGGTTATATATACATCGATATCAGCTAATTGATTTTACATTTGTTACTTCTTTTAGTATCAGTAACTATTACTGTTATTGATATTTATATTTTAATCCATAAAATAACATTTGTCAATAGATTGTATAAAATTTTTTTGTAAAAAATTTAAATTAAAAAAACATAAAAATAACCGGATATTATTCCGGTTATTTCATTGTTAAGATTGATATTTAATTATTTTATCAGAAGCATGATGTCTGTCCTCATGCATACAATATCTACTCTACTACTCGCCTGCACACTCTTGACATTTGCCATAGAAAAAAGTTACATGTCCTTCGATTTTACCAGCAAATCCAGCACCTGCAATCTTGTTAATATGATCAATGGATTCCATCTCGATATCTGATATTTTCCCACATTCATTGCATAGAAAATGATAGTGCGGCATTATATTGGCATCAAAACGGTCACTTCCATCCTGACAATTAATCTTAATAATTTCGCCCTGCTCTGCAAGTAGATTCAAGTTGCGATATACAGTACCTAAACTAATATTCGGATAAGTTCCTCGAATATGCATATACACAGTATCTGCTGTTGGGTGCTCGCATGTACTTGCTAGATATTGCTTAATTGCTTCTCGCTGTCGGCTATACTTGTTAACTACCATAAAATTCTCCTGTACAATAATAGTAATTATTATTATATCCGTATTTTTTATACTTGTCAAGTAATTAACTATTACCAACACATTCCATCAATTTTGCACTACTATCTTTTATTTGCAGGTTCAATATTAATACTTTTACCCTTAATTTTGGCAGACTTCATAACTTCAATAACATCTTTTGCATTTTCTCTCGGAACCTCAACAAAGGTATATTTGTCATACATATCAATCGATCCGATAAGTTTGCCCGGCATACCTGTTTCTCCTGCAATAGCCCCAAGGATATCGCCAGGTCTTACCTTCTGATTCTTTCCAAGATTGATAAAGAGTCTTACCATGCCTGCTTCTGCACCGGTATCACCAAAATCAGCATTGTTCTTTTCCTCATCCGCCTTGCCTGAATCCTCACCCATTAACATCTTAAGGAATGCAGCTGCCATCTCAAGTGAGGTATAATCTGCTTCATTTGCTCTTTCCTCAATGATGTCTACCATCTTTGAAAGATCTTCATTTTCAATTAGATTTGCTATTTTATCAAGAATTTTATCTGCCTTAACTGCAGTAACATCATTAATAGATGGAATTGGCTGTGATTTAATCTTAGTATTGCAATATCTCATGATATCTTTCAGCTTAAATATTTCTCTGCCTACAACTAACGTAAATGCTCTTCCTTCACGTCCAGCACGACCGGTACGTCCAATTCTGTGTACATAGTATTCATCATCCTGTGGTACGTCATAGTTAAATACAGCTTCTACATTATCTACATCAATACCTCTGGCTGCTACGTCAGTAGCCACTAAGATCTCTGTTTTACCGTTTCTAAAGCTATTCATAACACGATCTCTCTGTTGCTGCTTTAAGTCTCCGTGCAGTCCTTCTGCAAAGTATCCTCTGCCCTGTAATGCAGAGGTAAGTTCATCCACCTGTTTTTTTGTATTACAAAATACAAGAGATAATTTCGGATTGTACATATCTAAAAGTCTTGATAGTACATCCTCTTTGTTTCTCTGAGTCACTTCATAATAATACTGTTCAATTTTAGGAACCGTCAGCTCCTTCTTAACAACGCGAATTGTCTGTGCATTCTTTTGATAGGTACGTGCAATCTCAAGAATTGGTGCTGGCATCGTTGCTGAAAAAAGAATGGTTTGTCTTTCTTCAGGAACCTGGCTAAGGATCATTTCAATATCCTCACGAAAGCCCATGTTCAGCATTTCATCTGCCTCATCTAAAATTACTGTTTTAACTGTGTCAAATTTAACTGTTTTTCTTCTCATATGATCCATAACACGTCCCGGCGTACCAATAATAATCTGTACTCCAGACTTTAATGATCTAATCTGTTTTAAGATCTCCTGACCACCATACACGGGTAGAATTTTAATTCCATGCATAAACATAGCAAGTTTTCTAATCTCTTCTGCTACCTGTATTGCAAGTTCTCTGGTAGGACAGAGCACTACTGCCTGCAGATGTCTTTCCTTAACATTGATCTTTTGTAAAAGTGGTATACCAAAGGCTGCTGTTTTACCTGTTCCAGTCTGCGCCTGCCCAACGACATCGCCACCTTCCAGAATAATCGGGATTGCTTTTGCCTGAATTGGAGACATTTGCTCAAATCCCATTTCTTCAACTGCACGTAAAATGCTACTGTTTAACTCTAATTCTTCAAACTTTTTTAATTCCATATTTTCCTCCATAATGCTTTATGCTGCACCTGTTTATCAAAGGCTATACACTAATCTGATTGTTCATCTAATAATTACGTTATCCATTACTGCCTATATATACAAATAGTTATAACTATTCATTACCAAGCTCGAAAACCTGCGGGTTCTGAACAGTTACAAATAGTTTCCGAAATTATCCTCAAATAACCCGTAAAAACAGCTCTTGGTCCATTGGGACTAAGAGCTGATTCATCTTAAATTTAATTTACTATGAAACAGATACTTTGCGTAGTATATCATCTGCCTTTCTTATTGTCAAGGCTTTTCACCTGCCCACTTGGTCTGCCGGAAGCCTTAGCTCTTACACTTTTTGTATCGCGATGATTGGAATTAGAATTCTTCTCATTCGCATTCTTTGACCTGCTAATAAAGTTGTCATGCTTGCTGCTTGCATTCTTTGCCTTACTATCAAAGCGATCTTTCTTCCCAACAGGCTTCTTCGAATTACTCTTTGTATTCGTTCTAGTTGTATTCGCTCTGCTTGAACCCGCTCTATCCTGCTTCTCTTTTTCAACCCATTGCTTTTCTTTTGAAAACTGCCTTGGTCGAACCAAACACTTCTTATCAAAGCCGATCAAATCTAATCGATCCGCCTTCCTTAACGCTTCTACCACAAGGTCATAGTTCTTAGGATTACGGTATTGTATTAAAGCCCTTTGCATCGCCTTTTCATGAGGTGACTTTGGAACATAAACTTCTTGCAGGGTTCTAGGATCAAGTCCTGTGTAATACATACAGGTCGAAATGGTAGAAGGTGTCGGATAAAAATCCTGTACCTGTTCCGGCATATAACCCAAGTCTCTTAAATATTCTGCCAATTCAATTGCTTCTTTTAGTGTCGAACCCGGATGGGAAGAAATTAAGTATGGTACGATAAACTGATTTTTGCCAAGTTTCTGATTGATTTTCTTATACTTATCCTGAAATTTCTCATAAACAGCATTCTCAGGTTTTCCCATTAGCTTTAATACACTGTCACTAATATGTTCTGGCGCAACTTTGAGCTGTCCGCTTACGTGATGCTCACAAAGTTCTTCCATGAACTTATCACTTTTATCTTCTATTAAATAATCAAATCGTATACCTGATCTTATAAATACCTTCTTAACATTTGGCAGGTTTCGAAGTTTACGAAGTAAATTAAGATAATCCGTATGATCAACCTTTAGGCTTTTACATGGCGTAGGAAACAGACATTGTTTATTGGTACATGCACCTTTGGTTGCCTGCTTATCACAAGCTGTATGTCTGAAATTCGCAGTTGGTCCGCCGACATCATGGATATAACCCTTAAAATCCTTGTCCCATATTAAATGATTAGCTTCTGCAACAATGGATTCATGACTTCTTGTCTGTAAGATCCTTCCCTGATGGAAGGTCAATGCACAGTAGTTGCAGCCACCAAAGCACCCTCGATTACTGGTCAAACTAAACTTAACCTCTTCAATGGCAGGAATACCACCCGCTTCTTTATAAGAAGGATGATAATCTCTCATATAGAAAAGAGAATATACCCGGTCCATTTCTGTTTGAGTCAAAGGTTTTGCTGGTGGATTTTGCACCACATATTCGGTATCCTTATATTTTTCTACCAAAGTCTTTGCTGTGAAAGGGTCTGTATTACAATACTGTATATAAAAACTTCTTGCAAATTCCTTTTTGCTATCCAAAATACTTTGATAGGATGGAAGTTCAATCGCATCATACACAGACTCAAGGTTTTTTGCTTTATAGGCTGTACCTGCAATAAAGGTAATATCCTTTACTTCTATTCCACTGTTTAGGGCATCCGCGATTTCAACAATGGAATGCTCGCCCATTCCATAGGAGATGATATCTGCCTGTGAATCCAATAAGATGGATCTTTTCACCTTGTCACTCCAATAATCATAATGGGCGAGCCTTCTTAAGCTTGCTTCTATACCACCGACGATAATCGGCATATTTTTATATTGCTTCCGAATCAGGTTACAATATACGGAGGTTGCATGGTCTGGTCTTTTCCCCATTACGCCTCCAGGAGAATAGGCATCGGTCTGCCTTTTTTTCTTGGCTACGGAATAGTGGTTTACCATAGAATCCATATTACCGCCACTAACTAGAAATCCAAGCCTTGGTTTACCAAGAATTGATATACTATTGCTGTCTTTCCAGTCTGGCTGTGCGATAATTCCTACCTTATATCCATGACTCTCCAGTACTCTACTTATAATAGCATGTCCAAAAGAAGGATGATCCACATAGGCATCTCCTGTTACAAAGACGAAGTCACATTGCTCCCATCCTCTTTCTTCCATGTCGTTCTTACTGATCGGTAAAAAATCTTTTTGCATAATTTATATTCTTTCTACTTATTTAACAACAGCATTATCTATAACAAAGTTATAAGATTTCTGCATAACAATTGCTCTTTCAATTTCTTCCTTGGTTACTAACTTTAATAATTCTTCTTCGGATTCAACCTGATAGCCACTTAAATAGTTAGGTAGTTCAGCCTGATAATCTTCGTCTGTTGCTTCCATCTTCTCTGTCTGTGCAACTGCTGTAAGAACTAAATCACGTTTAGAACTAGCTTCAGACAAAGATTGAACATATGCATCAAAATCTTCCTGTGTCATTCCATACTGACTAACATAGGTTGCAGTATCCATTCCATACATAGCAGCCTCTTGTCCAATTTGATAATTAAAATATGCTGTATTATAGTTAAGTAAAGTCTCTGGCAGGGAGCTAACAGTAGCACCTTCAATTAATGCTTCCATAATGCTCTGTGCTTTTTGATTTTCCATTTCTTCTGTATTGGATGCTTCTAACTCTTTACGAACTGCATCCTTATATGCATCGATTGTTTCGTAATCTGTATTATCAACAACATACTGCTCAGTTAATTCTGGTAAAATAGATTCTGAAATTGAATTAATTGTTACATTAAATACAACCGCTTTACCAGCGAGTTCTTCAGAGTAATTTTCTGGGAATGTAACATCCACTGCTTTCTTGTCACCAGTCTTTAAGCCAATTAAGCCTTCTTCAAATCCCGGAACAAAGGAACCGGAGCCAATTACTAAGTCATACCCTTCAGCTGTACCGCCATCAAAAGCAACACCATCAAGTAATCCTTCAAAGTCAATATTAACGGTATCACCATTTTGTACCGCTCTGTCAGTAATTTCATTTACTGTTGCATTCGCTTGTAAATCTTCATTGATTGCAGTCGTAATATCTTCGTCAGTTACTTCAATCGGTTCAACTGTAACCTCAATGCCTTTATACTGTCCTAAAGTTACATATTCACTTGCATCAAAATCTTCAATTTTAGGTATCTCTACTGTAGTATCATCTGTGGTGTCAGTATCTGTTTCTGTTTCTGCATCAGTTTCAGTAGAATCCACATTGTTTCCTAAGTCTTTTTTACTGCATCCCCCAACCAATATCAATATACATAAACCCATGAATAAATACATTATTTTCTTCATTCTATCAATCCCTTCCTCTTTCAAAACGGTCAAACATTTCTACTGACCAAAATAATTTATTGCGTACTATACAACGTTATATCACATTTTCAGTAAAAAATAAAGTAAAAAACAATAGTTCATAAAGTTTTCACCATTTGTAATGCATGTTAATATTAAGTTTGTGATCTACTCACCATATGGAGTATATTCTAATGGCGCATAACTAAAAAGCCTCCATAAGATATATAATCTTCGGAGGCTTAAAGGTTTATTCAATTTTTTCACTTATTTAAATCTTAATAAAGCGATCAACATCTGTAACAAAAATTGTTGCTCCACCGACATTTACAACAACATTCATGGATGCATATTCTGCTGCTCCCACTGGATTTGAAATAATCTGCTGCCTTGGTCCACATTCTTTTTTCACAAGGTCAATTACGGTGTCTACTTTATCTTCTTCCGTACCAATCATAAGGGTTGTATTACCTTCGCGTAAAAACCCGCCCGTTGACGCAAGTTTCGTCACATAGAATCCTTTTTTATTAAGGGCCTCAGTCACATAGCTGCTATCAATATTACGAACAATTACATAGATGAGTTTCATATAAAATCCCTCCTTTATTAATCCTAGTCATTGGAGTATAGTAAGGCTTATTGTCCATATAAAACCGTATATTTATTAATTTGTATATTTTTATTATAGTACGAAAGTTAGTAAAAGTAAAGAATTTATGAATTTTAAGGATATTATATTCCTCTTTATGGATATTAAAATTAGAAAAAGATAGTTATTTTAAGTACATAAACCTTGTCAATATAATTGGAAACATATAAACTATATTCATTATATAACCGAAGGGAAGAAAACGTCATGTTGAATATGCGAGGTATAAACTCGGTGCAGTAAGACAGCTATTGCAACGAGTATATAGGCTGTCCGCCTTACTGCACCGTTAATGTTTATTAACCACTTATTTCATTAAAGGAGCAGAAATATGAATAGAAATGAATTAAAAACAGTTTGGGAAGCCGAAGAGAAAGCCAGTTTTCACGGGTGGGATTTTTCAAGATTAAATGGAAGATGGCAGGAAGAAGCACTATCTTGGGATTACAAATCAATTGTGCAAATGTATTTAAAGCCTGATATGAGATTACTTGATATGGGTACCGCTGGTGGTGAATTTCTTTTGACCTTGAATCATCCGTATACTAATACATTTGCTACCGAAGGTTGGGAGCCTAATTATCTGCTATGTAAAGAAAAACTTGAACCTCTCGGTATAACAGTAAAAAGAGTATATGAGGATGACCAATTACCCTATGAGACAGATTTCTTTGACATTGTTATTAACCGCCATGAATCCTATGACCTATCAGAAGTAAAACGAGTTCTAAAACCAAATGGCATGATGATTACACAGCAGGTGGGAGGCGGCAATAATTGGGATCTGTCCAGCAGATTAATTGATGTCTATACTCCACCGTATCCTGATATATTCCTAAGAAAACAAGTTCAAATATTTGAGAACTATGACTTTCGAATAGAATATCAAAAGGAAGAGTTCCCAAAGTTAAGGTTTTATGATACAGGTGCTATCGTTTATTATGCTAAGATTATTCCTTGGGAATTCCCTGGTTTTACAGTTAACAATTGCTTTGAGAAGTTAATAGATATAAATACTGAACTACAGGAGCGAGGATATTTTGAATGTCTTCAACAAAGATTTATCCTGGTTACTACTAATATAAAATGATTACTTTAAGGCGTGTCTAACACGCCTTTTAATATATTTAAATATTATAAGATTCAGAATCAAGCTCGAAAACCTATGGTTTCCTCGCTGTCTGGCTCTCGCCCAACAAGAATATTTAAAAATCAATAAATAGGATACTTGATTCAAAAAAGAGTTACTGATGAGTATATTCCTTCCTCAGCAGTAACTCTTCAGTAACTCTTTTATTATTTTAAATAAATTAATGGTTTATAAACGACTTATAACTTCATCATTTACTACCAAATAAATGTTCCTTAACTCTTTTAACCTACAGCTTCTCAACTCCGAGGGTAACCTCTTCGCCATTTAAGTTCCAGCCCTTTGTAAAGCCTTGTGCACCGGTAAAGATTAATTCTTCTGCAAGCACTTCATTCTTAATCTCTTCCTCGTTACGAAGCATGATTTCTTTAATCTTGTCATTGCCGCTTTGAGAAACACGAATATGGTCCATTACCTCAAAGTTAGCTTCTTTACGCATGGTCTGAATCTTACTGATAATTTCATTTACAAAGCCTTCTTCAATTAGAGTTTCTGTAAGGTTTGTATCCAGAACGACTGTAATTCCATGATCAGAATTAGAGATAAATCCTTCGGTCTGTGCTGCTTCAATTAACAAGTCATCCTTTTCAAGAACTGCCTCTGCACCATCGAGAGTAATCTTTAACTGTCCAGTTGCATTCAGTTCATCCATAGCGGCATTGCCGTTTAACTCGGAAAGAATAGTTCTGATTGCTCCAAGTTGCTTGCCAAACTTCGGTCCTAAGGTCTTAAGCTGTGGCTTAAAGTTATAGGAAGTGAAAGCTCTGACGTCATCTGCAAATACCACTTCCTTTACATTCAATTCCTCTGAAATAATTGCGGTAAAGAAGGAAGAAAGTTCTTTTTCTGCCTTAACATACATCTTACCAATTGGCTGACGGTTCTTAATATTGGCAGTGTTACGGCAAGCACGACCAAGTACTACGATTTCAAGTACTTCTTCCATGTTAGCCTCCAACTCCTGATCAATCCACGCTTCGTTATAAGTAGGATAGTTACAAAGGTGAATACTCTTCTCTGCATTCTTATCCAGCTTAACTACCAGGTTCTGATAGATATCCTCAGTCATAAACGGAATAAATGGTGCGGATAACTTAGCTACTGTAACCAATGCAGTGTGAAGTGTCATATATGCATTGATCTTATCCTGCGGCATATCCTTTACCCAGAAACGCTCACGGCTTCTTCTTACATACCAGTTGGAAAGTTCATCCACAAAGTCAGCCAAAAGTCTTGCACCTTCTGTAATACGGTAGTTCTCCAAATGCTCATCTACGGATTTCACTAAAGTGTTTAATTTTGATAATAACCACTTATCCATTACCGGTAACTTATCATATTCTAATTGATACTTAGTAGCATCAAATTCATCAATATTGGCATATAGCACAAAGAAGGCATAGGTATTCCAAAGGGTTCCCATGAACTTTCTCTGACCTTCGGTTACTGCACCACCGTGGAAACGATTTGGTAACCACAAAGCTGAATTAACATAGAAATACCAACGGATGGCATCTGCTCCATGTTGTTCTAATGCATCAAACGGATCTACTGCATTTCCTTTTGATTTGGACATCTTCTGTCCGTTCTCATCCTGAACGTGACCAAGTACAATTACGTTCTTAAAAGGAGCTCTATCAAAGATTAAGGTTGAAATCGCTAACAGAGAATAGAACCATCCTCTGGTCTGATCCACTGCCTCACTGATAAAGTCTGCCGGGAAATTATCATCAAAAATCTCTTTGTTCTCAAAAGGATAGTGCCATTGTGCAAATGGCATGGAACCGGAGTCATACCAGCAGTCAATTACCGGCTTAACACGGGTCATCTCTTTCCCGCAATCCGGACATTTAATAGTAACGGCATCGATAAATGGTCTATGAAGCTCAATATTCTCCGGACAGTTATCTGACATGGATTTTAATTCTTCAATGCTTCCAATACAGTGACGATGTCCGTCCTCACATTCCCAGATAGGAAGTGGTGTACCCCAGTAACGATCTCTGGAAAGTCCCCAATCCTGTACATTCTTCAACCAATCACCGAAACGTCCCTGACCAATACTCTCAGGCATCCAGTTAATTGTATTATTATTCTCTATTAATTTATCCTTAACAGCGGTCATCTTAATGAACCAGGATTCTCTTGCATAGTAAATCAGAGGAGTATCACATCTCCAGCAGAAAGGATAGCTGTGCTCAAATTTAAGAACTTTGAATAACAACCCTTTCGCGGCAAGCATTTTCATAATTGGCTCATCTGCATCCTTACAGAACATTCCTGCAAAGTCAGTAGCCTCCGGCTTAAATTCACCTTTACCGTCAATTAACTGTACAAAAGGAAGGTCATATTGCTTACCAACTCTGTTATCATCCTCACCAAAAGCAGGTGCAATATGAACAACACCGGTACCATCACTTAAAGTTACATAATTGTCACAGGTTACAAAATGTCCTTTTTTATCAAGCGCAGCATAATCAAATAATGGCTCATATTCCATGTATTCAAGATCTTTTCCTACATAGGTCTGCTCTACTTCATAATCACCTTCCAGTATATTAAGAAGTGCTTCAGCAAGGATATAGTGTTCCGTACCAACAGCAACTGCTGCCTCATGAGTATGCTCATGTCCATGATCGTGTCCGTGGTCACAACCACATCCGCCGTCCTTCTTTAATACATTTCCTTTGGCATCCACAGAAACCTTAACCTTAACATAGGTCTCATTTGGATTAACACAGAGTCCAACGTTAGAAGGTAGAGTCCAAGGAGTTGTTGTCCAGGCAAGGATATACTCATCCTTTATTCCCTTAAGGCGGAATTTAGCAATGACAGACTTTTCTTTTACATCCTTATAACCCTGTGCCACCTCGTGACTGGATAAAGGAGTTCCGCATCTTGGACAGTAGGGAACAATTTTAAAACCTTTATATAGAAGGTCCTTCTCCCAGATTTGCTTCAAGGACCACCATTCAGATTCAATATAATCATTATGATAGGTTACATATGGGTCCTCCATGTCAGCCCAGAAGCCAACAGTACCGGAGAAATCCTCCCACATACCTTTATACTTCCATACACTTTCCTTACATTCCTGTAAGAATGGCTCTAAACCATACGCCTCAATCTGATCTTTTCCATTGATGCCAAGCTTCTTCTCCACTTCAAGCTCTACCGGAAGGCCATGAGTATCCCAGCCTGCTTTACGAAGAACTTTATAACCCTTCATGGTTCTGTATCTTGGAATCATATCCTTAATAACTCTTGTTAACACATGACCAATGTGTGGCTTACCGTTAGCGGTGGGCGGTCCATCATAGAAGGTATAGGTTTCCCCTTCAGCACGTTCTTTAATGCTGGCTTCAAAAATTTGATTCTCCTGCCAGAACTTTAATACCTTTTTCTCTCTTTCGACAAAGTTAAGATCCGTAGACACCTTATCGTACATGTTATAATCCTCCTTTAAAAAACTATAAAAATCCCAAAACAAATACCAGGAGGGCTTTCCTCCTTAAAAGACATAAAAACTTTACACAACATAAACCAGGAGGATTTTCCTCCTTAATAAATTACTTGGAAAATAAAAAAGCTCCCATCCGAAAAAGGATGAGAGTCATAAACTTCATTAAACCACCTGTTTCACATACTCTGCCCCAAGGCATTCATACATTATCTATATAACGGTAGATACCGGCGGGACTTACTAAGGTTTCACTTTTAGGTCCTGCAACTAGGGAGTGATTTTCAGTCATCTGCTACTCGTACCAGGCTTACACTATCCCCGGCTCGCTGCAACTTTTACAATATGCTTACTCTCTCCGTCAACGTTTTTACTTTATTGCGATAATAATAGTATATAACCCTCTTATTGTCAATAGTATTATGCTTTTCCATCATAAATACTCCTTAAAAATACATGCTTTTCTGCGAAATCTCATTTTTAAATATATTTCTTCTCCTGCCTTTATCACTCCCTATTTTTCTAAATAAAACTATTGACAATAGTATTTTTTACTGATAGTATTTTAGTTAATTAGTCAAGTAATTAACCATATAACATAGGAGGTGAAAATGTGCAGCTAAACCTTAATTCCAATAAAGCAATCTTTTTACAGATAGCCGAAGGTATCGAAGACGCTATTCTTTCCGGAGCCTTTCCGGAAGATAGCCAGATTCCTTCCATTACAGAATTTTCTGTTACCTATCGAATTAATCCGGCTACTGCTTTAAAAGGTATCACCTTGCTCGTAGATCAAGGTATTATATACAAGAAGCGCGGTCTTGGAATGTTTGTGACATGTGGTGCAGTAGATATACTTAGAAATAAACGAAAAGAATTGTTTTATGACAGTTACATCCTGGGTCTGATTGCGGAGGCCAAACGGCTTGAAATTTCTGAGGCAGATATAAAATCTATGATAGAAAGAGGGTTTCAATCATGAATGGTATTGAGTTAAAGAATATCACAAAGTATTATGGCGAGAAATGTGTCTTAAGCAACATTAATATATCCTTAGAAGAAAACCATATCTATGGACTGTTAGGTAGAAATGGTGCAGGCAAATCAACTCTATTAAATATCATGACAAATCGTATCTTTGCAAATAGTGGTGAAGTAACCATAGATGGGGTATCTGCCCAAGATAACGATTCTGCTCTTAGCAAACTATTTCTTGTTAACGAATCTGATTATTTCCCTGAGAAAATGAAAGTTAAAAATGCTTTTCATTGGGCAAAAGAGTTCTTTCCTTCCTTTGATATTGACTACGCAAAACAATTGGCAAATAGCTTTAAGCTTAATATGAATGCAATGGTAAGGTCCCTTTCCACTGGTTATAATTCCATTTTCAAGCTAATTCTTGCTTTATCAGTTAATACTCCATATATCCTTTTAGATGAACCAGTCCTTGGTCTGGATGCAAATCACAGAGAATTATTTTATCAAATCTTACTTAAGAAGTTTAGTGACAATCCCTGTACCATAGTTATATCCACTCATTTAATCGAAGAGATTTCTACCCTAATTGATCACATATTTATCATCGATCAGGGTCAGATCCTCAAGAATGATTCCTGCGAATCCCTTCTTAGACTTGGCTATACGGTAACAGGAAAAACAACCGATGTGGATCTTTACATCTTGGGTAAACAGGTACTGGGCTTTGATGCAATTGGAGGTCTTAAAACAGCCTATATTCTTGGTAACATGGATCATCAAATCCCATCAAGTCTTGAAGTTTCCAAACTGGATCTTCAAAAGCTATTTATTAAGCTTACTAACCACGAGGGGGTAGAACAATGAGAATGAAAGCAGCTTTTCGCTATATAATTTCTGATTCCTGGAAATCTCTACTTATCTATTTCATAGTAATAATTGTCCTATATGGTCTAATTGGTGTAAATATTGCAAATGTTGGTGTCAGTCAGAATTATAGAAGCGAACGTATAAATACATTTATTACAGAGGATGAAATTGTTGTTAACGAAGAAGCTTTAGTTAAAGATGATGATACAATTGAAAACGATAATACCATTGATAAAGACAATGTCGTTGAAAATAATGTTTCTTTTGATAAATCTCCCTCTGATGTTTTGGACAAATACGTTTCACGCAAAGCAACGAAAACTGGCTCTTTTAGCGGAATGGATGCAATGGCTGCAATCTTCTTACTGTTTTTAGGTTATTCTGCCTTCCGTGGCAGCTTTGGTCTTTTCCAGCAATTTAGTTTATCCAGAAAAAACAGCTGGCTAAGTTTAGTTTTATCATTATCCTCTATAGCACTTTTTATGTCAGCATTATCAACTATCATTACCTTTGCTGCAAAAACAGCTTCCGACGCCTTTACTCGATTCCCCTACTGGTTTACATTATATGAGGGTATCTATGAAGGGACGAATGTTTACGATTTTTTTTCAGAACCTTATGTACTAAAAAGCCCGTTTTTTTATTTAGAAAACTTCCTATTTAACACACTTTTATTTATTTTGTTTGCAATGCTTGGTTTACTAATCTCTTTGGTTTACTACAGAATTAATCGTGTTGCAAAAATAACCTTGAATGTTGCTCTTATCTCTTTTGTAATTCTAAACCAGCAGATTTTAAATACAATTTTTAGTGAGAGTACCTTACAAAATATCTCTAAATTTTTTGATACCATCTTTGGAGTAAGTTCAGATATGCCAATATACGGACTGGTAACTCTCTTATTAGCCAGCACTCTAATTCTATTCCTTAATTGGCTCCTAATGAAGCGTATTCTTTTAAGAAGATAATTAATACAATAAAATCACTTTACTCACATATACCAGAATGATAAATAAGTCTATCCAAGGGATACTTGACTTATTTATCATTCTGGTATATGTTTTGTTATAACTAAAGATGTATGTTAATCATAAGAAAATGTA
Organism: Mobilitalea sp.; assembly: GCA_047606065.1. GTDB lineage: Bacteria > Bacillota > Clostridia > Lachnospirales > Lachnospiraceae > Mobilitalea. The sequence goes on from JASGEU010000122.1 coordinate 16,329, forward strand.
AAATTATTAACCTCTTATGATACTATAGAAAAATGAGCGCCTTTTTGGTGCTGGAGGTAGCGATGAATGACAGAAATCTGACCTTGCTTACAGACTTTTATGAATTAACCATGATGCAGGGTTATTATAATACGAAGAACAATGAGACAGTTATCTTTGATCTTTTCTACCGAGAGAACCCCTCTGGTAATGGCTATGCCATCTGTGCAGGCCTGGAGCAGGTAATTGAATATATTAACGATTTGCATTTTAGACCGGATGACATTGAGTATTTAAGAACCTTATCCATATTTAACGAGGATTTCTTAAGCTATTTGAGTGATTTTCGCTTTACCGGAGATATCTATGCAATACCGGAAGGTACTGTAGTATTTCCATCGGAACCACTTGTAAAAGTAATTGCTCCCATTATGGAGGCGCAGCTTGTAGAAACCGCTCTCCTTAATATAATTAATCACCAAAGTTTGATTGCTACCAAGGCTTCCCGTGTTGTATACGCCGCAGGCGGAGAACCCGTATTAGAATTCGGTCTTCGTCGTGCCCAAGGTCCGGATGCCGGCGTGCTTGGTGCAAGAGCCGCAGTCATTGGTGGTTGTATTGGAACCAGTAATGTGCTGACTGGTAAACTTTTTGATATTCCGGTATTAGGCACACATGCGCATAGTTGGATTATGAGTTTTGATGATGAACTCACAGCCTTTCGTAAATATGCCGAGCTTTATCCACAAAATACAACTCTGCTTGTTGATACTTATGATACACTGCGTTCCGGTGTTGTTAATGCCATTAAAGTGTTTGAAGAATTAAAGAGCCAGGATAAAATGCCTGCAAAATATGGCATTCGTCTTGATAGCGGAGACCTTGCTTACCTTTCCAAGAAAGCAAGAAAAATGCTTGATAATGCCGGCTTTAAAGATGCCTCAATTACTGCCTCCAGTGATTTAGACGAATATTTAATAGACTCCTTAAAAACACAGGGTGCAAAAATTGACACCTGGGGAGTTGGCACTAAACTGATTACGTCCAGAGACTGCCCAGCTTTTGGCGGTGTTTATAAGTTAGCTGCAGTACAGAAAAACGGCAGCTTTCAACCAAAAATAAAGTTATCAGAAAATCAATGGAAAATAACCAATCCTGGTAACAAAAAAATATATCGGGTTTACGAAAAAGAAAGTGGAAAGGTAAAGGCAGATCTTATTACTTTAGCTGAAGAGGAATACCGTTGTGAAAACCCTCTGCTGCTATTTGATCCAATTGCAACCTGGAAGAAGACGTATCTTGAACCAAATTCCTATACCTTAAGAGAGCTGCTTGTTCCTATTTTCCTTAAAGGCAAATGTGTGTACAAAACTCCTCCGGTTATGGAAATCAGAGAATATTGCCTAAAAGAGCAAGAGACCCTCTGGGACGAGGCAAGAAGATTAGTAAACCCTCATATGGTCTATGTAGATCTTTCCGTGAAGTTGTTCCGTATGAAGTCCGAGCTTCTGGATAATCTTGCGGAAAAGGCCAAATAATAGCTCTCTGTCTGGTAAGGATTTTTTACCATTATTTTTCGCTGAATTATTTTATTTTTTTAGTTATTTTTTTATCTGATTATGTTATACTTGTGTAAGTAAATAGACGCATACGACACAGAGTAGGGGGCCATGGTCTTCTGCTCTGTATCAATGATATTCCAATTGAATACTAACGATTGGTTTTTATAAAAGGGGAAATTTAATTGAATAAAAAGAATTTAATCATTGTCATAAGCTCGTCCTTGTCACTCCTTATTATTTGTACACTTATCTTTATTGCGATTGCCCACGCACAAGGAGATGATACTTTGCCAACCAGCACTTCTTCCGAAACCGATCAATCACCAGGTTACGATCTTGATGATGAAAATGAAGACGATACATATATTCCCAGTACCAACATAGATGTAACACCAACACCCAGGCCAACAGAAATTCCGGAAGAGCCCTTTGTTCCTGCAACAGAAATGGATCTGGATCCCTCCAGCATTACTGTTTTTGTTAATAAGGAATTCTCTTTGCCTAAAAATTATAAGCCAGAAGAACTTGTAACCCCGGATGTCTTCTTCGATCTTATCTATTATGATGAAAGAACCTTAATGCGACCCGAAGCAGCATCCGCATTGGAACAGTTATTTCAGGCGGCAAGCGAACAAGGTTATGAACTGGCTGGTATATCTGGATACCGCTCCTATCAGAGGCAGAAAAAAATATTTACAGATAATATCCTTACTAAGGGAAAAACACACACCTTAAAATATTCTGCAGTTCCTGGTACCAGTGAACATCAAACCGGACTTACCATGGATATTTCCTGTTTGGCAATTAACTATGATTTATCTACAACCTTCGGAACAATACCAGAAGGTATCTGGGTTGCTGATAATGCTTACCTTTTTGGATTTACTATCAGATATCCAGAGGATAAGGTAGATATTACTGGTTATGCCTATGAGCCTTGGCACTTACGTTATGTTGGAAAAGGACTGGCCAAATATTTATACGAAAATGATCTGACTTTAGAAGAGTACTATAATTATACACCCAGCAAGGATTTTAACTTTGAAGCCATGTATGCTGACTTAATTAACATTACACCCAAACCTTCCCAGTTCCCTATGGATGGAGAAGGTATTGTTCTTGGTGAAAATGGTGAAATAATAGAAGGAGAACTAGGCGAAGAGACGACTCCAACTGATACAGAAGAGCCGGCAGATGACAGCGAAGGTGGGAAAGGCGGCAAAGGTGATCATGGTTCTAAGGGTGATACCGAGGTAACTCCAACTGTACCAATCTCTCCTACCCCTACAATAACCCCAGCTCCTACGCCAACAATTACAGTAACCCTCCCCCCTCAAGATACCGAGGAAACACCAGACGATACCGAAGAAGTACCAGAGAATACAGATCCAGTTGATGAATCAGGTGAAAATGGAGACTCTGGCGTATCAATTACACCTGCACCGACCTTACCACCAGTAAATCAGACGAATATACAATAGATGATATAAGTACTTTTGTTTCATAAACATGATTACTAAAAAATAAATTGTTATTATGAATATTTTATTAATTCTATTTAAACTATAACCTGGAGGTTATTTATGCGACTGATCCTAATTTTACTATTTTTATTCTTATTCTTTATTGTAAGTATTCCGCTCTTTTTAATTGAGTTTATCATTGGGCGTTTTAATAAACGTGCTATGGTAGCCAATTCTCAGGCCATTGTTGTATTCGCTTTTCGTGTAATATTATTTATTGCGGGTGTAAAAAGTACAGTAAAAGGTCGAAGCAATATACCAAAGAATGAGGCTGTATTATATGTGGCTAATCACAGAAGTTATTTTGATGTTCTCGTTGCATATGCCTCCCTTCCGACTCTAACCGGATTTATGGCGAAGAAGGAAATTGCCAAGATACCTATTTTACGAACCTGGATGCGTTTATTGCAATGTTTATTTTTGGATCGCAGTGATATTAAACAAGGATTAAAAACTATTTTACAAGGAATTGAACAAATAAAAGCTGGTTATTCTATCTTTATCTCTCCTGAGGGGACGAGAAGCCAGGGACCTGAAATGCTTCCCTTTAAGGAAGGCAGTTTTAAAATGGCAGAAAAAACAGGTTGTGCCATCATTCCCGTATCCATCAGCAATACAGATGAAGTTTTTGAAAATCATATGCCTTGGATTCGCAGTGCACATGTCATTATTGAATACGGTACTCCAATCTATCCAAAGGATTTAAGTAAGGAGCAGCAAAAGTTCTTAGGTTCTCATGTTCAGGAAATTATTCGTGAGACCCTTGCAAAAAATGCTTCCCTTATATAATTTGTATTTTAACAAAATATCTATTTTCTTTTATTAAGAAAAATGATACAATAATAACGTTGTTCTATTGGGAATAGCATTAAGCAGAAAATCAGAGGAGGTACATATCTCATGGATACAATCTTTATCGTGTTGATTGTCGTAGCGGTTGTAGTGGCAGCGATACTCATTACTTTATATTTTGTTGGAAAGAAACTTCAGAAGAGGCAGGCAGACTCACAAGCACAAATGCAGGCAGCTGCCCAAACCGTATCCATTCTTGTTATTGATAAAAAAATGATGAAATTAACGGAAGCTAATCTTCCAAAGATGGTTCTTGAGCAGACACCAAAATATATGCGCCGTTCAAAAGTTCCGATTGTTAAAGCAAAAATCGGCCCTAAGGTAATGTCACTTATGTGTGATGCTAAGATATTTGATTTAATTCCTGTTAAAAAAGAAGTTAAAGCAGTACTTAGCGGCATCTATATTATGGATGTTAAAGGTTTAAGAGGAAACTTAGAACCTAAAAAAGAGAAGAAGTCTTTCTTTAAAAGAATTAGCTCTAACCTAAAAAAAGAAAAATAAGTAACTATGAGGATACACTCCTAAATTGTTACAAGAATATATTCCTCTTACTTTCACAACATAATTGTTAATAAAGTAAGAGGTTTTTTATATGCTAAGCAGAATTTGAGAGGTCTTATGAAAAAACGATACTTAATACTAATAGTTTTAATTACATTCCTTATGCTGTGTCTATTTTCCGGCTTATTAATTTATGCTTTTGATGTCCAAAGAAAAAAAGACTTACAAAATATATCTGGTCAAGAACTGGAACCAACAACTGCACCCACTCCAACACTAGTGCCCATAGCCTCTACACCATCACCTTCGCCCACTTCTACGCCAATTCCGGAGGAGCCAAAGGCACCGATAGTTCTTGGCTTTAGCGGTGACGTTAATCTGGATGATGTCTCCTACCCAATTGCAAAATATAAAGCAGCTGATGGAGATTTGACCAAATGTCTTTCTTCCGACTTATTGGAGGAAATGAATGCAGCCGATTTAATGATGCTTAACAATGAGTTTGCTTTTAGCACCCGCGGTACAAAGGAGGATAATAAATCCTTTACCTTTCGTTCCAATCCGGCAAATGTTGAGATTTTAAAGAAAATGGGTGTAGACATTGTATCATTAGCAAATAATCATGCCTTGGACTATGGCCCGGACGCCTTAAGTGATACCTTTGCTACCCTGGACGGTGCTGATATAGATTATATTGGTGCCGGAGATAATTTAGACAGAGCCAAGGCACCAATGTATTACACTGTCGGAGGTAAAAAAATAGCCTATGTTGCGGCCTCTCGAGTTGTATTTGATATGAGCTGGTACGCCTCAGATGATAAGCTTGGTATGGTCGGTACCTATGATTCCACCCTTATGGTTGCTTCCATTAAGGAGGCCGCGGCTAACAGTGACTATGTAATTGCATTTGTACATTGGGGCATTGAACGTAATAATTACCCGGAGGCTTATCAGCGTACCCTTGCAAAGGAATATATAGATGCCGGTGCTGATGCAGTTATAGGCTGCCATCCTCATGTAATGCAGGGCATAGAATTCTATAAGGGAAAACCCATTGCCTACAGTCTGGGAAACTTCTGGTTTGGCAGGGCTAATGTTTACTCCGGAATGATAAAGCTCTATCTTGATCCAGATGATACCGTGAGAATACAGTTGCTTCCTGTTATGGCAAAGGATACCTATACCTATATCCTTACAGATGCTTCAGAGCAAAAAGAATATTATAATTTTATGGAAGAACTATCTTCCGATGTTAACTTTGATGAGGACGGTTTTATAACAGAAATTGATTAATTGTATAAGTAAACTCCTGTTAGCATTTATGTATTTCCATGTACATAATACCAGCAGGAGTTTTTTATTAGGCGTATTTACTTTATTTCGTCTAGCATCTTACCCATTTACTTACTCTATCCTAATCCTAAGTCCATTTTTAGAAAGTTCCCTTTCTCCCTCGGATAAAGAATACCTAAGATTTACTTCAATTCTATCTATTTGCTCCTTTACTTCCAGCAATGATGTCTGAATATCCAGGCTTAATGCCCCATAGGGGGTCTGATATACTGTCTGGGTAATCTCCTTAGGGTTAAATATCATTTTACTGGTCTGAGGTCCTTTCTTCATTAAAACCACTTGCTCCAGCGTAATCCTTAGCATATTTTCTATACTCATTCCGCCATCACTCTCTTGGTCCTTATATTGGACATAATGAACTTTATTTGTGAAGTGATATATCCCAGGAACAGAAACTACAATTGCTTCCTCATCCCCTTCTTGTCTTCCATCTATTGTTATCATAACCTCTCTCTTCATCCATTAACCACACCTTTCTATGTCCTGTAATAACTGATCAGTGGATACAATACTACCCTTTGCCTATACCTCCCTAATCCAATCACTTATGAATATTTTACTATTGCAACAGGATATGTACAAGTATATCCAAGTAATTTTCCGTGACATTGAATACGCTTCCATATACTGGCAATACTACTGTTACAACTATATGGTAGAAAATTAAATAATAACTGAATGAAGGATGGAGTAATCATGAAGCAATATAGGCAGAGCAATAATATACATATCAACAGATTTTCTGAAATTAGTGAAGAAAAAACCAAGGTGAAACGACAAGTCGTTTCACTTGTCATGAATAAAAATGAGGTTGTAAAAGATAAGATTACCGCAACAAAAAAAGATAAGTTTAGAGTATACCTATTTCTCTCTATTCTATTCTTTTGTACTATGACCTCAATGATTCTTATGGCAAAAGCAAAAGCTGATGAAAATATACAAAGCCATATTGCAAATGAGATTATTCGTTTTCATGTCATTGCAAATAGCGACAGTGACGAGGATCAGGCGCTTAAAATTCAAGTTAAAAATGCTTTGGTACAGGACTTATCTCCCTTATTAAATTCTACAAATACAATTGATGAAGCTCGCTCTGTTTTACTTAGTAATCTGAACAATATACAAACAATTGCAGAAAGAATAATAAAAAATGAGGGTTATTACTATCCTGTCACCGTTACTTTAGAAAACACTTATTTCCCACTAAAGATTTATGGTGAGTACAGCTTTCCACCCGGATATTATGAGGCCCTTCGTGTCCAGATAGGAAGTGCAGAGGGACAGAATTGGTGGTGTGTCATGTTTCCCCCTCTCTGCTTTGTGGATGAAACCTATAGTATAGTTGATGAAACCTCTGGTGATAAGTTAAAGCATTTATTAACAGAAGAAGAATATAACTCCCTGCTTAATAAGAACACTCCGGTCAAGGTAAAATTTAAACTCTGGGAAAGTATTAAAAACCTTTTCAAATGATTCTAGTTTCATTGATAACACCTCAATCATATGGTAAAATACGTATAGATTTTATGGATATTCAGACATTTTCTATATTGATTTAGCTTGGGAGGTAATTATGAATTCTATTACAGTGAAAGCTTATGCTAAGATTAATCTTGGCTTAGATGTTATAAGAAAACGAGAGGACGGTTATCATGATGTCTGTATGATCATGCAATCCCTGGATCTTCACGACACAATAACCATTAGTAAAGCCCCTGCAGAAAACATTAGTATTCGCACCAACCTCTCGTACATACCAAACGACCAGGGCAATCTTGTATATAAAGCCGCTGCCTCTTTCTTAAATTATCTTTCACTTAAGGAGGGTCTTTCTATTAAGCTTGAAAAGACAATCCCGGTTGCAGCCGGCTTAGCGGGTGGAAGCTCTGATGCTGCTGCCACTTTAAAGGCTTTAAATGAGTTATATGATGCGCACCTTACAGAAACTGAACTTATGAAAATTGGTGTTAAAATTGGTGCAGACGTACCTTATTGTATAAAGCTTGGAACAGCTCTATCCGAAGGAATTGGTGAAGTCCTTACACCTTTACCCCCTATGCCAAGCTGCTCTATTCTTCTGGTCAAACCTGATATTAGTGTCTCTACAAAACATGTTTATGAAAATCTACACTTATCTGAACATACCCTTCATCCTAATATTGATACTATGAAAGCAGCCTTAAATAATGGGGACTTGACTGCTCTTACAAAAAACATGGATAACCTTCTTCAGACCGTGACGATTAAAGACTATCCGATTATTACTTCCATTAAGCATAAAATGCTTGAGCTTGGTGCCATGACTTCCTTGATGAGCGGAAGCGGTCCAACAGTATTTGGAATTTTTAAGGATGTAGAACTTGCCAAGAACGCACTTAATTATTTTAAAAAACATAAGCATTATGGAAAACAAGTTTTTCTAACCAGACCCTACTGGCCGGGAAAATAATTAGTATCCATAGAAAGGTTTACCATGCACAAAGAGTATACTTATCGAAGCACTACTTTCGCCTGCTATAGAGGATATATTACGCAAGCAATCGTAAACAACCTAATCCCTCTCCTCTTTATCATATTTCACACAAATTATGAGATTTCCTATTCCAAACTGGGGCAACTAGTTTTTATTAATTTTGCCACGCAGCTTCTTACTGATATCTGGGCTACAAAATACGCAGATCACTATGGTTATAGAAAATGTATTGTAATAGCACATGCATTTTGTGCAACCGGCCTTTTATCCCTGGGAATTCTTCCGCTTGTAATAAGCAGTACCTATCTGGGACTTGTTATCTCTGTTATGCTGTACGCCATTGGCGGCGGACTGTTAGAGGTTCTGGTAAGCCCAATTATAGAAGCTCTTCCAAATGAAAATAAGGAGGCTTCTATGAGCCTCCTTCATTCCTTTTATTGTTGGGGACAGATGGCCGTAGTATTCTTAAGCACCTTTCTTATAGCCCTTATTGGACGTGAATACTGGTTTCTGTTACCGCTTTTATGGTCCTTATTTCCTTTGTATAATCTATTTAGATTTCTTAAAGTCCCCATATTACCCTTGGTTCATTCCGGGAATAGTATGAGTTTTCGTGAGCTCTTTACAACTCCAGTGTTATATCTTGGTATGCTTCTAATGATCGGAGCAGGTTCCAGTGAACTCACCATGTCCCAATGGTCTTCTATTTTTGCAGAACGAGGACTACAAGTATCTAAACTGGTAGGAGACTTGTTAGGTCCAGGATTATTTGCACTCTTTATGGGAATCGGAAGAACTATATATGGTCATTTTGGAGATCGTCTTCCTTTAAAACCCTTTTTGTTTGGAAGCAGTCTCCTGTGTATTATAACCTATGTAGTGACTGTATTTAGTCCAATTCCAGTTCTTTCCCTCATCGCCTGCAGCTTAACGGGTCTTTCGGTCAGCCTGATGTGGCCTGGCACCTTTAGTCTTACCTCTTCAAAATTTCCTAGAGGCGGCACTCTGTTGTTTGGCACTTTAGCAATCTGCGGAGACCTTGGTTGTTCCATCGGTCCCTGGCTTACTGGTAAATTATCGGATGCTGCAAGGAGTAATCCGACCTTTTTCCTGAATAACCTGTTCGGTAACATCGGTTCTGAACAGCTTGGCCTGCGTATCGGCATACTTTCTGGAGTAATTTTCCCTATACTTATCGTTGTAAGTTTAATTGTTTTTAAATCTACTCCTAAGAAACGAAGTAAAAAGAATACAAATTAATTCGTCAATTCATCTCTCCAGGTTTCCATTTTCTTAATGGTTGCCTCAAGAGTTCTTTTTGATATATCAGGAAGTTCTCCGCCCCAGGCTTTGGTGGCTTCCTCAAATCCCTTTTGCACTGCCTTAATCATCTCATCTGCCTTTGATGGATCTCCACCAGATAATGCCTTTGCAAAGGATACCAAACGGTCTGAGGTCTGTTCAACTCCCCAGTAGCCATCTTCTGCTATATCCTTTTGTGCCTGTGCTCTTGTTTCAGGGTCTACTTCAACTTTACCTTCTCTCAAAAGAGAATAAATATCCGTTGATTCATCAAAGGTTTGTCCCTGTTTCATCAACATCTTTTGAACTAAGTCACGTAAACTTTGAGTCCTTTTGTTCGCTTCTTCAACCAATCGATCTATTGTTGCTGAATCCCTCTTATAGATCTTGTTCTTTGTTGCAGTTTCGCTTTTCTCATACACCGCCGCTGTCTCTACAGCTTCCTCATTACGAACTTCACTAGCGATTTCCTTTGCTGTTGCCTTTGAAGAGCTTTTTGTATCATAGCTCTGTGTTGCTCCTGTAATTCCATTTACACTCATTATCCAATCCTCCTTGATTGTTATTTTGTTGTGACTACACCTATTTCGTGTATTATATATTTCGGACAAATCCCATAATAAGTTAATAGTTTTTATAAATTCGAATCGAAAAAGACATAAAAACGGACATCTTACCGTCGCAAAATGTCCGTGTCCACCCTATGTCTAATATTTCCAAACCTTTTATTAGATTACATCTACTTTTTTCATAATGATTAGCTTATCACCTTCAGCAACCTTATCACTATCTAATTGATTGATTTCTATGATATCCTCTACGGTTGTATAGTATTTCTTAGCTACCGTCCATAAGCTATCATCCCTCTTTACAACGTATCCAATAATGCCTGGCATTGCCTGTAACTTTTCAAGATCAAGATCCGCTACTTCAATATCCGTTATAATTGGTTCAGAAACTAAGTCAAATACGATTGCATTAAGATTAATTGTAGCTTTAATTTCGATTTCCTCTCCATCGAGCATCATCACACTTAGTTGATCAATCGTAGGCTTAATCTCATAATTACTTCCCGACTTCATGCCTTTCAGTTCAATTATTTGTGAGAATGGAATAACTCCCTTCATGGAATTCATTGGACGGCTGTCATCCTCTGAAATGTAGAGGATCTTAACCTCAATTACGCCTTCTACTAATAGTTCCGTTCCATCTGCAGTAATATCATCTATCTTAATATCACCATTTGCATGACAGATCTGAAGAATTTTAGGTTGATTCTCTGGAACCATTATGCGGTCAGAAATACGATATTTACTATTATTTTTAATAACAAGATTTTCGTAGTCTGCATTACGTACAATTGGTGTAATGTTCTTTGATGGGCAATATACATCACAGAGGATCTCCGGTTCTGCTACCTCAAAAACCTTAATACCTAATTCCAGAATGACTTCAAGATCAAATACTCTTTCTTCACCATCCGAATCCGGTTTTACATCCAGGTTTTTATTAACAATGGCATAGGTGATATCCTCTACCATGTCTTCATTCACACCATTACATTCAATGGTACCACTAAAGGGTACTTCCGTTTCATAGTATTCAATTGGATTTTCTTCATCTTCACTTGTATATAGGACGAATACAGGGAGTTCACCTTTAATCGTAAATCTATTATCCAATAATCTGATTTCAATATTACTTAAGCTGATATCACGATAAAGAAGTGAGGATATATTTCCTTTATTCGCTGGTAAGGTGATTTCATCCTTAATACGATAGGTATCTTTTTTATTAATAGCAACATCTGTTACTTCAATCTTTTTGTTGATGTATTTTACATCCTCGGGACCTTCTACATCCACAGCAGTTTCTTCGTCATACATCTCTTCCACACTGACAGCAAGACCAAGAATCGCCCTAACACTAAGTTTTCTGGAGTTAATTAACCCTGTTCTTAAATCCTCAAGATCCCATTTTACATTCGGATCATCGTCTGCGCAGCTGATATCCATATTAATAACTTCGTCAAATGGAATTTCGCCACTTATATTATGTACTGGTCTTTGATCTCCTTCGCATAAATAGAGAACGTTAAAAACAAGCGCACCCTTTACCATGAGCTTTCCATTCATTGCTCTGATATCACTGATTTTCACTTCGCCCTGCTCGGTAATTATTTGATCAATGTCCGGTTTAATATCGGGAACATTAAAGTCGTCGTCTAATGTAAGCTGCAGGGAACTCTTACATTTTATTTTATTCATGTGAATATTCTTTTTAACTAGTTCCACTTAAATCCCTCCTTGTAATAGGACATACGAAGCATGCCTTTGTCATATCTTATTCGATCAAGCAGGGATTTATGTATTATTTATCATTTACAAATATAATTTTATTTGTCTTATTTATATTTTACTGCATAAAAAAAGCTAAACACCTGGTGGCTTTAGCTCAATTTATCCCTATTATCTGCATAGTATCAATTCCACATCTTTTGTTAAAATATCGGTATAGCTGTAGGATACTGTCCGTACTGGCATATCCTTTGTTGCCTGTATTTGAATTAAAAATATACTAGGATAGGTTTCTGAAATAATTCCTTCTGAAACGTCAATCTTATGTCTTCCTCTATTGATTCGAATTTTGACTCTCTTGCCTATCTGGTTTACAACAGCATTCCGTACATTGTTTACATCATTTTGCTTCATCTTTATTATCTCCTTGCCAATGCTTCCTCTCGCCAAGGCTTAATACTCCTTTAGCTCTGTAAACATTCAATCAATAAATCTGTTACAAATCTCATGCACCTTGATCATAATACCACAAATATATGGTTTGGTCAATTAATTTTCTGACAATTTAAATCATTTTTTGAATTTGTAGTTAAAAATATGCACATAAATTTTACATTTTTTTGTTTATATTTATGGAATAATTTCTCAGCGGTAGGTCTCCGGAACTATACCAAATATTAAAATTGCATAAAATATAATTGTAATTAAGGTTCAAAAAAGGTCATAATCCCATATTTTACAAAAGCACAATATATTGGTATCAAAATTAATATATTAACTATATATTGTTACTTTTTATCATATCTTACTAATTATTCCAGCTTTATATATGATTGTAATTTTGGATTTTTCAGTTTATTGCACAATGACGCATTGTCAAAATGCCTAAAAGAATAGGGATTATATTAGCTTTTAACCTGCATTGTTTGACAGACAGAAAAATAAGTAAGATGTCAGTCAATTTATATGCAGAAGCTAGTATAATCCCTGTTCTCTACAAAAAGTATACTGCTGTAACAGTCGTTTTCCTTTGTATCATATTCACATTATTCAAAGACCACATTTTCATCAATAAACTCAAGCTTTACAACAACGTATGGAAAGGTCACACCCTGGGACACTGTATCCGTTTTAGTGGGGCCAATTAAATTAGTATTAATATAGATTGCATTGCTTGTTAAATACAATTCTTCAACCGCTATACTAAAGCCTCCGCTCGCTTGTTTTCCATAACCGACAACAATATAAAGGTTATCCTTATTCGAATAGGAAAGCTTAAAAGGCAGTTCCTTTTTTTCATCTATGATTTCTTTTAATTCACCTGGTAAATCTGCATCTTCAACCACTGTAAAGTCTAAATCTCTAATTTTTTTAATATCTGTATTCTCTGATTTACAACCCATTAACCCAATAGATGTAATCATTATCATAAGAAGCAGTATGGCTGCTCTTCTTCTAGTCATGATTGCCTCCGGAAAATATTTGTTTATTAAAGATTATGACTTATTACTATAAAACATTCAAAAAATCATAACAACAATAAACACACTCTTAGTAAGTGTAAACGTTCTTTGATCCCTTTCTATTGTATTAAACGTTATATAAAATCAGATTCATCATATATTATTAATAATCGTTTTTATAGAGGTTCTTCATGAAAATACATGTCGTTCAAGCTGGTGAAACTTTAGAAATGATTGCTGGGATATATAAGATTCCTTCCGAAAGGCTAATTCTTGAAAATGGTATTACAAATCCGCATAATCTGGTCGAAGGTCAGACTATTGTTATTATAGATGCACTCATTACTCATACAGCCAAAGAAGAGGAACCCTTGCCATTAGTTGCAACTATGTACGGAGTTACCGTCATGCACCTATTAAGGAACAATCCCAATCTATCTGGCAGAAATGTTTTATTACCTAACGAAACTATTGTAATTCAATATGACACCAATATTAAACGCAGTACAATGATATCAGGATTCGCGCATCCTTTTATCAGAAGAGATGTATTACGCAAAACTCTACCTTATTTAACCTATCTAACGATATTTGATTATAAACTTACACCGGAAGGTGAATTAATTGACATAGATGATATTGAGCTTATAGAAATTGCAAAAGAATACGGTGTAGCTTCAATTATGACAATAACCACTCTCTCAGAACACGGCGTACATGATGAGAAGCTTGCCAATTTCATTTTAGACAATCCGGAAATTCAAGACAAACTTATTGATCAAGCAATCATTGTTATGAAGACTAAGGGGTATATTGGACTAAATATTTACTATCAAGGACTCAATTCCATAAACCTTTCAAAAGTTGAAGAATTAACCAAAAAAATCAGTATGCGGGTAAAAGCAGAAGGACTATTATTTGTTATTACTGTATCACCAAAAACAATTTTAGAAGGAACAGAAGCCTCAATAGAGAAAGTAGATTATTCCAACCTGTGTCAATACGTGGAAGCCGTACTTTTTCTATCCTATAATTGGTCCTATTCCTATGGACCTCCTGCTTCTTCTGCTCCTATGAATATCGTCCGAAGTATGGTTGAATACTTTTTATCTGTAGTTCCTCCCGAAATGACTGATCTGGGTTTCCCCGTTATCGGATACGATTGGGAGCTCCCCTATATTCCAGGCTCAACAATGGCAAGGGCTATCACCTATGATACTGCAATTGAGCTCGCAATCCTTGCCTCTGTTCCCATATTTTACAGCGATATCTCTGCGGCACCTTACTTTTTTTATAAGAATGAAATGCAACAACACCACCTGGTTTGGTTCAAAGATTCTAGAAGCATTCAAGCTCTTACCTCATTAATAACTGAATTCAACCTTATGGGCTTCTCCATCTGGAATATAATGAGGTTCTTTAACCAGCTATGGTTTGTTGTTAATAATAACTTTGAAATAGTTAAGGTAGATTCCATTCCTTCCCCTGTGACACCTATTTCCTGAATTTAAGCCTATACTTCCTCCCAAAGCCGTATATTCCATAGGCTTTGATGGAGGCCGTCATTATAACTTTTCATTCCTCAGAGAATTAAATGCTTCAAATATATCAAGAATACCATACCCCCACTCTTTGTTGGGATAACTCATATCCTTCCTTCTTCTGGCTCCTCGGATTAACAAATTTCTGATTTCTACCGTGCTGATCTGCTGATAATTTTCATTTATAACACCCCATTCCAGAAACAAAGCTGCTATGCCGGCTGTATGTGCTGCTGCAATACTTGTGCCTGTGGCGGTGGTATACCCTCCTCCACTCACCGGTGCCACAATGTTAACCCCCGGTGCCGCAAGGGTAGGTGCAATACCATTCGTCCTTGTATAACCCCGACTTGCATAGAGATACAAGCTATCATTAGCGTGATTATACGCTGTGGTTACAATGGGATTTGACACATTTCCTGGAGAAGTAAGAGTATAGTACGGGTCTGCCTTGATAAAGTAAGTTCCCTCCTGCAAGAATTGATAAATTGGCAGCCAGGCGTGATAATTCAACGTCAAATTTCCCCCGGAGTAAACCCGAATGCGCCAGATTCCTTCCGAAGGGTTTTGAAACCGGAGCAGAATTAATTGATCTCCTGATTGTGCTTCAGTTATTTCATAATCAACATTAATTACTGTCCTTTCAAATATAAAACGAACCTCCCTCGTTTCCTTCAATCTTGCTGGAATTCTAGGGACATATTCACCGGAGGGAGAAATCAGGTCAATTGAGAAGGTCGTCGGTGTATTCCCCCACAACTCTATTGTAAATCCACTGCTATTTGGAGCAACATTCAGCTCAATTGTATCCATATTCTCAGGTGATTTGACCATTCCAGAGTAGTGAAGGCTTCGATTTCCTTCATTGCCTCCAGCAATTGTAACTGCCATTCCGCTCATATTTGCTAATGTTGTAAGATAGCTGCTTAATGCTCCTTTTTCATCATGTGCCCCCTGTGACGTTCCTATTCCTATAACTAGAGAGAGTGGTCTCTTCGCTTTTTCAGCTGTCTCAACCAAATAACGAATTCCACTCATTAAGTCATTCTTTTGAAAGCACTCTACTCCATCTGGAATTTTCCAGAAGTTTTTGATAACCTTCTTTGCCTGCTTCATCTTAACAATGATCAATTCGGCATCCGGAGCAACACCAATAAAATCATTTGGCACACTTTCATTTCCAGCAGCTACCCCCGCGAGAAATGTGCCATGGCCATTGGTATCTACGCTTGGTACTATAGTAAGCGGTTGATCAGATTTTAGTGCTTCATTGATTTGCTCCCGTGTATATTCCGTACCAAAATAAAAGCCCTGTGGTGTTCCATCAGGGCTTTCAATCGTTTGGTCCCAGATGGTATGAATTTTAGTTGTATTGTCTGCATATCGAAAAGCTTCATGCAAATAATCAATACCGGTATCAACAATTCCAACAAGAACACCTTGACCACGCAATCCTAATCTGGGGATGCTGCGTATTTTTGTTACACCGGAAGCCTCCATACTACTGGTACTTAAGACACCATAAACATTAGGGAATGCACTATATCCAAAGTCATGTATGAATTCTTCCCGTACCTGTGATAAAGGAATATATACATTAAACGTTTCTTCAACAATTTTATCATAACAGGCATCAAACTTCTCCCTAATACTATCCAGAATGGTACCATAATAAATCATAAAGTCTGCATAATCTTCACTAAGAATACGTTTTCTGCATTCATCATCCACGCCTTAATTCACTCCACATCTATATTAATGGCTACGTTCTACATCATATTAGCTCTTTTATTAATATATTCTGAATTACTCTCATGTGAAGCCTGACTTATTGTTAATTTCATTAATTGGCTCATCTATTCACTTATAAAATTTTTACCAGGAATAGCTCTTGTCTGCAATCGGATAAGTTTTCATAAATTTAGTTGTAGTAAACTCTGCATCCCTGGTATGATTGATAAAGTCTTTTGTATTTTTCAAGAAATAATCATATCGTAAGATAGGCTTGCCGCTTGAAGAGATTGGGTCATCCCAGGTCAGATCTAAGTTATACCACTTTCCATCCACTTTAACTATGTTCCAGGCATGCAATTCGTTATTTCCCAATCCAATGATTATTCTGGTTTCTAACCCCGCATCCAGAAGCAATCGATACGCCACCAGTGCATAACCTTCACATACCGAGGTTTTATGTACCAGAATATCATAGGCAGAAGATTTCTCATAGCTTGTATCGTAACTCGCGAGATTAATAACATAATCATGAATTGCCTTTACCTTCTGAAACTCAGTTGTGTTCTCCTTAAGAACTTTCTTTAATATCTCATAAATCTTATTATCAACTACCCGTTCCTGCGCCAAAGTCGTTTCATATTCAACCTCGAGGGTTAATGTCGCTGAATCCGAATCTTCTAGTATGGATGTCATTGTTCCATCTGCATTTATTCTATTTTTATGGGTGGAATACCAGCTTTGTTTAATTTGATCTATTACCAAAGAAAGATAATCCGCATCCTTTGAAGTGTCCTTACGATCAACATTCTTAACCAGATCTATAACCGAACTGCCTGTTCCCAGCGCATTCATAACACCTCGATTGGTATTTAGGACAAAAGATTTGTTTCTCATAATAAAATTTATCCTAATCGCGTCCAGAATCTGATCTTTTGTTTTAAATGTCTTACTGTTTATATAATTAAGGACCTCTTTTGTTATAGGAATATCATAAGAGGAATATCCGTTAATACTATAAGCCACAAGTGCTTTATATCCCATCTCACTATAATAATTATCCATGTTCTTATAGTAATTATAGTTAACAATATATTGTAACGCAGAAATATGAATTACATAGGTACCCGCCTTACTATCATAATAGCAGGGATAGGTCGCTGATTTTTTGGCAGCTTTCGCTGTGGCACTTGAATAATAGTTAAACTCTTTCTTATTCAGCGTAAAAACCAGTGATTTTTTATTATATGGATTTTTAATTGTTAACTTCTTTGTACTTTTATTATAACCAAAGGATAGTCCTAATTCTTTGCTCATCTGATATGCCTTTACCATCAGGTTCTTGGAAGGTGACAATACAATCATATTCTTATATAATTTATATTCGTTCTCTTTATTACCAATTATAACTCCATAGCTACTCGTCGCAGCAGATATATGTAAAGGTGTCACTATATTAATACATATAGCAATTATTAAAATACTTAGCAGTAATTTATTTTTTCTTTTCATAATTTATTTCTCCTTTCGTAAAGCTAACTCGTAAACCAGCCAAATAGTAACGAACCAAAGGTTTTCGAGTTTAGTTCTGAATGGTTAAATGGTTACAATTATTTATACTTAGAATATACGGTATTTGCTCTCATCTGTCTATGGTCAATAATACTACTTTTAATTGCCATTTCATTAAAGCTATATTATAATTTATTAAAACTACTGTATTACGCACCGAAAGGATATGAATATGTCAAGCAAAAAGAAGAGTCCCCATCAAAAAGTAATAAAATCTTATACAAGTTTACTCTATATGACACCTATCAGCATTAATACCAGCGATATAGCTTCTTTCTTTCAGGACAAGCCGGGAATTACCGTTCAGCATTGGGAAGAAATGAATGTACTGGAACTAGAGTTATCCAATGAAAACTTTATAGATTTTGAAGCGTTAGACCCATCCTTTAAAGACCCCAAGGATGCCTCCTTTGTTAAGAACAGAAAGATTGCATCGATTTTTGCAATTGATTTAGCCGAGTCAGATTTAGAAGCCTTTCTCCCTGACTTATTGGCTTTGACAGAACAATTCTCTGGATTTGTATGTGCTGACACCCCTGATTTTACTCCAGTATATGCTGGTTCCTCTAAAAAAGACTAATACACAGCAGCGTCAAAGGAACAAAACTTAAGGTAAGGAGCAATAAAAGATGGAAAACCAATTTCAAACTTTACATGATAAAAAAGCAGCCCTGAAGGCTGCTTTCCCTTTAACAATACCAGTATTTACCGGATACATGGTCTTAGGAGCAACCTTTGGTATCCTAATGAATAGCAATGGTTTTTCGCTTCTTTGGATTATGGTATCCAGTCTTTTAGTTTACGCCGGCTCTATGCAGTTTCTTACCCTTGAGTTACTTGCTCTAAGCTTTAATCCTGCAGGGGCACTGCTAATGACCTTAGCTGTAAATGCCAGACATATCTTCTACGGTATTTCCGTACTTGACATCTATCGTGGCATGGGTAAGCTAAAACCTTATTTAATTTTTTCACTCACCGACGAAACCTTTTCTATCATATGTTCAGCTAAAGTACCAGAAAATGTAGATCGAAAATGGTTTTATTTTTTTATTTCCTCCCTTGACCATCTCTATTGGATCGTTGGCTCATTACTCGGCGGAATTATTGGAAGCATGCTTACCATCAATACAAAAGGTATTGATTTTGTCCTTACAGCACTTTTCGTAGTTATATTGGTCAATCAGTGGATGGAGGTAAGAAATCACCTTCCCGCAATTATTGGTATTATAGGTGCAATTGTGTGCAGGCTTCTCATTGGCCCTGATAATTTTATTATACCTACTATGTTTGTTATTCTTGTCTTTGTTACTGTATTTAAAAAACCGTTGGAAGGGAGCAAGACCCAATGAATTATACTACTCCACAGTTGATTGTATTTTTCTCGGTTGTAATTTTAGGTACCGTCTTCACTCGGACAATCCCCTTTATCTTATTTCCAGAAAATAAAGAAATTCCAAAGTTTATGAAATATCTTGCTGATATTCTTCCCTATACCATTATAGGAATGCTTGTAGTATATTGTTTAAAAAATATTTCATTTGCAGTGCAGCCCTACGCACTTCCTGAGATCATTAGTATTGTTGTAATTATTTTATTACATATATGGAAAAAGAACACCCTCCTAAGCATTGGAGTCGGTGCTCTTCTCTATATGTTGTTAGTTCAATCTATATTTATTTAATTAAATAACCTCTTCAATGGTTAGCTTCAATTCCTTTGAAAGATCAATAAACTCATTGCCTATCCGGACCACTGGTCTGGATAACGCAAACTTATTAATCATAACCACCTCTCCCTTACGACCATCGCTTAGTCTTACTATATTATGAATATAGGATTGAACGATGCGTTCCAGGAAGGTCATTAATAGACCTGGATCATATTTTAAAAATCCGTCTTTTTCAAAATTCTCAACTACTTCAAAGGGGCAGATAGACTTCCGATAACGGCGATTTGATGTCATAGCATCATATACATCAGCAATGGCTACAATTTTAGCAAAATCATCAATCTGTTCCCCGACAAATCCATTTGGATAGCCACTTCCATCACATCTTTCATGATGCATTAGTGCTGCGTACTTAATTCGAATATCAATGGGATAATCCTTCATGGCTTGATATCCCTTTATAGAGTGAATCTTTATTTTCTTATACTCATCGTCAGTAAGCTTTCCATCTTTTTGAATGATTTCTTTTGGTATCAGCATTTTACCAATATCATGTAGTAAGCCAGCCAATGTCAGTGCTTTCGTATCTTCGGCAGAAAGTTTAAGCCAGCCAGCAAAAATATTGCAGATAAGGGATACATTTAAGGAATGCACAAAGGTCATGTCATCATAATTACGAATCCCATGAAGCATTTCCAGAATATGAGCTCCATTTCGTCCTTCGTGCAAAATACGATTGGTATCTCGAAGCATTTCATCAATATCAATTTCATTACCATCAAGAACTTGCCGAAAATTGGCCTCAACATTTTGAACAGTATCTACATAAGTTCGGTTAAACTTCTTAAATTCCTCGGTACTTCGCAGCATGTCAATGTAAGATTCCTGTTTTACCTCTTGTTCCTCATGTAAATAAACCATTAATCCATAGATGTTATAATACCTTAACCTGGTTATTACCCTCTCATCTAAAACAGTCCCACTTGGTATAATCATCTGATTACTGGAAGAATAAATATCCGATGCTACCTTCATCCCAATCTCAGCCTGATCCGTTCTTATTCTTACTACCTCCATGAAAACTTACCCCTCTCCCACGAAACCATGGCATTCTCATTAGCAACAAACCCTTAAGTTACAAAACACTTCATTTAAACTGTAACCATCTATCTCCTGTCCCTTTTGCGCTGCACCCCACTGCACCCCTTATGAAAGAATAAGTTCAACCGGACAATGATCACTGCCCATAACATTCATATGAATGATACTATCTTCAATTCTATCCTTTAATCGCTCGGAGGTAAGAAAATAGTCAATTCTCCATCCAACGTTCTTTTCTCTTGCATGGAACATATAAGACCACCAGGTATATGCATCTATCTTATCTGGATATTTATATCGGAAAGAATCAACAAAACCGTTAGCTAGCAGTGTTGTCATTTTTTCTCTTTCCTGTGGAGAAAATCCGGCATTCTTCGTATTTGATTTTGGATTCTTTAAATCTATCTCTTGATGCGCCACGTTCAGGTCACCGCAAATGATAACAGGCTTCTTTTGATCGAGCCCCATAACATAGGCTCTAAAATCATCTTCCCACTCCATTCGGTAATCCAGCCTCGCCAGTTCCTGCTTTGAATTGGGCGTATAGACTGTAACTAAGTAGAACTCCTCATATTCTATGGTAATTACTCTGCCTTCATCATTATGTTTGGGCATACACAGGTCAAAACATACGCTTACAGGTTCTTTCTTGCAAAAAACCGCTGTTCCTGAATATCCCTTTTTCACAGCAGAGTTAAAATATTGATAATATCCTTCAAATGAAACATCCACCTGCTCTGGTTGAAGTTTTGTCTCCTGCAAGCAGAAAATATCAGCATCCATCTCCAAAAAAAACTCTTTAAACCCTTTATTCAAACATGCACGTAACCCATTTACATTCCAAGAAATCATTCTCATATTAGCACTTTCCTCCCTTATCATATAGGTCAATTCCATACCTTAAAAATTATTATCATCTCTAGTATTCATAATTAGTTCATATAAATCAGTTGCATCCTTTGCAATGTAGTTTGCCCCTGCAGCTTCCAGCTCGTCTCTTGACCCATAACCGTATAGAACTCCAATGGAACTCAATCCATTCGCCTTGGCACCCTCAATGTCATGAAGGCGATCGCCAATCATAACAACCTCTTCAATTTCTAAAATATTGTTTTTTGCTAAAGCATATTGAATAACGGATGCTTTCGAAGTACGGGTATTATCTAGTGTTGCCCCAGAAATATCATGAAAGCACTCACTAAGTCCAAGGTGCTTTAGGATTTTTATGGCATAGACTTCCGGTTTTGAGGTTGCAGTAATTAAAATTTTTCCTGCTTCCTTTAATTTAAAAAGCAATTCTCTTAGCCCTTCATACACTTCACACTCATAGAGTCCTGTTTCCGCAAAATATTCCCGATAAGCAACTACTATTTTTTCTGTTTCCTCATCATCAAAACCAAAGGAATCTTTAATAATCTCACGTAAGGGTGGTCCTATAAATTTATTCAAAAAGTCAACATCTTCTATCAGGATATCTTGTCCTTTCAGTGCGTATTGAATTGCCTTTGTAATCCCTAGTTTGGGATCAATAATCGTTCCATCCAGATCCAACAAAATATATTTCATACTTAGGTTCTCACTAAATTCTTTCTTATTATTATCGTTTCTTTTTTAACTATTCTACTGTAATCCATATTTACTTTTTTATACTTTCTGGTAACAGGTAAGTCTTTGTTCAAATTTTGAATTAATCTCATAATTAAGGTTTTCTCACTTGTTTCAGGTTTTTTTCAACCTGCTTTCTAGGAATCATAACCTGATGTCCGCATCCAAGGCATTTCAAGCGAAAATCCATACCAACTCTTAGAATCTCCCATTCACTGCTGCCACAAGGGTGCTGTTTTTTTAATTTTATAATTTCACCAATATTTAAATCCATAGATAAACCATACCTTTTCCCTTACCTACCAGCTTTACGGCAGTAGGTATTATATTTGCAATGCAAATTGTATTAAACTTACTGTTAAATAATAGTTTCATCCACTCAAACAGGCCATATTTCAGCCACTTTAATTGGATGTTTATTTTATTAAGTATAACATAGTTTGATTTACTTGAAAAGTCAAAGTCTTTTTGCAAAAATACACTTGCATTTTGAAACAATGTGTTGTAGTATGAATATACTTATTACATAGTATTAATAACTACATTATAAAGTTTTAATTCTACGTAGTGCATAAATTATTCCAATTTGATTCAAACTACTCTTATTATTTATTTGAAAGGAGAAGATGATATGACCATCAAAAAAGTAAAAGTTAAAGATCCAGGAAGTGCAATTACACATTTTATTGGTACACTAATGGCGGTTCTGGCTGCCACTCCATTATTAATTAAAGCCGCCAGGCAGCCAAGCGGTGTACACCTTTTATCCCTTGGAGTGTTCATTATTAGTATGATTTTATTATATATCGCAAGTACCGTATATCATACCTTTGGCCATTCCTCGAAAGTTCATGTCAGGCTGAAAAAATTAGATCACATGGCTATCTATGTTTTAATAGCCGGCACCTATACTCCAATCTGTGTTATTGCACTGGGCGGTCAAATTGGTCTTGCTCTATTAATTTTAGTTTGGGGACTCGCTTTCATTGGAATTGCTGTAACCGGCATTTGGGTTCATTGTCCAAAATGGTTCTCGTCCATCGTTTACATTGCAATGGGCTGGACCTGTATTCTTGCCTTCACACAGATTATTAATTCCTTATCCAATGCAGCTTTCCAGTGGTTATTAGCTGGCGGCATTATTTATACCCTCGGTGGAATTATCTATGCGCTTAAGCTGCCCATCTTTAACAATAAGCATAGCAATTTCGGTTCCCACGAAATCTTTCACCTCTTTGTTATGGGCGGCAGTATCTGCCACTTTATCCTAATGTACCAATACGTAGCTGTTATGCCGTAAACAAGATGAAACGACAAGTACTTTCACTTGTCATGAATATAATGCAAAAGCCCCTTTATCATTAAGATAAAGGGGCGATTTATCATATCTATGTTAAGCAGCCGAATATTTCTGGTAGGGTAACAGGACACTGCACATATGAAGTAAAAGGGATTCGGTTGCGAATATTCAAAGATATGTATCCTATCCCCTATCAAGTGTCGACTACCCTGTCATTTTTCACTTAGTTATTACATAATATTCAAAAAAAACTTAATTGTGACTATAATTCTGATAGATAAAATAGTTATGTCGGTAACGATATTAATAATATGGAAAGAAAACGCTGCACTCACTTATTGCTTTAAATATACGTTTCAGTACTATAGCTTTACCAAATCAGTATATTTTATGCTTAAGTTAGTGCAGCGTTAATATCTTATATTAACTAAAAAATATTACAATCTTTTTAATAATTCTTCTCTCTGTGCTTCAAAGCCTGGCTTTCCAAGAAGTGCAAACATATTCTTTTTGTAGCTCTCTACGCCTGGTTGGTCAAAAGGATTAACACCTAGAAGGTATCCACTTACACCGCAAGCAAACTCAAAGAAATAGAATAATTCGCCCAAATAAAATTCGTTCTGCTCTGGTAATGTAACCATAAGGTTAGGAACATTTCCGTCTGTATGAGCCAACAAAGTACCCTTCATAGCGCTCTTATTAACAAAATCAACACTCTTTCCAGCGAGGTAATTCAGACCATCTAAATCTACTTCTTCCTCTTCAAGAATGATTTCTGATAAGGATTGGTCTACATTAATTACAGTTTCAAATAAGGTTCTCTGTCCATCCTGGATAAATTGACCCATGGAATGAAGATCTGTTGTAAAGTCAACGCTTGCCGGATAAATCCCTTTCTGATCCTTACCTTCGCTCTCTCCAAACAGCTGCTTCCACCATTCTGAAACAAAATGAAGAGAAGGTTCATAATTAACTAAAATCTCAATAGACTTACCTTTACGAAGTAATATATTACGTGCAGCTGCATATTGAAGTGCACCATTTTCTTCATAGTTTAAGTTCAAACAATAATTTCTCATGCTTGCAGCGCCTTCCATCAACTTTGTGATATCTGCACCACTTACAGCAATAGGAAGAAGACCAACTGCTGTTAATACGGAGAAACGTCCACCTACATCATCAGGTACTACGAAGCTTTCATAGCCTTCCTCTGTAGCAAGGCTCTTAAGTGCACCTCTTGCTTTATCGGTAGTCGCATAAATTCTCTTAGCAGCTTCTGCTCTGCCATACTTTTCATTTAACATCTTCTTAAATACACGGAAAGCAATGGCTGGCTCTGTTGTTGTTCCTGATTTACTAATAATATTAATAGAGAAATCTCTATCACCAATAACCTCTTTTAATTGATTCATATAGTTACTGCTGATATTGTTACCGCAGAAATAAATTTCAGGAGTTTTACGAATTTCTTTGGATACAGAATTATAAAATCCGTGTCTTAAGAATTCAATTGCAGCTCTTGCTCCCAGATAACTGCCGCCAATACCGATAACCAGTAATACCTCGGAATCCTGCTGAATTTTATCTGCTGCTTTTTGAATACGATCAAATTCTTCCTTATCATAATTAACCGGAAGATCGATCCATCCAAGGAAGTCATTCCCTGCACCAGACTTATTAATTAATTGATTCTTTGCAGCCTCAACTGAGGTCTTTATCATATCCATCTCTGGCTGGGAGAAAAACTTCTTCGCTACAGAATAATCAAATGATACTTTATTTGCCATGTTAGTTTACTCACTTTCTCTTTTTTCTTATATTCTAACAAAGGCAAAATAATTATTCAATATTTTTCTAAGCATATGTTTACCTAAGCAAAAAATTCCTTAAGTACATCTTCAATTAACTTTGCTTCCTGCTGATTCAGTCCCGAGGATTTATTCCCTTTTATCTGATTTCTTTGCTTATCACGATCATTATCCTGTTTTAATTTTGCTTTTGCGGCTTTTAATATTAAATCCTGCTCCCGGTCTGCTGCTATTTCATCCATTCCCTCAAGGAGTGTATCCATATCTACCTTACTGTTACTACTTATTAATTCCTGCTCAATACTATGTAAAATCTGCTCTTTGTTATCCTTTTTAAGTCTTTGCTTTTCACCTGCTGCCGGGTCATCTTCTTCTACTTTCTGTAATTCCACTCTTCTAGTCGCAAGCGCTCTCCGCTCCTCATCAATCTTTCTTCTTTCATCCTCTCGGCGCTTTGCGGCCAATTGCTTTTTCTCTTCCAGCTTTCTCTTCTCTTCCTCTATCCGTTCTTCCTCTATTCTTCTCTGCTCTTCCTCTATCCGAAGCGCTTCCATCCTTTTTTCTTCTTGCTTTCTAAGCTTTGCCTCACGACGACGATTTAACTCATCTTTTGAGTTATCTCTTGAGAAATCCATTGAGGTTGCATGAACCATCTCTTTTGACTCCACCGTCTGATAATAATCCCGGCGATATTGTTCAATCAATTCCGGATTTAATAGCTCCTGTTCCACTCTTACTTTACAAATATTCTCAAGATAATCCAGGAGATTTAAGCGAAGCAGCTTCTTTTTTGCTGCTACATTAAAAAACTTATCCACAATGATCAACATGCCACTTGATGAAATACCCACTGCGCCAGCTAATAAAATCTGGTCTTGTCCACACCCATACGCAACTCCGAAAACCGTGATAATAGGCACTATCAGAAGATTAAGGTATAAAATCAATCCACAGGCATTGTCCCATGTTGACAATAAAATTCTACAAAATTTATACTTTAATACATTCTTATCCACAAATGTATCCACATTATTCACACCTATCATTAGCTTATATCCAGTTGTAAATTTCATCTTCATTCTTTGTAATGTTTTATTCTTCGTCTCTCCTAAACGATCTGATTCACGAACCAGATATTTATATACCAAATTTACAATAAAACGAAGTAGGAAGCCTAATCCGCCTAAGCCAGCAAAGGTATACAGAAGAATATTATTATCATATAAATATTTGACCATAAAAATCCCCTCTCTTTTCTATAATTTTACAATTATTATAGCTTACACCTGCTAATTTGAAAAGAGAGAGGATGAAAAAGCGATAGACAGCATTCTTCAAGATGCTCCATAAAACTATGAAATTATGCGTTTTCTTAGATGATTTGACAAATTAGAGCAAAACAGAATATCTAAGAAATCAGCTGGGAAAGCCTGGTTCTTACTCCGCTTGCAATGCAGGGAAGGTAAAGTAAGCATCAACACCATCATCTGATATTTCAACGGTATAGCTTTTTGTTACATAACCATCCCTAATAAAGGTTATTACATGGGTTCCAATAATTTTCTTGAAACTGCCCGGTGCTGTACATTGATAGACTCCGTCAATATAAACAGAAGCGCCAATCGGTTCCTGCACATAAATCAGGTGCTCGGAATCGAAATCAAAATCCTCGGAACCATCCTCTGTACCAGATTCATTCTCTGAGTCAGTTGTTCCGTTAGAGGTATCATCTGTTGTATCCGTAGATGTCCCTTCTGTCTCCTCAACAGTCGCCTGCTCACTGCTTTGAGACTTCGGAAGATCAATTTTAACTGTCTTTCCGGCACTATCAATCGTCAGTGTACCTTGGTAGGCGGTATACCCGCCATTTGTAACTTTAATACTATGATCCCCGTAAGGCAGTTCAATTGGCTCCGCATAGGAAAATAAATCACCATCGATATATAAGTCGGCACCAAAAGGTGTAATTTTAAATATAACTTTTCCAATTCTTATGGTTTCTGGGGCAAGGTCACTTAAAGAAACTCTGTTCACTTCATTCCGCAGAACTGTAACTCGCTTAGTGGCACTGTAATCACCGGTATCAACCGTTAAGTTAAATTCCCCTTCACGTACATTCAGTTCCATATCTTCCGTAATCTGCTGCACAGCCTCATATCCAATTGTTATTTCTGAACCCAGTAAAGTATCATAATCCTCTAGTACAACAGTTCCATGGCCTCTTGTAACAATAATTGAGTAAATAATCTCTTCATAGCCACGAACGGTTAATTCATCCTGCTCTGTAAGTGTGGACAGGGATACTTCCTCTAAGTCATTCAACACCAATACGTCGTTGGTAAATCGATACTTTGAGGATGCAATCTTCATCATTTTTGCTCCCTGATCAATTGTAAAATTACTAACACCAATGTATTCCCAGGCTTTGGAGGATATATTCATTTTCAATAATTTGTTCTGTTCCTCCTGATAGAGTGCATCTACCATCATACCAGTTTTCATCTGACTCATTGCTATTATCTTATCATATTTATCTCTGATATCCGTTCCGCCGGTATAACTTAATTCCACAATCCTCTGGGCTTCCACATCATGTAAGGTTATTAATTTATTATCATAATCGATTGCTTTAACGATTGCCAAAACAGGAAGTTCTGAAGTAGTCTCCTCCCTACTTTCCTGATTATCTTTTTCAGGATTTTGAGCATTTATCCCTCTGGAATTACGGTTTCCTCCAGTGGCGGTCAGCATTGTGATCAGTAGGATAACCGATAAAAACCCAAGTCCCATTAAAAGACTAAAAATTGGTCTATTCATTTTATTAAAATGCATCTTTCGATCCTTTGTATTTCTGGTCATTTATTTTTCCTCATACTTGCTTTAAACATAGTATCTGTTGTCAACATATGTATTATAACTTAACCCAATTTTTAATTCAATCATTGATTCTTTTAAGCTACCCAGTTAATAATACCCTATAATATACTTTCTAAGCGGTTCAAAAACATATCCTTTTTGGGGTTTTGTTCCCCTATCATATTTAATTTCTGTGTATTTCTACCCGATACCCAGGATTTTTTACCATTATAATAAAAATTTGTAATCTTCCAGAACTTCTCAGGATAGAGCAATAACAGATAAAGAATATTCAGCTCTTCCTTGGATATTGGTTTTACTCTATCATAGGCTTCAATAATATTGCTTCCATATAGAATATCCCAATCATTCTTTTCCATTACTTTTCGCACAAATTGATAAAGGTCACAGATCTGTAATCCAATATAAGACTTTTCAAAATTAGTGGTAGCTATCATTCCTCCGCCGCCTGAAAGTTCCGCAGCTGAAATAGGCTGCTTATTAATCCAACCCGGTGGAACATAGGTCTTTGATATGGATTCCGTCTTAGTTTTCATCATAATAATGTTATGGTAAGTGTAGTTTCCATGACAAACACTTCGCTGCTTAATCGACTCCTCTAATAACTTACGATAGGAGGATTTTGCAAGCCGTTCTGCAGCCTGTATACCCTGTTCATAAAAATTATCATAGTAATTTAAATAAGCAAGTTCAAATTCGTTCTTTTGTCTCTTCTCTCTTATATAGGTTTTTACCCTTTTTAGTTCACGATTACGTTTTTCAAAGGTATCCATTAAGTCAGGAGATGTACTAAACTCGAGCTGTTCTTTTGTAAAATCCACCTCGGTTAACACACTGTGCAATCGAGCTAAATTCGCAGAAGCCACCTCAATTTGAGATAGTTCCTTCAGATTGCATTCTTCACCCCAAAACCAATTTTTCATAACATACTGTGTTCCTGCAGAATCTTCAGCAAAGATATCGTCATCTATTGTTTTCACAAACACATCTGTATTAAAGAATCCATTCATAATTAAATGTTCTTTCACCTTATCCTCAAATACAGCTCTGTTTTTGGAGCCTTCAAAACACTTGTAAAGTTTCAGCCCACAATCCGTTTCCAACAAAAAGGCGCCTCTGGCTCTATATATGTTGTAAATCTTAAGACGGTATTTTTTTAATGCTTCCTGGCTCCTATCCTCCACGGCTAATCCTCCCAACTAAGCTTCCTGTCTCTTATCCTTCTATCCAATCACTATTATTTTGAAATGGTTTGACAGCTATGGCACACAGTAAACTTCTTTCTATTTCTCAAATTACACCTGAAAATCCTGCGGCCTGTATCGACGGAAAAACCCGTCTACTAATATTATGATATGACCCTCTAATTCATGAATATAAAAAGAAGCTTTTGTAAATTAAAAAAAGCTTAGCAGGAATTCCTTTGAATTCTACTAAGCCTTATCCTTTTTCTTATCTATAATTAATTGCAAAAGTGTTTCTTTTTCATTAAGCTGTGGCTCCTCAAGAACTCTTTGAAGCAGCCAATCAAGCATCTCACCAAGCTCTTTTCCAGGCAATATTCCTATAGCAATTAAGTCCTTTCCGTTCAGCTTCAGCTCTTTTAAGGTCACACATTCCTCACGTTCCAGGATTTCCTGATATAACTTTCTCGCCTGTGCAATTGCCTCATATTTCTCTTTTGTAAGTTCCGGGTTTTTAGCAGAAGTATCCGCTCTTTGGATCTCAAACAAAAGTTCCATATATTCCTTACCAATCTTTGACACTGCCTTACGCATACCAGAAGGTGTTAGCCCAAAGCGATTATCATGCCACTTTACTAAATGGGTCACTGCTTGAATTGTATCATTGTCAAACTTTAACCTTCGAAGGATGTTCTTCGCTGTTAGTGCGCCCTTTTCCTGATGACCATAAAAGTGATTCTGACCGTCCTTGCCTACCGTAAGTGTACTGGGCTTTTCTATATCATGAAATAACATGGTCCAGCGAAGGAGTGTTTTTTCTCGTTCTGTAAATTGTCTATCCTCGGAATCCCTGCCAACCTCCATAATTGTACGGATGGTATGTTCTCCAACGGAATAACTATGATGTATATTCTTTTGTTCTGTCGTCATCATAATATCAAATTCAGGCATAATAACTTTTGTAATACCCATGTTGTAAAGGTCCCGAAGTCTGTCAGGGTGATCGGAAATTAATAACTTGGTTAACTCGACTCGAATTCTTTCGGCACTTATATTTTTCAAGTTCTCCGCCTTAGATTTGACCGCCTCTAAAGTATCCTCTTCAATAGAAAAACCAAGTTGTGCAGAAAAACGTACCGCTCTAAGTATTCGAAGTGCATCTTCCTCAAAGCGCTCTATTGCACTTCCAACACAACGAATTATCCCTTTTTGCAAGTCTTCCATACCACCAAATAAGTCAATTACACCTTCGGCCTCATTATATGCCATTGCATTGATGGTAAAATCCCTGCGTTTCAAATCCTCGGTCAGGCTGGAGGTGAAGGACACTTCTTTCGGATGGCGATTATCTTCATATTCTCCATCCAGGCGATAGGTTGTTACCTCAAAATGATCCTTATCCATTAGCACCGTAACCGTTCCATGAACAATTCCGGTATCAACTGTTCTACGGAAAATACTCTTTACCTCCATAGGTGCAGCAGAGGTAGTAATATCCCAATCTTGTGGAGATCTTCCAAGAATCATATCTCGAACACAGCCACCAACAGCGTAAGCCTCAAAGCCATGGTTTCTTAATTCTTCGATTATCTTATTCACTTTATCCGGAATAATAAAATTCATGAAAGTTCTCCTTAGGATTATATTTTACTTTAATATGCTTTACCCCAATAAGTCATTGTAGTAGCTGGTTTACCGCAACATACGCAGGTATCTGCAACGTGTTCTTGCTCAAATGGCATACAACGAGAGGTTGCGCCTGTTTTCTCTTTAATTTCCTTTTCACAAGCCTCATCCTGACACCACATTGCTTTTACAAAGCCTGGCTTTTCAGCAATAGTCTTTTCAAACTCTTCCATTGTTGTTGCCATATAGGTATGAGTATCTCTATGGTTTCTTGCTCTTTCTAACATATCGGATTGCATCTGCTCTAATATTTCACCGGCTTTGGTTACAATCTCATCCAAAGATACAACAATTTTTTCTCTGGTGTCTCTTCGAACGATGACAGCCTGATTTGCTTCAATATCTTTTGGTCCAATTTCAATACGAATCGGCACACCACGCATTTCCTGCTCGCTGAATTTCCATCCCGGACTCTTATCTGAATCATCTACCTTCACCTTAAAGGAGCCAAGCTTCTCTTTTAACTCATATGCCTTGTCAAGTACGCCTTCTTTATTCTGGTTAATTGGGATAATCATAATCTGAGTTGGTGCAATTCTTGGAGGAAGAACTAAGCCGCTGTCATCACCGTGAACCATAATGATAGCACCAATAATTCTTGTAGACATACCCCAAGAGGTCTGATGAACATGCTGTTGTGTATTGTTCTTATCTGCATATTTAATTCCAAAAGCTTGCGCAAAACCATCACCAAAGTTATGGCTGGTTCCTGATTGTAATGCCTTACCATCATGCATTAACGCTTCTATAGTATAAGTAGCATGTGCTCCTGCAAACTTTTCTTTCTCTGATTTGCGTCCTTTAATCATTGGAATTGCAAGTACTCTCTCGCAGAAATCAGCGTAGACATTTAACATTTGAATTGTTCTCTCTTCTGCTTCTTCAGCAGTTGCATGAGCAGTGTGACCCTCCTGCCATAAGAATTCCATGGAACGAAGGAAAGGTCTTGTGGTCTTCTCCCAACGAACAACGGAACACCATTGATTATAGAGCTTTGGAAGATCTCTATGGGACTGAATAATTTTAGAGTAGAAATCACAGAACAGTGTTTCAGAGGTAGGTCTTACACACATTCTTTCCTGAAGTTTCTCTCCACCACCGTGAGTTACCCACGCAACCTCTGGCGCAAAGCCCTCTACATGGTCCTTTTCTTTTTGTAATAAGCTCTCCGGAATAAACATAGGCATATATACATTCTCTACTCCGGTTTCTTTAAAATCTGCATCCAGCTGTCTCTGAATATTCTCCCAGATTGCATAACCGAGTGGTCTTAAGATCATGCAGCCTCTAATACTTGAATATTCAACTAATTCTGCCTTCTTAACCACATCTGTGTACCATTGGGCAAAGTCTACGTCCATGGACGTAATTGCTTCAACTAATTTCTTGTCCTGTGCCATAATCATATCTCCTTCATAAATATTGACTTTATTATTCATTCTTAAGCTCATTTCGACTTCAATTATTATCTAAAAAGACAACAAAAAAAGCCATTCTATCCACAAGGGACCGAAGGCCTCGGCGGTACCACCCTAATTAACTGTAATACTACAGTTCTCTCACACCATTAACGCTGGTTCAACGTTGTATTTGGGGTAATTATATTTTTTACCTTTCATACAAAGCTCCAAGGCAGGTTCCCTAACATCCGTATAAGAAGCTTTCACCCTCACTTCTCTCTCTGAAATACATCAATTATCTACTAATCCTCTTCAACGCACTATAAATAATGAGCTAATTTTATGCCAGATTAGCTTCTTTGTCAAGGGGCTGTTATAAAAGCCCCTTGATCATCCTTAGTCTTTTTCTCAATCCTCATTTGTAAAAGTGTTTTCTTCCACCCTTTTATATTCCGACTTTTCATTTACAACCTTAAATATAGTTATGATGATAACCAGTCCTATCGGCCCTAAAAAGAATCCAATAATTGAAAATAGTTTCAACCCTATATACATAGAAATCAGAGTAAAAATTGGTTTAATCCCAATTTTATTACCAATTAGTTTTGGTTCCAGTATCTCCCTCGCAATCTGGCAGATCAGATAAATTGTAATTAAGACAGCTGCATGAAAAATATTGCCGTTCACTAGCATAATAATTCCCCAGGGTACAAATACAATACCACTTCCGAGGATTGGAAGTGCATCCATAATTGCAATACCCAGACCAAGGAGAACTGCATATTCATTTTTAATTAAGGTTAATCCAAGGATACAAATGCCAGCCACAATCAGCATTATAATTACTTGGGAGCGCAGATATGCCATACCTGCTTCTGAGAGCTTTTCTGACACTCGATGAAAATCCTGATACATCGCATTGCCTGCCAGCTTTTGATGAAAGGCGGGTAAATCCTTAACAATTAGAACAGCCGCAACAAATATGATTAAGATAATTCCTGTAAAAGCAATCAGTGAAATCGTTATTTGTATGGTGTGTTCCGTAAGCTCAGGCATAATATTATTTTTGACTCTATTAAAGGTCTGAGTCAAGTTATCATCTACAATCCCTCTAAAAGTACCGCCATCCAGCTTTAGAAAATCATCGCAGCGTTCACAGATAATATCAATCTTATCTGCCCACAGATCCAGATATACCGGAAGATTCTTTACAAAGGCAATGGCTTGCTTTACTAATATATTAATAAGCATAACTATACTTGTTCCAAATACTGCAATCAAAAGCAGCAATGCTCCGCTTCCTCCAACAACACGAGGAATTTTCATTTTGCGATAAAGAAGTTCGGATACCGGACGAATAATCCAAGCAAGAAAATACGCAACAAGAAAGGGAAATATTAAAGGCAAAAGGAATCGAAGTCCCAGATATACACTGATGGTGATAGCAGCAAGAGTTAAAGCCCAGCGAAACTGGCTGGAATTTGACATATTTATTTTCACACACATTTCCCCTTTCGACTGAGTTATACAAAAACAAAAAAGAGCATTCATTGTCATATGAATCCTCTTTTCTTATTGTTTGTCAAATCGACATTAATATCCTAGGGGGAATTTTCTAATTATTTATCTAATATTATCTAAATTCACATATTTATGTTAAGGAAATTATTATCCATAAAGTAATTGCTATGATTTATAAGGATATGATAACTTCTTAATCCATTCTATTTTATAACTCTTTAACTTTATTCTTTAACTACTTGGATCGGAACATAGGGTACATCCGCAAGATAAGCTGCTTTCGCAAATTCAAGTCCGTCCACCACCTGATAATCATCCTCTGGTTTTCTTACCATAATTACATCCTCGGTTGAATAAATGACCGACTCATACTGCTTAACCAAATCTACTAATTTAATTTCATCCTCAGCAGATAAGTCCTCTGGATTTAATAGTCTCTTAGGAGATACTAACATCTTGAAATTCTCTGAATTACTCTGATAAAATTCCTTTGCCTCACTTACTATAATTTCAGCAATTTTGTCCGGTGTGCAATAGGTACTGTCAATAACTAGATTATAATTGGTGAAATCCATATAGCTTAAGTTATAAATCTCTTTATAACGTATTCTTTCTGTTGCTGCACGTTCGGATAACAATTTTTTAGCTTCTTCTAAACTGGAGTACTGCTCCTCCGCTCCTCTATGGTCGCTCATAACACGCAGAGCAGCAACTTCAAGGCTAACGGATACAAATACCTTAAAAGAATGTTCAACAAAATGCCAGGCCAGGCGGGAATCAAATATCAGATTTTTATCTTTATTTTCCCTTGAAATTTTGGTTGTAGCATCATCTATCATATGATCATACTTATTATCACTGCACATCAGCTGGTTCAATTCCAGTGTTGTCATATTCATCTCTCTTGCTAATTCTCTCTGAACCTTACCTGTTGAGTATACCTCGAAGCCGTATTTATCATTTAGCAGCTTGCAAATGGTTGATTTGCCACTTCCTAAATTACCGGTTATCGTAATATGCATGTGTCTTACCTCTTTCTTTCCTACCTGTATTATTTAAGTTTGAGAAACCCGTTTATGCTATTATTCCAGTATTATAGCGTAAATTCGACAATAATACAACCAGCAACACCTTCCTAGTGATTTGAATTTGCCGCATTACTTCTTAGAATATATTGTTTTTACATTTACACCGTTTAGCATACCTAATTTCCCTGCCAAAGTGCTAATGATATCCTCTTTTGCATCTACAACAACACTAATGATACTAATATTCTTTTCACGATATGGAACACCCATACGCCCAATTATATATTGGTTATATTCATGAAGTAATGCATTCAGCTTTTCTACCGAATGCATATCCTCAATTATAATACCTATCAATGCAACCCTTGTCTCCATTCAGGTTCCCCCTTACATATTCCACCCATATTAACTTTTTCCTATCCGTGCAAACATACCTAGCCTCTTTTAAATTTTAAACCGATATCCTACACCCCAAATTGTCTCTATATACTGTGGTTTTGATGTATTATATTCAATCTTCTCTCTAATTTTCTTGATGTGTACTGTTACAGTGGCAATATCACCTACAGATTCCATATCCCAGATATCTCTGAACAATTCATCCTTTGTATACACATGATTGGGATGCTCTGCCAAAAAGGTCAGAAGATCAAATTCCTTTGTGGTAAATATCTTTTCCTCCCCATTTAGAAAGACACGTCTTGCCGTTTTATCAATTTTAAGCCCTCTGATTTCAATCGTCTCATTGTCTTTTAAACCAGAACCGATTAATCTATCATACCTTGCAAGATGTGCCTTGACTCTTGCCACTAGCTCACTTGGACTAAAGGGCTTTGTGATATAATCATCTGCGCCAAGTCCAAGTCCTCTGATTTTATCTATGTCATCCCTTTTCGCAGATACCATGATTACTGGAACATTTTTTGCTTCTCGAATTCTTTTGCAAATTTCAAACCCATCCATGTTTGGCAGCATTAAATCCAGTATGATCAAATCAAAATCTCCTTTTAAAGCTCTTTCTGCTCCAATACTTCCGTCTGTCTCTACCTCAACTTCAAATCCGCTTAGCTCCAAGTAGTCCTTTTCTAATTCTGCAATTGCTACTTCATCTTCAATTATTAATAATCTACTCATCTTGTAAACCTCCTTATCATAATGTTTTTTCACCTTTTCTAAGTGTAAAGCAAATCGTTGTCCCATTTCCAAGTTCGCTCTTTACCCATATCTTACCTCCATGATCCTCGATTATTTTTTTCGAGATGGCCAGCCCTAAACCACTGCCACCTTTTCTCGAATTTCTGGAAGCATCCGCGCGGTAAAAACGATCAAAAATATAAGGTAAATCTGCCTTTGGTATCCCAATTCCATTATCTTCAATTTCAACCTGAACAAAATTACCGCTCTCTAAAAGCCGGATATGAATCCATGCCTCTTCCTTATCCATGTACTTTACAGCATTGCCAATTATATTGTTAATAACTCTTTTCAGCTGTTCCGCATCTGCTACTACCTCAGTATCGGAGAACGTACTATTTTCATAATGCATTTCTACCTTCTTAATTTCCAGCTCTAAAGATACTTCTTCTATACAATCCTCAAAATATTCTCTTAATCTTATTTTTTCAAAATTGTACGGTATCGTGTTACAATCAATTTGTGTATAAAAAGCAAGTTCATCCACAAGGATTGACATATCATTCGCTTTTGTCATTATTGTTTTTAAATATTTCTCTTGCCTTTGGGGTGTATCAGCGACACCATCAATCAAACCCTCGGCATAACCTTTAATCGCTGTTAACGGTGTTTTTAAATCATGGGATATATTACTGATTAAACCCTTAATATCCTCCTCATAAGCCAGTCTGCTGTCAATTAGCTCCTTCAGCCGTATTCTCATTTCTTCAAAATCATCACACAGCTGACCAATTTCATCTTCCGTATCAGACTCCACCGAATAATCAAGATCCCCTTCTTTAATCTGATTCATGCCAATCCTTAATATATTAAGTGGCCTTACAATACTGCGATAAATCCATATCATTAATGTAAATGCAGAGAAGCAAATTATAATCATAAAGGATATTACAAGCTGAAAAGCAACTGCCTTTATCTGCGGAATTAGGGTATCCAAATTAGTGACAACAAATATAGTTCCTTCACCACCATCAGAAAAGTAGAAATCCTGTGCTTTCACTAAAAAGGGATTCTTACCTGCTATATATACCCCACCATCCACATCGGTTTGGTTTACTCCAAACTCCTGCAGGCTATTCTTAACCAACTGTAAGAGCTCCTCATCACCGGTAAAGATAAATTCTCCATTCTTACGTAATGCGAGAAAAGAGTATTTTGTCTTTAGTTCCTGATTTAATTGGTTAATATAGTTTGTATCCTCTAATGTTTCCGGGGTCTTCAAGGTTGCAAATTTAATTTCATTATAAATCCCGCGAGTCAGGCGATTTAAAATCTGTATGGGATTTGTTATAATCTGTATCGTATCTGCTTCCATATCATAGGAGCGATGAATGGAGTTTAATTGTAAATTTACAATTGTACTTGCAGATATAAAGATCAGAAGAATTGGTAACAGCATCATAATAAAAAATGCTGTAAATAGCTTGTCCTTTAGTTTCATCTCTTATTTACCTCCTTCTTCTGTTCCTTTTTCTTAATAAAATATAGCAATATGATCCATAGAATTTATACGGTTTCCGGGACAATAAATATTTCTTACTTTATATAAATCTTAGACATAAGTATATCACTTCAAACCTTACTTTGTACAAAGAATACGAAGTTTTTTAGAAAGATTTCATAAATATTCTTTTCACTTTATAATCAATCTCTATCGGAATCAAAAAGAACGGAATATCATCCACCAGATACCCAATTAACTAACCCATCTACATGAGGTGGTCAGTTTGAGTATAGTAAAATCATATCCGTTCTTTTCTTATAACTATATTATAGCCTCTATCTTATAGCTTTACTTAAGATAGGCTTTTAATTCTTCTGCTTTGTCTAATTTCTCCCATGGCAAATCCAGGTCTAATCTGCCAAAATGTCCATATGCAGCTGTCTTCTTATAAATTGGTCTGCGAAGATCAAGCATTTTAATGATTCCTGCTGGACGAAGATCAAAGTGTTTACGAACGATGGTTACTAATTCATCCTCTGTTAACTTTCCTGTTCCAAAGGTATCTAACATAATGGAAGTCGGCTCTGCTACGCCAATTGCATAGGATAACTGAATTTCACAACGATCTGCTAAACCTGCTGCAACAACATTTTTTGCTACATAACGTGCTGCATAGGAAGCGGAACGATCTACTTTCGTACAATCCTTTCCAGAGAAAGCACCACCGCCATGTCTTGCATAACCGCCGTAGGTATCTACTATAATCTTTCTTCCTGTTAATCCACTGTCACCATTTGGTCCTCCAATAACGAAACGGCCAGTAGGGTTAATAAAGAATTTAGTTTTCTCATCCACCAACTCTGATGGGAGAATCGGATCAAGAACATAAGCCTTTACATCTTTACGAAGTTGCTCAATACTTATTTCTTCATTATGCTGTGAGGATAATACAACTGCATTTAAATGAATTGGCTTTCCTGCCTCATCATATTCTACGGTTACCTGTGATTTACCATCTGGGCGAAGGTAGCTTAGAGTTCCATCCTTTCTTACTTTGGTCAACTGTCTGGTTAACTTATGTGCAAGAGAGATTGGATAAGGCATATATTCTTCGGTCTCATTTGTTGCGTAACCAAACATCATACCCTGATCTCCAGCACCAATCTTTGATAACTCCTCATCTTCACTTATGTGTTCCTTAACTTCAAGTGAATTGTCAACACCAAGTGCAATATCTTTAGATTGTTCATCTAAAGCAACGATAACACCGCAGGTATTTGCATCAAAACCATATTCTGATTTGTCATATCCTATTTCTCTAATGGTATCTCTAGCTATTTTCTGAATATCAACATAGCCTTCGGTTGTAATCTCACCCATAACAAGTACTAAACCTGTGGTGATTGCGGTTTCACAAGCAACTCTACTCATTGGGTCTTGTTCTAATAAAGAGTCTAATACCGCATCAGATATCTGATCGCAGATTTTATCCGGATGTCCCTCAGTTACTGATTCTGATGTAAATAATCTTTTTTGCATAATAATCCTCCAATTCTAAACTACTAAAGTTAACTCCTATTAAGAGCTCGTTCTGCGTTCGTTTTATGCAATTTAGTCTTACTTTATCACATAAAAAAAATCCGCAGAAGCGGACTTGATATAATTGTAATCAAATCCTCTTATTGTTCGAATACTCGCTCAGGTTGGCACCTTCCGCATTAGGGGTTGCCGTGACTTCATAGAGCCTTTACTCTCCGTCACTCTGAATAAGAGAAATGTGTTATTTATTTGTTTTTTGTCATTATATTTTGTAAAATAAGAATATAACGAATCCAATCATTCGTCAAGTAGATTTTTGTAACAGTTTAGCCATGCAAGAATTAGGTACAATGTATAGGCGAAAGCTTGCTTTCGAATATGCATTGTACCTAATTCTTGTAGGGCGCTCTGCCCCAAGCGAGATGCAGCAAAGCGTAATCGAGCTTGTGGCTAAACTGTTACAAAAATCTCAGCAGCATAGGCGAAAGCTTGCTTTCGAAGATACACTGTATGAAATTCTTGCATAGCTAAACTGTTACAAAGTCTTAGTAACATACTACTTTCTACCTAATTCGTTTACCATATTTTACATAATTATTGACTTTTCGACTTAAAATACCTATACTTTTCTTAGGTATTTTCTATTCGTCTTTTTAAATGTAATTATGGAAAAAATATATATTAAGGGGGCGACGTACATCACCGTATGCAGACAATGACAACAGTTAAAATTTTGACAAGCCAGGCAATCCCAGGCATGGTAGTAGCTGCGGATGTTTACACAAAGGATGATCATCTCATTTTATCAAAGGAAACCACATTAACTGATAAGATGATTACGCGCCTTGTATTTTATTCTATCATGGAGCTATCGGTTTATTCTTATGCAGAAAGTGCTGATGTAGAATTTGCCTCTGAATATTCCACTTATTACGAGAAAATTAGAGAAAGTGAGTCATTTAAGCGTTTTCATATGGCTTACCAGAATGCAGTAAGCGAATTTAAAATATCCCTTGACCAAATGGTAACTGGAAAAAAGGACATCAACGTTGATGAGATGCTGAATGAAACCAGTAAACTGCTTAATAATTGCTCCTCTAATATTGAACTCTTTAATATGTTACATTGTATGAGGAATTATGATGATACGACTTATGTCCATAGCTTAAATGTTGCATTAATATGCAATATTATAGGAAAATGGCTTAACTTTAACCAGAAGGACTTAGAAACAATTACTTTGGCAGGTTTACTGCATGACATCGGTAAGCTTATGATACCGTCTAATATCATCACAAAACCTTCAAAGTTAACGGATGAAGAGTTTTTAACCATAAAGACCCACCCTCTACGTGGATATAACTTACTTAAAAGTAAAGACTTTGATGCCAGAATAAAGCGTGCCACATTAATGCACCATGAGCGTTGTGACGGAAGCGGTTATCCCTATGGATTTTATAGTGAACAAATAGATTCTTTTGCTAAACTCGTCTCCATTGCTGATGTATATGATGCGATGACCTGTGCAAGAGTTTATCGTGGTCCTTTATGTCCCTTCAACGTCATACATATCTTTGAAACGGAGGGATATGCCAAATACGATTCAAAATATATCATGACTTTCCTGGAAGGAATTGTTCAGACTTACATTCATAGTAGTGTTATATTGAATAATGGACAGACAGGCGAAATTATTTTTATTAATAAACTTGAGTTATCAAGACCCATCATAAAATGTGAAGATGTATTTATTGATCTGACCCGACATAGAGATTTGCATATATCCTCACTCGTATAATAATTTATAAAAAATTATCCCCTAATTCATTAAGAACTAGGGGATTTTTATCCATTATACATTGCTTCGTTCAGCTAACTTTTAACTTAAATTTGCGAATTGCTTTCATATCTTCAGAATCTACCTTCTCAATAGCAGCTCCGAGCTGCTGAAGTTTGTATTCTAATTTCTCATAGCCTCGTTCAATATATTCCACATGTTCCACTGTTGTAAAGCCTTCCGCCATAAGTCCGGCGATAACTAATGCTGCTCCGCCTCGAAGGTCTGGAGCGGTAACAATGGCTCCGGTAAGCTTATCTACTCCTTCAATAATCGCAGTATTACTCTCAACCTTTATATTTGCACCCATTCGGGCCAACTCATCAACATATTTAAATCTGTTTTCAAATATACTTTCGGTTACTATGCTTGTTCCCTTTGAAAGAGCAAGCAGTGTAGTCATCTGTGGCTGCATATCAGTAAGAAAGCCCGGATATACTAATGTTTTTACATGAGTGTTTCCTAATTTCCCATTTGCTTTCACACGAATAGAATCATCAAACTCTTCTACCTGCGCACCAATTTCTATTAATTTTGCAGTAAACGCCTCCAAGTGTTTCGGAATAACATTCTTAATTAGAATATCTCCTTTGGTTGATGCTGCCGCAAACATAAAGGTACCCGCTTCAATCTGGTCGGGAATAATTGCATATTCACTTCCATGCAGTTTGGATACACCTTTAATACGGATAACATCAGTTCCTGCACCTTTAATATTAGCACCCATACTATTTAAAAAGTTAGCAACATCAACCACATGTGGTTCCTTTGCTGCATTTTCAAGTATCGTTTGTCCTTCACTTAAGCAAGCCGCTAACATTGTATTGATTGTTGCACCAACACTGGAACAGTCAAAATAAATGTGTGCTCCGGTAAGATTATCTGCTTTTGCACAAATCATACCATGCTCAATCTTTGCTTCTGCACCTAATGCTTCGAAGCCTTTAAAATGCTGGTCAAAGGGTCTGCTTCCAATATTACACCCTCCTGGTAATGCCACTTTTGCATCTTTATATTTACCAAGTAATGCTCCTACCAAGTAATAAGAAGCTCGAATTTTTCTAACATAATCAAAATCTACATTTACTGAATTTATTTTATTCCCGTTAATTTTTACAGTTGTTCTATTAACACGCTCTACTTTAGCGCCAATATCCTCAATCGCTTGTAACAATACATTGATATCCTTAACATCTGGGACATTTTCTATTTTAACGGTCTCGTCAGTCATAACCGCTGCTGCTATAATACCGAGTGCCGCATTTTTATAACCACTTATCGTCACCTCACCAGTGAGCGGTTTTCCACCCTTAATAATATATTGCTCCATTGCACACCTCTGTTTATTCTATCGAACTTAAGTTTGTATATTTTGCACATAAAAATTGCATTTTTTTATTCAATGCCACTTTGATTATACCACAACATGGGGTTTTGTAAATTGTTTTTTACAATTTAAAATATTCTTAACAATTTACAATTACATCATTTTAACACAAATTTCATCCTCCTCTCTAATATTTTTCTCTTTTCCACTCATATCTAGCGCTATCTATGATATTAACTTGTATTATATATTTTAAGTCGCTTGAGTTTTTCTATGCATGCAAAAAACTAATTTCAAAAGGTAAATTTAGAAGAAAAAATCCAATTTGTACTTCGCAATTCTCAGGGTTTTGTAAACTTTCAATAGTATAATGTATTCATATCCAATTACATAAACTATATAAAAACCACAGAAAATATTGTAGTATTGCAGTTTAATAATCCTGTGCTATAATTATAATAATAAAAGTATAAATATAAAAATCTACAAGTGTGCAGCTTGTTTATATTCTAGTTTTTCAGATAATAATATTGATATATTCCTTTGTTATCACTCACTATTACGATGGAGATTACAAGGTGAATGATAATCAATTCACTTTTCAAATACTGTTCTTTGGGTACAATATTTGAAAATATTGAGAAAGGCATGGTTATTATGTCCAACAACTTTATTAAAATTGAATCTGTTAAAGGCAGTAACCAAAACAAGGTTAAACAAAGCCTTAAATTTAAAACCGGGAATTTTGTATGGCGCATTAAGTTTACTGCACCACTTAATCCCGCTACAGTAAATAATCGCAACCTTTATGTTACTTCACTTAGTCAGGTACCGCTTCAGACAAATATACGGTATGATACAGTAGATAACTGCATTGAGATAGAGCCCCTGTCCCCTTACGAGAAAAATGAATCCTATCTCTTACACATAACAACAAATGTAAAGTCAAAACTGGGACAATCCCTGTCAGACGAAATAACAATACAGTTTAAAGTTTAAAGAAAGCAAAAGCTTCGTAGTTCATACACACCGCCTGCTTCAACAAAAAAAGATGCGGTTATATGATATTCACGAAGCTTTCTTTTTATTACATTAATTTCATATTTATTTTGCTTATAAAACTAATATTATTTCAGGGCAAA
Organism: Mobilitalea sp.; assembly: GCA_047606065.1. Taxonomy (GTDB): domain Bacteria; phylum Bacillota; class Clostridia; order Lachnospirales; family Lachnospiraceae; genus Mobilitalea. The sequence goes on from JASGEU010000122.1 coordinate 60,143, forward strand.
GATATAATTGGGGGAACTTAATATCTACTGTCTAAAAATCTTCCTCTTGTACTATCAAAGCTTCCAGGTCATGAAGTCTTCCTTCCTTAACGAGGTTAGACAGCTTCTTACTTGCACGTACATCTGCTTTCTTAGTTACATCCTGCAGTAATTCATTTATCCTTTTAAGTTGTATTCCTGACTCTTCTTGTTTTAAAATAATATTAATTTTATTTGTTAATGTCTTGAGTGAATTGGGATGCAGCTGATAATCCCTTTTTTTCAGATAGACACTCGCATACCCCAGAAAATCTTCTGTCGTATATTGAGACAGGTGTATTCTATTCTTCATTAAATCCATTAACTTCGGACATTCTCGAAATAATTTGTTCGTATTCTTTTTTTCTTCTTCAAAGATAATCGCAATACTTCCCTGCATCTTTTGTTCAAAATCCAAAAGGTTATCAATGGTTCTCCGTTTAAGATGGCTGGCATTTTCAACCACTAAACAACAATCTTTTAATGTTGATGTCTTTGTCATTAAATCAACTTCATTCAATTTTTCAGCCGATATTTTTGCCATCTTGGAGGAGTTTAGTTTCCCTATCTGAAAAAGAAATAGAGCGATATTCTTTGCCAGCGTCGTTTTCCCAGAACCCTTTGAACCTGTAATAATCATCATTGAAGTTCTTGATTTATCACTGCAAATATACTCTAAGCTTTTTACTAACTGCTTTTTAATCGAGGAAAGGTAAATAAAGCTTCCAAAGATTTCTTCCGGTTGAAACTGATACATTTCTGCTAACTGATCCAGATAAATATCGTCTTGATCCACGGGCTCCTCTTTATCCTCGTCGTTAACAGCTTCCCTTTGCTCCTCTTCCTGCAGCATATTAACTACATCACTCTTTAATCCATCCATCAGGTTATCCTGATCCAAAGGTAACTCTGTTTCAATCTCTTCCTGTGTATCAATCTCTTCCTGTTCTTCAATCTCTTCCTGTTCTTCAATTTCTTCTTGTGCTTCAATTTCTTCTTGTGCTTCATTCAATATAAAATCTTCTTGAACAGCTTCCTGATCTTCTGCTTGATCTGTTTCCTGCAATTGATCTTCTGCGCTGCCATACAGGCTCTTGTGCTCATCTGTGTTATCTTCCTGATTCATTCTAACCGCTTCAGCACGTCGTTTGATCTCTTCCATTATATTATCTTTGTCAGTGGCACCGGAATAGTACGCCTTCAGAATTCTAGCCTTTTCAACATAGGTGCCTTCACCAAACCATAGCTCAATTTCGGAACATTCCTTAATGCATTCCTCTTCTTTACCTGCTTTATAATAGAGTTTTGCCAATTCATATGCCCATTTTTCAGTATATTCCGTTCTTTTCAATTCTTCTAAAATCTCAATAAGCTTATCAAAGGTTTCTCCCTTTAACTTGTCTATTTTGTATCGAAATACATGATTATAAAAGTCCTTGGGCGCTATTTTTTGATATTGTTTTAAATAGTTCTCTGCTTCTTCCACATTATTTAATTTTATCAGCATCTCTATATATTGACATAATGCCTTTCTTGATTTGACCTTGTCATATATTCTTAGATAAAGCTCTGCTGCCTCTTCATATTTTTCATTTTCCGCATAAATCTCCGCAATTAAATTCAGATCGGTTAAATGCTTAATTTTTCTAACATCCAGTGTACGAATCACTTTTTCTGCAGACAGGAGGTCGCCATCATCATAGCGCTTTTTTGCCTCCTCGAGCTTTGCAATCTGCTCATAGCTTCCCATAGCTTACCCTCCTTAAGTACATAAAGCATTTCTGCTATCATCACTTGTTTCTAATAAGCTAATATCTCCCCTAGCTTATTCTTCTTTGTGTAAGGTCTCAAGCACTAGCTCCTCAAGCCCCTTCTGTTCCTTCAGTAATTCTGCCTTATCTCCAAACAAAACACATTTTCCTTTATCGACAATGCAGATCTTGTCACAAATTTTCTCCATTTCATCCATATGGTGTCCCGTATACAAAATACTTACACCCTTTTTCTTTAGTTCTAAAATAGTGTTATGAATTTGATTTCTTGATTCTATATCCAGTCCAACTGTTGGTTCATCCATTATAATTAGTTTAGGCTGATGTAATAATGCAACTCCAATATTTAGCCTTCTTTTCATTCCACCAGAGTAACTTTCTACCTTTTTCTTAAGTGTTCTGAGATCAAAATTAATTATTTTTGATACTTCCTCCATCCGCTCTTTTAAGTACTTTCCACGGATGTGGTTCGCTCTGCCCCAAAATTTAAGATTTTCCAACCCATTTAATTGAGAATATAGCGCAATTTCCTGGGGCACATATCCAAGTTCTTTCCGAAGGAGATTTGGCTGTGCTACAATATCTTGCCCACGATATAGTATTTTCCCGCTATCAGGCTTTCGTAGTGTAGCAATCAAAGAAAGTGTTGTGGTTTTGCCTGCACCATTTGCACCAATCAGTCCCAGAATCTCTCCTTCTCCTAATGAAAAAGACATTCCATCCACTGCACGGTTGTCTCTATAATACTTTTTGACATCCATTAGCTCAAGCACAACGTTATCCTCCAAATTCATATACGTATTTATAAATTTTATACTACCATTTGTCTCCTGATTAGACAAGTACAAACCGATGGAAGAAGGCCTTTCTTATATAAGAAAAAAGATTGTTACAAGATGCAACAACCTTTTTTCATCATATGTGCACCGAAAATATCTTTATACCTCTTTATAATAATTGAGTGTATATAATAACTCCGGTGTCAATTCAACCTGATCCTTTTGCAATAATCGAAATCTGCTTTCAACTTCTCGAATTTTCTTTAATTTTTCTTTGTTATACCTTGTCATAGCATCTGCAAATACTGGATGCAGTTTAATTTTTTCTCTAATCTCCAAAGAAAAAGGACAGTAGGTTGCCATAATCTCTCTTACGGGTTTATTTAATTTCATGGCTCCCAGAGATTCATTTTGAATCCACTGTTCATAGTCAATTACAAAGATTTCTCTATTATTATTACGCCCTTTTTGAATCTGCTGCTTAACTCTTTCTTTTCTTTCTTCCGATAATTCTTTATTTTTACGGTAGAACTGAATATAGTCCGAATATTCGGAGGTCAAGGATTTATGCGAAATGTCATTCCAGGCAGCACCTTCAATTGTTCTGCATAACTCCCAACGATATCTTCCAAAGATTCTTGTTAGCAGCGTAACAAGATTCATATCAGTAAAAATGGGTAGAAGAAAACGTCCTGCACTATCCCTGCGCTTACCTGTAATCTCTTGCCACATGACCCCGTTACTACCAACATTGGGCATAAGAATAATATCAGGAAATACTCTTTTTATAATATATTCCTTCACAATATTTTTCTCTTTATCCGAATAGATAACTTCTCGGTCAAATACTGAATAGTCAATTTTAAGAATTTCAGCAATTGCGTCATTTACTTTTGCTGTTGTTACTCTAAGTCTCTCTATATTATTTGCCCACAAGTCCTTATGGAGAACCGGTACAAAGCTTGATATCTGGCCGTTGGTGGTACGGTTATTATAACGGAACATATTATCAATTTCATATTCCACCCTTTTCTCTGGATTATGAAGCCAGTCTTTTGCCTCCAGCTCTGTAATCGTTCCATGCTTTTTAAGGCTATTCAGCATCTCTGCATATTCCTGGTCAAATTCATTCTTGGATGGATCTCTTTTCCCTTCATAAATTAAAGTCAACCACTCCTTAATATCATAGATCTTACTTGATTCCTGATTCTGTGGCTGTTCCTTTAAATAATACAAGGAAAGCAATTGTTCCTTCGTTAATAACCTTTCATCACAATAACCATACTTCAAAAACATCTCTATCAATCTCGGAGTTTTTCCGTCATGATATGCCTTGGGAAATACTTTTTTATAAATCTCATAGTGATTATCCGAAACTCTTCGTCTAATTGCTCTTGCTGCATCCTCCGAAGAGAACTTGTCCTTTAAATGAATAAAGTCCTGCATTACATTATGCATTTGATTTGCTCTCTCTTCTGAAATCTCTGCATATTTAAGAATAGTTTCAAAAGATTCTTCCAGTTCGTTAATCGCACGTTGTGAATCCTCTCTTGAATACTTTAAATCTAATTCAGTGACTTCTTCTGAGAGCTTATCTCCAACCAACAGAAGATGATATACCTCCTCCATCTTTTGTCGGTTAATTGCAAGCTTCTTCCCAAGCATTCGCTCTGTAAATAGTTCCGCTTTGTTAATCTCCTCAATTAAAAGATCCATCAAATCAATTAGCTCATTATTAAAATTTATAGAAGACCCAGTTTTAATAGATAGTTCCGCTATCAAATGAAACAAACAGCTATCATTGTCAGCCATAAGAAGACTTGCTAACTTATAGTATTCTTTTGAAATCTCCTTTAACTCTTCTATCTGCTGATTAATTACTCCAACTTGATCTTCCAGCTGATAAAGTGTTATCGCATTCCCATAGGAATAAAAAACTTTTACTGCATCTATTGGTAAATTTCTGCACTCCGAATAATAATCTATACGATCTCTAAATAACTCCATATCCCTGTCTAAAAAGGAAAGGTGCTTCACCCATTCCGGCTGCCTTGGACTATTGCCACTTCTTAACGCCAAAGCCTGATAGGTTTCAAAACTATTCTCTAAAAATTGGTTTAGCTCGGATCCATGCTTTATTATTCCTTGATAAATCTGATCCAAATCATAAATCTCTTTATAATACGAGGCTACCATGTAGCCGTGATAGTCCTTATTTAAAGACAAAATTGTCTCTATTTCATCTATATGTTTTACAGGATACAGGTACAGCAAAAGATCATCAACCGCCGTATAGGTGCTTTGATATTTCCCAAGGTATAGATCATTAATACCCAGAAAAGAACCTGACCCCATAACCACACGCAACCCATTGTTATGGATAAGTACTCTCCCTTTGATTATCATCGCTACATGAAATACGGATTCGCCCTCTGTAAATACATTGGTTCCTTTCAAAAACTGATTCACTGCATTAGGATTATATTTAACATCCATTCGTACACCGCCTAATTTACTTGTTTATTGTCATGCATATTATACACCAATTCGACCTAATTCTAAAGTAAAATATATATAATTCGACGATAATAGGGCAAAAGACTTACAAATTAGAACGTTTTATTGCTATTTTTTTACACAATTGATAAAATTATTCATCAGAATCACTAATAAAAGTTGATAAAACTGTCTAACAGCGTTCCTTGTACTCTTTGATTATTTATACACAAAAAAGCAGGATATAAAATCCTGCCATCAATTGTATTCCATTTTATATTTTTAATTCCGTGCGCTCTGCTTCGAATGCTTACCATAAGCGTTACCTTTACAGTTAACTCGGTCCAGGCAGCCTCACGGCACACAGAAGGTTTCGCTTAGTGCTGCTTCATTCCTGACCTGACACGGTTCACAAATTTCTGTTGCGTAAGACCCAAACGTCAACATTACTTATAAAGGGCGGCCCTACAGTAAGTCACCCTAGGCAGAACATCACCCCTGCTGTAGCGGATTGCAGGTACAGGGCACCGCTATCTCCCCGGCTGCACGGAAATTTTATGACTAATTCATATATACTTATTTTCTGTAAATGTCTTTCATTATTCCAAAAAAAGCTGTATGCCCAGTATATAATTTTTAAGAATAAATGTCAACCCTCAAGCTTTTCCATTTTATTGCGCACTCTAAGTTCTTTAAAAAAAGATTGCAAGACCTTGGTACAATCCTCTTCCAGGACACCAATTTCCGTTTCAACCTGATGGTTGAATTCCTTCATTTGAAGAATATTAAGAATTGATCCTGCACAACCTGCTTTGGGATTCATGGTTCCAATCACTACCTTCTTCACTCTTGCCTGTACAATTGCACCGGAGCACATTTGGCAGGGTTCCAGAGTCACAAACATGGTACAATCTTCCAAACGCCAATCCCCCAGGGTCTTACTTGCCTTCTCAATTGCGATTAATTCCGCATGTGCTAATGTTGTCTTCTTTGTATTCCTTTTATTATAACCTCTTCCAATTATTTTATCTTCATATACGATGACACACCCTATTGGCACCTCCCCAAGACGAATTGCCTTTTTTGCCTCTTTCAGGGCTTCCCGCATATATTTTTCATTCTCCATTACAAATATTCCTTTGCTTCTAGACTTGACCTTATTCATCTGCTATGATGATTTTAACATATCACTTATGAGGTGACAACATGCAAATCCATGGCTTTCAAAAACTGACACTTTTGGATTATCCGGGTCATATTGCTGCTACAATATTTCTTGCAGGCTGTAATATGCGTTGCCCTTTCTGTCATAATGCCTCTTTGGTTACCAGGGTAATCTCTGAAAATGCAATTCCCCAGGAAACTGTCCTTTCCACACTTTATAAGAGAAAGCATATTTTAGAAGGTGTGTGCATTACAGGAGGTGAACCCACCTTATATTCAGGGCTTCCGACCTTGCTTAAAGAAATTAAAGCTTTGAACTTAAAAGTAAAGCTGGATAGCAATGGTACTAATCCTTCTATGCTTAAAAATTTAGTGAAAGACGGTCTGGTAGATTATATTGCAATGGATATTAAGAATTCCAAAGAAAAATATGCTCTAACCACTGGTATTCCATCTTTCTCTTTGGATAAAATAAATGAAAGCATTGATTTTCTACTTGCCTCTCCCATTGCCTATGAATTTAGAACGACAATTGTAAAAGAATTTCATACCCTGGAGGATATTGTCTCCATTGGCAAATGGATAAATGGAGCAACAGCTTATTATCTGCAAGGCTACAAAGACTCCTCGGATATGATACAAACTGGGCTCAATCCTCATACAACGGATACCTTAATTGAATTCACCAATCTACTAAAACCTTATATAACCAATGTATTTTTGCGTGGTGTAACTATGTAGCTGTATAGAATTAATACAATTCATACAATTTTGGAATTTCCACAATTATTTATTATAAATTTAAGAACGGAAAGGATTTGCTCCTATGAATAAGTCCTATGAAACAGATCGGTTGATATTGAAGACTTTAAGCAGTGAAGCAGCTCCTATGGTATTAACCTTCTATCAAGAGAATAAGAGCGCTTTTGAACCTTGGGAACCCTTACGAAGCAATACCTTTTATACCGTTGCTTATCATTCAGCTTCCCTTACCGCAGAACATGCTCAAATGCAGGAAGGTAAATTCCTTCGTTTCTGGGTATTTTTAAAGGATTGTCCTGATGAAATAATAGGCTCTCTTTGCTTTCAAAAAATAGCAAGAGAACCTTATTATAGCTGCAGTCTTGGTTATAAGTTTGCTACGAAACACCAGCATAGAGGCTATGCCTTTGAAAGTATTCAACTTGCAATTGGGCTGATTTTTAGGGATTACCAACTGCATCGAATTGAGGCTCATACTATGCCCGAAAATATAGCCTCCCAACAATTGTTAGAGAGGCTTTCCTTTCAATATGAAGGTATCTCAAGAGGCTTTGCCTTCATTAATGGTCAATGGAAGGACCACAAGCAGTATTCTCTCATAAATCCTTCTCATTCATCTTAAAAATTTACAGTTAAGTACCAATAACCGAAATCACCTTGCCTTGCATCTCTTCTGCGAATGGACTTAAAGCTTTCAAACCCAAACATTTTTGCCATAAATTTTTCGCGGTTATGGAAGATTCCTGGTATGCCTAAAATATATCTAAATCCAGAATTCCCCTGCATCTTGGCAAAAATCAAATGATGATAGCAATAGAATCCATGCAGCAAAAAGCTATTGCTACTGAGTGTCCAAAGCTCTTTTGGTAACAACCCGATGTCTTTGGGTTCAATTTTTACACATAAGAGAATTTCATTATCCTCAAAGGGATTAATTCTTTGTTGTTTTTCAAATAAATAGGTTGCAGTTGCCGGCTCATTACGCATCTCTGCCGCCTCTAATCCTGTTGTATCCATGGATTCCAGCGTATGATTATCTTCAGCTACTACTTCTGCTTCTTCATCCAGTATTTCGTCATTCTCAATCTCATATTCATCAATTTCATCTACATCCTCACGAAAGTCCTCCTGTGCCTCCAGCTTTTCTGTTTGAATGTTTTGAAGATAATCTTGAATAAAATCTTGCTGGAGATTTTCAGAAAAATTTTGTTCAAAATCTGATGGATTCTGCTGATTATCTTCTGTCTGACCACTCTGACTTTCTTCCTCTGTAAATGGTTGATTTCGTCTCTCGAAAGTCTTCCATCCTCTGGGCAGCTTATATTTAGGCAGTAGTAACTCCTCTTCCAGAGTTAATTGCTCTGAAATATCCTCAAGGATATCTTCCAGCATTTCCCGCCCTTGATTCACTATCTCATCTATTTGTTCCGGTGGTTCTTGAATCTCTGTGACAATACGTGTGTCCGCCTCCGTTTGATCTTCCTCTTCTGCTTGCTGTTCACTATTGCTTTCTTCCTGAGGCGCAGCAGTCTCCCGGTTATCGTCAATCGTACTTTTATGATCCAGATTAGCTGCCTCTATGTTTTCTAAATCAACCTGTTCCTTTGAATTATGTTTACTTGGTTTTAGGGCTTCCAGAACCTCTTTTGCATGAATGGGTTTATCATCCCATTCTGTAGCAAAGAAAATATTATCATTCAAAAACAACAATAATCCACCCATATCCGCCAGTGTATGACCCGAATTCATAATATTTGCTTCGTTTGCAAGAAGTCTGCTATCCATAATTTGATTCTTCAACATGGTATCTCCCAAGTATACCAATTCCATATTCTGCTGATTTCTTTGAATTAGGTAGGTTGGGAAAATGCTATCTAATTGACCAAGAAGCTGCATATGTAATGTAATTTTACATTGGCCGCCTTTTGCTTCTATTCGGGCATACCCAACATTTTTTCTTTTTACTCCGTTTTCATATTGATACATATAAGATACCATTCTTTTATAATCAGCCACAATAATCACTCCCTCACTTTCTCATACCTTGGGTTAAATAATTCTATTCAATATATTCGAAAGGTCGTACCATTATTCCAAATCACGGGTTATTTTGCTATTGTAACCAATATGTTTACTACCAGGAACAAACATCTTTATTTAGATGTTAAAAAATACTGGTGATTAGACTTTTTCTTATGTCTAATCACCAGTATCTCTATTATTAACTCAATAATGCATTTGTCAATTTTGCAAACTCTTCAAGCGTAAGTGCTTCTCCGCGTATATTCTCAATCATCCCGATCTGTTCCAGTGCCTTCTGAATTTCTTCCTTTGAAAAAGACAATTCGGGCGAGTTATTCAGTCCGTTAACCAGTGTTTTTCTCCTTTGATTAAAGGAAGCACGAATTAACCGAAACATTAATCTTTCATCCTTAACCTCAATAACAGGCTTTTCATGGGTGGTTAATTTTATAACTGCTGACCCAACATTCGGACGCGGCATAAAACAATTTGGTGGAACATTCGCTGCAATATATGGCTTCGCATAATACTGAACTGCGAGAGATAGCGCTCCATAATCTTTAGTGCCAGGTGATGCCTGCATTCTGTCTGCTACCTCTCTTTGCACCATAACCGTAATATTAATCAGCGGGAGCTGTCTCTCAAATAAATCCATAATAATTGGTGTAGTGATGTAATAAGGCAGATTGGCTACTACCTTAATAGGTCTTCCCTGATTACGTTCTTGAACCAAAGCATTAATATCCAGCTTTAAGATATCATTATTTATAATGGTGACATTATCGTATTCCGAAAGAGTATCTTCAAGAATGGGGATCAACATTCTGTCAATCTCCACTGCCACAACCTCTCTGGCATTTTCACATAGATACTGAGTTAATGTCCCAATCCCAGGTCCAATTTCTAATACAAAATCTTCTTTTGTAATTTCTGCTGCCTGTACAATTTTATCGAGTACATGGGTATCAATCAGAAAATTTTGTCCAAATTTCTTTTGAAAGACAAACTTATATTTATTTAAAACCTCAATCGTGTTCTTTGGATTTCCAAGCTGTGCCATACATATCCTTTCAAATCATATATTATAGAATCTCTTTGCGTTTTCATAGGTTACCTGCAAAACTGTGTCATAATCCACCTGTTTAATTCTTGCTATTTCTTTTGCAACATAGGTTAAATTATTCGAGTTATTTCTTGTACCTCTATGTGGAACAGGCGCCAGGTAGGGGCTGTCTGTTTCTAGCACCAGTTGTTCTAGCGGAGCATATTCTACCACTTCTTTAAGCTTCTTACCGTTTGTAAAGGTAAGCACTCCACCAATGCCCAAATAAAATCCCATATTAAGATATTGTCTGGCTTGTTCTACCCCATACCCAAAACAATGAATGATTGCTCCCACAGAATCTGCTTTTGCCTCTTTCATCATCTGGTAGGTGTCATTGGCTGCGTCACGGCTATGAATTACCATTGGGAGCCTTAACTCCTTTGCTAAATCCATCTGTCTGCTAAACCATTCCTTCTGTATCGGACGTTCCGGCGTATCCCAATAATAGTCTAGTCCAATCTCTCCAATGGCGACGCTTTTTGAGTGCTGTGCCTTTTCTTTTACCCATGCAAAGTTCTCTTCATTCAGCTCTCCACAATTACTTGGATGAATACCTACCGCAGCATAAACATAAGGGTACTGATCAGCAAGTTCTAATACCTTCTCTACTGAATTAAGCTCCGCACAGATATTAACAATGTAATCTATACCGTTCTTCGGAAATTGTTCTAGCAAGGAATCTCTGTCTATATCAAATGCCTCATCATCATAATGAGCGTGTGTTTCAAAAATCATGTCCTAACCTCGTACTCTCAATTTAGTTCTAATCGCTATCCTTGACTTCCCAATTAATAATAGTTAGATAAGTCTTTTAATTTCCTACCCATTATACAATAGCTTCTTTACTATGACAACCTGCTATTATGATTAGCGTTTAAGCATCTTAATAATTCATCCCGTCATTATGTTATTTATATTAAAGGCTGTTAACTGGCACTAATCTACGTTTCACTTTAGCTCGCGTAAAAAATAGCTGCCGCAAAATTGCGGCAGCTATTTTTTATTGATCCTTATACTTGAAGTTCTGTCTTCCGACTCCTTCTTTTTTTACATTGTGTGCTTGATTTTGATTTTCAGGCTTTACTGAATTCGTTACAGAATTCATCTTTTCCTGTTCCTTCTTTTGTCTGTTCTTTTCGCGTTTATCTTGATCCATAACTCACCTCATAGTGCATATTAACTTTTTATCAGCTAGAAATCTATGATAAAGCGACTTGTTCGCTGTGAGGTTAGTATATGATAATTCTTGTTTTTTATGTAACTGGGCATGTAACCTTTCATAAAACTCTTATTTTAAAAAACCAAATTTGTAATGATTGTACTGGCTGCAATACCGCTTATCGTTGCTATTAGGCAGCCGATTAAAGTATACCTGGTTTTCTTTACTCCCGCTGCCATAAAATAAACAGCTAACGTATAGAAGATTGTCTCGGTGCTGCTCATAATGATACTTGTTAACCTGCCAAGATAGGAATCTGGACCATGCTCTTTGTAGATATCCAAAAGCAAGCTTGTAGCGGCGGAAGAAGAAAACATCTTAATAATAACCAGCGGTACTGCTTCCGAAGGAAAATGCAGTAGATCGGTCAGTGGTTGCAGAAGATCCGAAACAATTTGCAATGCTCCCGACGCTCTTAAGATTCCAATCGCCACCATAAGCCCAATTAAAGTAGGTAAAATATCCAGCACTAGCTTAAATCCATCCTTAGCGCCCGTTATGAAATCATCAAATACATTTTGTTTTGATAAAAGACCCATGCCAACAATATAAAAGAATAGAAATGGAATTATATAATCCGATATATAGATAAGAAATCTCATTTTTTTAGTAATCCTTTAATTGCTTTGTTTCATTCTATGAGATTTTTATACTACATATGAATACGTTTCTTATTAGGATGACAAACAACCCAACTTATATGCACTTTCTAGCTTCCTCTAAGCTGGCGAATTCTTTCGCTGCTATCATCTGTACAATAACATTGCCTATGGCAGTGGCTTCTCCTGGTCCGGCAACAACTTCTCTGCCAGTATATTTTGCAGTTAATTCATTTAAATAAGTGGCGTTTGATCCTCCTCCGATAATGTGAATTTTATCATAGTGTTTACCAGTAAGCATTTCAATTTCATCTAAAGAGGACGCATAGCATCTTGCAAGGCTATTGTATATTACAGCTGCCAGTTCATAAATACCTTCCGGTATTTGCTGGTTTGATCGTTGACAGAACTCCTGAACTGCCTGAACCATGCTTCCTGGTGCAAGAAAGCTCTCATCATTACAGTCTACAATGGATGTAATTGTTTCCTTTGCGGCTCCGGTACAAATCTCTGCATAGGAAAGTTCTTTTGCAATTTCTTTACGTACGGATTGAATCATCCATAGCCCCATTATATTTTTTAGAATTCGATATCGATGATTGTATCCACCTTCGTTGGTAAATCCAGCTCTTCTGCATGCCTCCGAACAATTTGGCTCCTCCGCTTCGATTCCCATTAAGGACCAGGTTCCTGAGCTAATATAGAGCACATCCTTTTCGGTACTTGGTATTGCTGCCACTGCTGAGGCCGTATCATGTGCGGCAGGTGCAACAACAAGACAGTTATATCCAACTTCCTCTTGTATCTTAGGTTGAAGCCCTCCAATAACTGTTCCCGGCAGGATAAGTTCTTTAAATAAATGCTTTGGAAGTTTTAATTGTTCAATGAGCTCATAATCCCAGGTGTTTGTACGGGCATTTAAGAGCATACTCGTTGAAGCAATGGTATATTCCTGACTTTTCACCCCACTAAGTAAAAAATGATAGTAGTCAGGGGTAAAGAGCAAGCTCTCTGCATATTCTAGTGAATCTCTATTCTTCTGGTAAGAAAGTGAATTGTCCCTCGTAGCCCGGTATACTGATTCTTGTAAGGACATCAGCTGATAAAGGGTATTATATATCTGTCTCTGAATTCCTGTTCTTTCATATACCTCTTGTTCTGATATTATTTTAGAAAGCAGTAAGGGCATTTCCTTAGTACGTCGATCACGGTATCCCACAGCCTCACCGATACGTTTATCCTGCTTATCTAGCAGAACAAAATCAACACCCCAGGTGTCTATTCCGACACTGACTGGTATTTTACCTATTTCTTTGCATTTTTTCATTCCTTCCAGAATGTGATGAAAGATTCTCTCTGTATTCCAGCAGTACGTGCCTTCCACTTCTTCCATGGAATTTTCAAAGCGATACACCTCCTCAAGACATATCTTTTGATTAATAACACTGCCCAATATATGTCTTCCGCTGGAGGCTCCAATATCAATTGCTAAATAGTATTTTTGCACCTTTAGACCTCCTATTATTTGTATAGTGGTCCATAAGCCTGACAAGCTCTATAGTCCTGTCCTTCCTTATCCATTCCAAACCCATTCCAGGAAGCTGGTCGGAAAATCAAATCTTCTGAAACATTATGCATGGATACTGGAATTCGAAGCATGGAACATAAGGATATTAGATCAGCCCCAACATGCCCATAGGAAATTGCTCCGTGGTTAGCTCCCCAGTTATTCATCACCTCATATGCTGTCTTAAATGCACCCTCACCGGTAGTTCTTGGAGCAAACCAGGTACATGGCCAAGTGTAATCTGTACGCTTCCAGAGAACATCTGACACCTCTTCTGGCAGATTGACCGTCCATCCCTCTGCAATTTGAAGTGCCGGTCCTAACCCTTTAATTAGGTTCAAACGAATCATAGTTACCGGCATCTCTGCTCTGGTAAGAAATCTCGAGGAATAACCGCCGCCTCTAAAGTAGCCTGTATCTGCTGCATTAAAGGTGGTTGCCTTTAGTATAGCTTCCTGATCTCCCTCTGTTACTTCATACCAGGGCTTTATAACACCATTTCCGTTTTCGTCCTTTGCCTCTCCATTGCCATCAAGACAAGCTGCACCGGAATTGATCAGGTGAATAAATCCACCCGCCTCTTTCGCAGCTCCTTCAAGTTCATAGCCTGTTACCTTTCTTACTGCTTCCGGGCTCCAATAGGTACGCACATCTGCAAAGATCTGTGCACGGTTTGTTAGCAGCTTCATGAATAACATGCCAATCCCATTTAATACATCATTTTCAGTTGCTAAAATATAAGGTTCTCTTACACCTTCCCAATCAAAGGAAGTATTCATAAGCGCTTCTGCAAAGTCTGCGTTGGGATAAAAGTCCGTCCACTGTCTCTGTCCCTGGAAACCTGCTGCAATTGCATTATGCCCTGCCATTTCTTCCTCACAGCCCTTAGGCAGCTTTTGATTCCCATTCATTAAATCCTTCATAATTACCATCATCTTAACAACAAATTCCCAGTCAGCATCCTTTTGCTCTCTGGATTTCTGGAACTCCGGCTTGTTCTTATCAAAGCCCTCCTTGCAGTATTTCTTTGTCCATTCAAGGGCTCTCTGATATTCCTCCGGATCGTAGATACCCTCCGTCATTCTTCTGATAATTTCCACCTCATCCACGGATTCCACACGCATACCCAGATATTCTTCAATAAATGCCGGATCAATGATAGAACCGCCAATCCCCATACAAATGGATCCAATCTGAAGATAAGATTTACCTCTCATACTGGCTGCCGCAACTGCCGCACGTCCAAATCGTAATAATTTTTCTTTCACATCTTCAGGGATGGATGCATCCTCTGCATTTTGAACATCGTGACCATAGATACCAAACGCCGGAAGCCCCTTCTGTGCATGAGTTGCAAGGACGGATGCCAAATAAACTGCGCCTGGCCGTTCTGTTCCATTGAATCCCCATACCGCTTTAATCGTCATAGGGTCCATATCCATGGTCTCGGCTCCATAACACCAACAAGGAGTCACTGTAATCGTAATATCCACACCTTCTTTTTTAAACTTTGCTGCACAGGCTGCACTTTCAGCCACACGTCCAATGGTGGTGTCCGCTATTACAACCCTTACCGGTTCACCATTAGAATAGCGTAAGTTACTTTGTAAAAGCTCAGCTGCCGCTCTTGCCATATCCATAGTTTGATCTTCCAAAGATTCACGAACTTTAACTTCTCCTCTACGACCATCAATGGTTGGTCGAATACCAATTACCGGATAATCTCCTATTAATCTGTTTTTTGCCATTGCCTTCTCCTTCTGCCGTTTCACGGCTTAAAACGTAATAAATGCTACTATAAAATTAACGCATTTTAAAATAAATCAAAATCCATCTTTCTTTTCTATTTCAGCTCTTGTATAATAAGTTTATTAAATGAATTTATTTCAGTATACCTCTATTATATAATTGCACTTGTCTTAATGCTTGTGTTATAATTACATAAAAATAAAACAATATTCACTTTTTATAATAGGGGTGCAGTCAGTGAAATATATAGATTATAGAGAAGATAAACAGCAGGGTACCTTTGATTTTCCTATTGATTATTATCATGTGGAGTCTAGTCACCCTCGTTATCAGATGCCCTATCATTGGCATCCAGAATGTGAAATTATTCGTATTTTGGAAGGTTCCTTCCAATTTACAATTGATGGCAAAACCATAACTGCAGCTTCTGAAGATATTCTATTTCTTCCCGGAGGTACTCTTCATGGAGGAAATCCATTCGACTGTGTTTATGAGTGTATCGTTTTTGATTTAAAATTGCTGATGGGCAATAACAAACTATGCCGTAAGCAAATTAATCAGCTCATGCGCGGTGAACTTATAATAGACTTAAATTTATCGGAACGTAAGGATGTATTAAAAAATCCAGTGGATGCTCTCTTTAGTGCGATGTCAAAAAAACAACCTGGTTACGAATTTTTAACTCAGGGCTCCTTATTCATGATATTAGGCTTAGTTTTTGAAAAACATTACTATTCCATCAGCAGTGCCCCTGCGAATACTTCTTCTTTACAGTTAAATCGTTTTAAGGATGTTTTACAATATATTGAGGAACACTATACTGAAGCCTTAACACTTGAACAAATGGCAACTGTTGCTGGTCTTAGTCCACGTTACTTTTGCAGATTTTTTAGAAAAATGACAAGATATACACCCACGGAATATCTGAATTATTATCGAATTGAATGCGCGTGTGAACAGCTATCAGAAACAAATCATGCTATAACAGAAGTTGCATTAAACTGTGGTTTTAATGATATTAGCTATTTTATTAAAGTATTTCACAAAGCCAAGTCTATTACTCCAAGGCAGTATAAGAATTTATCACAAAAGAGTATAAAAGACGCTTAAATACTTACATCATGGTTAGCAGTTTATAAACGGAGGCAGTTTAAATTTTCATATAAATTTATGCCTGTGACCCAGCGTTTGCAGGTACCACGAAAGGAATAGTTATTAGTATGGTAAGAAAATTTCGCTTTTTTATAATTACAGCTATTTCCGTCAGTCTTCTTTCAGCAGCTGCCTGCTCTGGTGGATTATCCAAATCCGACTCAAAAACTGTCTATAAAGAACCCCTCGTTATCGATGTATTTGTTTCCACTTCAAATTATCAGGGTATTCAATCTGGGTGGTTTGGTAAAATAGTAAAAGATAAGTTTAATATGGAATTAAATATCATCGCTCCCAATGTATCCACAGGTGGAAACACCTTATTAGAGATGCGTTCCGCTTCAGGTAATCTTGGTGATTTGATTATTTGCAGTGCTGAAAATGGAGAGTTACAATCCTTAGTTGATGAGGATCTTATTATTGACATGCGTGATTATATTGAAGATAAGCCTATTATGCAGTACCAGACAGCTATAAGTCTTTTAAATGATAAGCTGACACAGTCCGGTATCTTCGCTATTCCTACTGAGATTTCCACCCTTCCAGCCACAACCTCCAGTGAAGGACCCGAATTGACCTACGGACCGTATTTGCGATGGGATATCTATTCCTCAATCGGTTATCCTCAAATGTCGACACTTGAAGATTTACTGCCAGTTCTTAAAGACATGCAAACCGCAATGCCTAACACTCCCTCTGGCAATCCAACCTACGCATTCTCTTTCTTTAATGATTGGGATGATAACATGATGAATGCAGCAAAGCAGCCTGCCTGCTTCTATGGGTATGATGAGATCGGGTTTGTACTTGCAAGGGCGGATGGTTCTGATTATCAGAACATTCTTGATCCTGATTCCCTGTATATGAGAATTTTAAAATTTTATTTTGATGCCAATCAAATGGGACTGGTTGATCCCGATTCCTACGTACAATCCTATGAAGATGTATCTGAAAAATATAAGGATGGTTCCATTCTTTATTGTCCATGGCCGTGGGCTGCACAATCCGCTTTTAATACAATTGAACATAAGGATAATGGACAAGGTTATATGCTGGCACCAATCGATGATTTGCAAATTTTCTCTTATGGCTGTAACCCTCAGGGAAATCAAAAAACAGTCATTGCAATCGGTTCCAGTGCAAAAGACCCTGAACGACTTGCAGATTTTATAAATTGGATCTATTCTCCGGAAGGAATTCAAATCGTTGCAGCTGCACCTTCTAATGGAGCTGCAGGACCTAAGGGCTTAACCTGGGATATGGGTGAGGACGGTCCCTATCTTACCGAGTTTGGAATACAGGCTCTCCTGGGCGGAGGAGCAAAGATGCCCGACGAATGGGGTGGCTTAACCTGGGAGGATGGTTTTTCACAACTTAATTTAAGACCGGTATCTCAGAGTGATTTAGATCCTGATGGTTATCCTTATTATTACAATCAATGGGATTCCGTTCTTGATATGGAGGACAGTCTTTTAGACGTTGACTGGAAATCCTATATGGGTGCCGATTCCAGCCACCAATACTTAGAACAGCATAATCAAATTATCGTTGCACCAGGAAGCAGCTATGTTGCACCTGCAATGTCTTCTGAACTTACAACCATACGTAACCTATGCAAGGAAGTCATCGTAGACTATTCCTGGCAAATGGTTTTTGCAAAGGATGAAACGACCTTCTATAATTTGATGAATCAGTTACAGCAAAAAGCTGAGGCTCTTGGATACTCATCCGTATATGAAGAGGATTTAAAAAACGCAAAGGATCAAGACGCGGCACGTAAGGAAGCTGTCAGTTTAGGAAGTACAACTAATTAATAGACATAAGAGTATTGCATTAGGGGAGGTTTTATCATGCAGAGGGAATTAGAGAGAATTAATGAGGTAATTAAAGGTGGTCCATATCTTGATAATTGGTCATCCTTAGCTTCTTTTGAAGTACCTAATTGGTTTCAAAAAGCAAAGTTTGGTATTTTTGTACATTGGGGACTTTATAGTATCCCCGCTTTTAATAATGAATGGTATTCCAGAAATATGTACATTCAGGGCACACCTGAATATGAACACCATATAGCAACCTATGGTCCACATAAGGACTTTGGATATAAGGATTTTATTCCTATGTTTACAGCAGAAAAGTTTAATCCAAAGGAATGGTCCCGGTTATTTAAAGAGGCCGGTGCTAAGTATGTATTTCCAGTTGCAGAGCATCATGAAGGCTTTCAGATGTATGATAGTGATATCTCAGAATTCAACTCAGTTAAAATGGGTCCAAAGAGAGATGTCCTCGGTGAGTTAAAAAAAGCCTTTGAAGAAGACGACCTGGTATTTTGTACCTCATCTCACCGTGCGGAACATCTATGGTTCATGGGTAACGGCAAAGACTTTGAAAGTGATATTAAGGAGCCTTTAAAACGTGGCGATTTTTATTGGCCGTCTCTCCAGGAGCAGCCAAATCAGGAAGATATTTTTGCTGTTCCCTATCCATTTGAAGAATTCCTGGATGATTGGCTTGTTCGCACCTGCGAACTAATTGATAAATATCAGCCAAGGCTACTTTATTTTGACTGGTGGATACAGCATGAGGGCTATAAAAAGCATCTTTTAAAGATTGCTGCCTATTACTATAATCGCGGTGTTCAATGGGGTTTCCCTACAGCAATCTGTTATAAACACGAAGCAATGTCTTTTGGTACTGGTATTGTTGATATGGAACGTGGTAAGTTTGCTAATGTTCAACCTTTTTATTGGCAGACGGATACCTCAGTCGCACATAATTCCTGGTGTTATACTGAAACACTTGATTATAAAACCAGCTATGATTTAATCTGTAACCTGGTGGATGTCGTAAGTAAAAATGGCAACTTATTATTAAATGTTTGTCCAAAAGCGGATGGCTCCATGCCTGAGATGGATCAAAAGTTATTAAAAGATATTGGAAAATGGCTTTCCATTAATGGTGAGGCAATTTATAATAGCAAGGTGTGGAGAAGTTTTGGTGAAGGCCCAACCAAGGATGCAGAAGGAAAGTTTTCTGAAGGAAACCAGAACGGTTATACCAGTGAAGACTTCAGATTTACAGTGGCTAATGGTCATCTTTATGCAACACTATTAAAGTATCCTAAGGATGGTAAAGTATGTATTAAGTCCCTCTCTGAAACTGCTGATGCCAATGCACCCAGATTCTACGGTATTATCAGAGATATAGAAATTCTTGGTTTTAGTGAAAAAATTGATTGGCAGAAAGATCACGACGGACTACATTTCATTACAACAACGGTATCCAGTGAATTCCCTGTGGTTATAAAGATTATTACTGATTAGCTATATTATTGACCTACTTAATGAAAATAACCCTTTTTATTTGGGAATAAAGTTAGGATGTGAGGTGTTACATGTATACGGTATTTATATGTGATGATGAAGCATCAATCCGTGAAGGATTAAAATATATTATGGATTGGGAGAGCCTTGGCTTTTCTATTTGTGGTGAGGCTGGTAACGGCAGTGATGCTTTATTAGAAATTCTTGCAAAGCAGCCCAGCCTGGTATTGATGGATATTCGTATGCCTAAAATGCACGGCATTGATGTTATCATTGCTGCCAGAGAAAGAGGCTATACCGGAAAATGTATTTTACTTAGTGGTTACCCCGACTTTAGCTATGCTCAAACTGCCATTCGTTATGGCGTAGACTTCTATTTGACAAAGCCTATAGATGAGGATGAATTACAGTCTGCAGTCATTAAAGTGAAAGATCTGTTAGATAAAGAAAATCGTAATGATAAATACGTAAATCAATATAAGCTTCGAGCGAAGAATGCCATTTTACAGGAACTGCTTACAAATGATCAGTCTGAGGATTATACTTCTATTAATGAAGAAGATATCTTACAGTTACATTTGGATGCAGATGTTTATCAGGTTGTTATCTACGAAAACTTTAATCGTAAAATTTCTGATCTGGCCTATAACTTTGCAGATTTATTAAAAATTACGAATAAGGGAAATTCCACTTTTGAATACATTAAAATATTAGCCATGGATATTATTCTTTTAAAGGGTGAATTTGCTCTAAAGAAGTTTCAGGATTTCTTAGGGCACTATGAAAAAAACCTTCCGCAGAAGGGAAGTCCTCTGGACTCTTTATTTCTTGCATATGGACAGCCTGTAAGACAATTAACCGATATTCACCTTTCCTACACAGATGCCCTGACTTTAATTAATCGACGCTTTTTCTGCCACCAAGGTCAGCATACCCTTGGTTATGAAGAACTTCCTAAAATGAAAGAAATTGCTGAATCTATTAATATAAGTTATATACAGGACTACGCAAATCAATTAACCGATCATCTTCAGACCTTTAACCGCAAAAAGGTGGCAGAGACTCTATATGAACTAAATGAATACCTGTATAATGTAAATGATAGTATCTCCGCTATTAAATTATTTTTAGTAGACCTATATCTTCAAATAAAAGAAAAATTAAATCACATTTACAATACGCTGGATATTCCTTTTCCAACAAATTCAGCAATCATTGATTTAATTGAGAAGAGATATTATCTTTACGAGATCATCCGATTTTTCTCTGAACAGTTTGAAATGATTATGAATTCTACTGGCAATTCTTCAAGAGATAGTATTATTGATGACATTCTCTATTATATTGACCATAATTATCAAAATAATATTAAGCTAGAATCCATTGCTCCACTTTTTGGCTACAATAGTGCCTACCTTGGCAAAATCTTTAGTAAGACGGTTGGTGTAAATTTTAATTATTACGTTGATTATATAAGAATTAATCATTCTAAGGAATTACTCTTACAAAATAAGTTAAAGGTTTATGAAATCTCTGAAGCAATTGGATATAAAAATGTAGACTATTTTCATAAGAAATTCAAGAAGTATGTTGGTCTAAGTCCAGCTGAGTTTCGTAAAAATGCGGATTTGCAATAATCATATTCTATATAAAAAGCCTCCCGGACAGCACAATATATTTGCTGTTTGGGAGGCTTTCCTCATGATACTGTTCTTTTTCATCGCAATTATCCAGCTGCTTGATCGCGTTCAATCATCTGGAAAATTCTTTTAGAGAAGGCGGCAATCGTAAAGATACAAAAAGCTGGTCCAATGATCAATCCTACTATAAATGTGGTTGAATTCCAGAGGATCATTAAAATCGTCATTGCCAATAATAGAATTAATATCAGGGTTCTAACAAAATACTTCATGCAGATTTGCCTGGAATTTCTCATTATCTGCATCACTGAGCTTTGATATCTGGCTGCCAGCGGAAATGCATATAAAAGTGATGAAAAAAAGAAAATTCCAGCAAGAATCGCCACAAACAGCAGAATAATTGGATTGGATTCTATAGCATTAAATAGTTCATAATTGATATATACCAAATAGCTGGCTATAATAGCAATCAACCCTAAAATAATTCCTTGCTTTAAATTCTCTTTAAATGCTTTTATAAAGGAACGTAAAATATAACCCTCTTCTTCATCTACCATTTTAAGTGCTACGCTATAGGCTGCAACGGTGGATGCCCCAATTGTTACAATGGGCAGGCTGAAAATGACCCAAATAAAATTTAAAACAATGATATCCCACAATCGACTTATAAATTTATATAAAGGTCCATCCGTGCTAAAAAAACCCATACATTGCTCCTTTCTGTTAAAAAGAGGCTGTTTATTAAACAGCCTCTCCCCATAGACTAATCTATTATTATTCTATTCTATTACTTTGATTAGTTCAATACTGCATCTTCTAAAGCTTTTCTCTTAGCAGCTTCATCTCTGTAGAATTGAGCAACATCATCAAAGTGATATTCCTTAGCTTTTACGATCATCTCATCAACAATTTTATCAAATTCAGCATCGTTTGCTGCATAAATTGCTTTCCAGGAACTATCTTGAATTACCCCTGTTACCTGCTGCCACTTTAATTCCATTTCATCATCTCTCTCTGGCTCAGAGTAAGTAGTTCCAGGTGCAATAATATGGTCTCTGGCATCAAGATATTCATCAGCGGTAGTAAAACCTGTGAATGTTCTCCAGTCGAGAAGAATTTCATCGTCCTGAGTTGCATTATAGCTTGCCCAGCCCTTATAGTTATAGGTCTCTCCATTGGAATCTGGATTTTTAGCATCTATGATCCAAGTTATATTAGCCATTTGGTTAGATCCATCTCTATAGGTACCGCCGCCATTTTCTGCTGGCATTTCCGTATCTCTATTCTCGATTGTCTTAATACCAAGATCTGTTAATATTGTTTTACCACTTTCATCATAATCCCAGGTTGCACCCTTAGGACCATACTCACTAACCATTCTGCCTTCTGGAGTTGCTAACCAGTTAATAATCTCCATACACTTCTCTGGATATTGGGTATTTGCACCAATGGTCCATACACGATTACCACCATATACATTTAAGCCATAGTTAAGTGTCTTCTGATCTTCAGATGCCAGAGCATACATTGCCTTACCAGCATCTAAATGTTCCGGTGTGTTATACTGTGCGGAACCAAGATAATCAAAGATACTAAAGAAAGATACACCACCGGTATAGTCTTCCTGTGCTCCATCCCAACGCTGTGTTAAGGAGTCAGGATCTAATAATCCCTTTTGGAATAAAGTATTATAAAACTTCAGACATCTAAGGTACATTCCACCTTCCTGAAGACAATCCTGCCAGGTCTGAGTTGACTGATCATATAGACCAATACCAAACTCGTCATAACCATAAAGAGCAGCAGTAGCCTTTACGAACATTACCATGTTACCATCCCAGTCATTGAATAAGGAGACACCATAGGTCTCATGTCCTGAATCAGAGGTAGGTTCTAATTCCTTCATTTGCTCTAATAACGGAATATAATCTTCCAAAGTTTCAACCTTAGGATATCCCAGCTTAGCATATAAATCCCAACGAATGTCCGGGTGATAGAAATAAGTAGCATGATCCTCAGCGGATGACGCAACGCCATGTCCAAACCCATATACTGTTGTACCATCAGGACTAATACCTGCATTTTTCTCAAGTGCTTTGCCCATATTCTCTTTAATATAAGGACCAAAATCAGTTAATAAATCATCTTCATTCCAATCCATTAACATGCCCTTTTTAACAGCTTCAAGATATTGACCCGCATCATTACCAAAGATTACAATGTCACCCAAATTACCGGATTCCATACGAGTAACAAATACACCATCCGCATCGTTAACAATTTTAACCTTAACATTAAATCTGTCCAGTAATTCCTTGGCAAACCACCCAATCTGTTCACCGGAATAGTTTGCTGTTTGTGAGTAAATGGTTAACTCAATGGTTTCCTCGCTCTTCTTACTACATCCCGCAAGTGATGACAAAGCAAAAACTGCTACAAGTAATAACGCAACTAATTTCTTTGACTTTCTCATTATTTTATCTCCTCCTTTTATTCTTGCAAAAGAAGCCCCTTGAACCCCTTCTACAGTGTTTATAAACTGCTTTCTTGCAGTTAAAACCGTCTTAACCCTTAACCGCTCCTAACATAATACCTTTTTCAAAGTATCTTTGCATGAAAGGATATACGAACATAATAGGTAATACCGTTACCATTGATACTGTATACTTAATTGTTTTAGAATCAAGTAGCTGTGCCTGCTGGGAAGCTGATAATCCACCTGCCTGGCCCTTCATGATCTCTGCAAGGTTGTTGGATTGATTAAGATAAATCCATAATCTGTGCTGAAGAGTGTGAAGACTTGAATCATTTTGCATTAAGATTAAGGAGTCCTGGAAAGAGTTCCAGTTTCCAACTGCACCAAAGATTGCAATAGTTGCAAGGATTGGCTTACTTAATGGCCAGATTATCTTACGAAATACAGTCATATAGGTAGCGCCATCCATATAGGCACTTTCCTCAAGCTCTGCAGGAATTGACTCAATGTAAGTCTTAACAAGAATAATATTGTAAGGTGCCACAATACCTGGAATAATATATCCAAGAAAGTTATCTGTTAAGCCCAGCATGGACATGTTCAAATACCAAGGAATAAGTCCTGCATTAAAATACATGGTGATTACAATAAAACGATACCATAAACTACGTCCCCACATATCCTGTTTGGTTACCAGGAAGCCTACCAATGCTGTTGCCCCAACCATAAGTGCTGTTCCAATTATCGTTCTTAGTACAGATATATTGAACGCCTGGCCAAGTTCATTAACATTTGTTAGCAGTAGATAATTCTTAAAATGAATTCCCTTAGGAATTAATTGTATTGCACCGATTCTAACTAATTCGTTATCACTAATTGTATTAATGAACAAATAATAGAATGGGAAAATACATGCTAATGCAAATACAATGAAAAATGTATGATTTGCTATTTCAAATATAATATCTGAGATATGAATTTTATATTTGGGTGTAGATACTAAACTTTCTAATTTTTTTTGCTTTCTTGCTTCATTAATCGCCATTTCTCCACCTCCTATACAATGCTGCTGCCACGAACCGCCTTAGACACTCTGTTGGCTATAAATAACAACGCAACACTTATGATTGACTTACACATACCTACCACTGTTGATAGC
>JASGEU010000123.1:0-23334 GCA_047606065.1 Mobilitalea sp.
ACCTCTCTAAAATCTATATCTCCTTTGTTATACCATTCAATAAGTTGTTTATAGATTGCGATTGTGTGCTTGGGCTTGCAACAGGATCTACTCCAATCGCAATCTATAAACAACTTATTGAATGGTATAACAAAGGAGATATAGATTTTAGAGAGGTTAAGACGGTTAATCTGGATGAGTATAAGGGATTAGGTCCGGATAATAAACAAAGCTATCATTACTTTATGAAGATAAATTTATTTAGATATGTAAATATTCGGGAAGGTAATATCCATATTCCCAACGGATTAGAAATAGATACGAATGCAGAATGCACAAGGTATGATAATGTAATTCGCAGCCTGGGAGGAATTGACCTGCAATTACTTGGACTGGGCCATAACGGGCATATTGGTTTTAATGAACCAGAAGAATCCTTTGAAAAGGAAACTCATTGTGTGGCATTGACGAAGAGTACGGTAGAAGCAAATTCCCGTTTGTTTGACCCAGGGGAGACGGTGCCGGAATTTGCATATACCATGGGAATTAAATCAATTATGCAGTCAAAAAAGATTGTTATGGCGGTGAGTGGTGCGGATAAGGCGGATATTTTAAGAAGTGCGTTAACCGGACCGGTTACTCCGGCAGTTCCAGCCTCTATTTTGCAGCTTCATTCTGACTTTACGGTAGTTGCGGATGAGGCAGCGCTATCAAAAGTGAAGTTGGATAATATTGTTCTTTGACATTAGGATGTATTTGGAGATTAAAACTAAGACCAATGTATTTAAAGCGTGAGTTGTATTAGGCGCGCTCTTGCGTATATTGCGCTTATGATTAATTTACGGTTTATCTTGAAAAGGGAGGCTTATAAGAATGGAACCTGTATTAGTGATAATGGCAGCAGGAATGGGAAGCAGATACGGCGGGATGAAGCAAATTGATCCGGTGGATGATAGAGGTCATATTATCATGGACTTCTCCATTTATGATGCCATAAGAGCCGGGTTTAAAAATGTTGTGTTTATTATAAAACCTGAAATAGAAGAGGAATTTAAAAAGGTTATTGGAAATCGCATCAGTAAGAAAGTAAATGTTCAGTATGTTTTTCAAAAAATAGATTATTTACCGGAAGGGTATCAAGTTCCTGCTGGAAGAGTGAAACCCTGGGGTACAGGGCATGCCGTATTAAGTTGTTCAGGAGTCGTAAAAGGACCATTTGCAGTAATTAATGCGGATGACTATTATGGAGTAACTGCCTATAAAGCAATCTATAATTTCTTAACAACAACTCAGGAGGATCAATCTCGCTATGCAATGGTGGGTTACCAACTGGAAAATACCTTAACGGAACATGGTCATGTTGCCAGAGGAGTTTGTGAAATCACAGAGGATGGATATTTAAAGGATATCTGTGAGAGAACGAGAATTGAACAATATGAGTCGGGAGCCCGATATACAGAAGATGAAGGTAAAACCTGGGTTACGATACCAAAGGATAGCATTGTTTCAATGAATATGTGGGGCTTTTCGTCAAGTATACTTAAGGAATTAGAAGTAAGATTTGAAAATTTCTTAAGTAAGGAAGCCCGGCAAAATCCATTAAAGGCAGAGTATTTCTTACCCATGGTGGTAGGAGAGATAATAAGGGAAGAAAAAGCGACGGTTGAAGTTCTTAAGTCCGAAGATAAGTGGTACGGAGTTACCTATAAAGAAGATAAAGAAGCAGTAGTAATAGCCATTGCTAAGTTAAAAGAACAAGGGTTATATCCACAAGAATTTTAAGAATTGGACAGCGAAACTTCAAAACTGTAAGAATAATATAAACAACAAATACTAATGTAAAATCTATTTTGTTCCGCGATTATCTAAATGAAAGGATATCATTATGACAAGAGATGGATATTGTGCTAAGATTGAGGAAGCAATCTGTCACATTGATTTTAAAGGAACTTTGATTGATTATGAACGTTATGGGCATGGTCATATTAATGATACCTTTGTTGTACGATTTACACAGGAGGATCAAAGTATCCTCCGCTATATATTACAGAGAATGAACCATGAAACCTTTCATCGTCCGGATCAGTTAATGAAAAATATTGCCGGCGTGACTGGGTTCTTAAGAAAAAAGATTATATTAAACCAGGGCGATGTGAATCGTGAGACTATGAATATCATAGTCACAAAGGATGGTAATACCTATTATAGAGATAGTATTGGTTCCTATTGGAGAGCGTATTTATTCATAGAAGATTCCACATGCTTTGATCTGGTAGAAAAACCCGAGGATTTTTATCAAAGCGCCATAGCCTTTGGACGATTTCAGGAGCTATTAGCTGATTATCCGGCAGATACTTTATTTGAGACCATCAAGGATTTTCATAATACCCCGGTTCGTCTTGATAATTTAAGAAAAGCAGTAGAGAAGGATATCCTGGGCAGAGCCAAAGAGGTAACTGCAGAGATAGAGTTTGCACTCCAAAGAGAAGAATTCATACATACCTTAATGGACTTATATAAGGCAGGAAAACTCCCGCTAAAAGTAACACATAATGATACAAAATTGAATAACATTATGATTGACAATAAATCAGGGAAAGCAATCTGTGTGATTGATTTGGATACGGTTATGCCAGGATTTTCGGTGACTGATTTTGGTGACTCCATTCGTTTTGGAGCAAGTACCGGAGCAGAGGATGAGCCTGATTTAAGTAAAGTCAATTTTGATCTTGAACTTTATGAGATCTATACCAAAGGTTTTTTGAAGGGCTGTAATGGAAGCCTTAATGAAACAGAGATAGCAATGCTTCCGGTGGGAGCAAAGATGATGACTCTCGAATGCGGGATACGTTTTCTGACAGACTATCTGCAGGGGGATACTTACTTTAGAACGCATAGAGAAGGTCACAATCTGGATAGAGCCAGAACCCAGTTTAAATTGGTAGCTGACATGGAACAGCATTGGGAGGAAATGATCGCAGTCGTTAATAAATATCGATAGGAGTGGATGCAATGGCAATCTTAGTTACAGGTGGTGCCGGTTATATTGGAAGCCACACTTGTGTGGAACTATTAAATCAAGGCTATGAAGTGGTTGTAGTTGATAATCTTAGTAATTCCAGTGAAGAAGCACTGGAGAGGGTGAAAAAGATTACCGGAAAGAATATCACCTTTTATAAGGCGGATTTATTAGACAAAGAGGCACTGGAAGAAATTTTTGATGAAGAAGTAATTGAAGGGGTAATTCATTTTGCAGGTTTAAAGGCGGTAGGTGAATCTGTTCAAAAGCCTTTGGAGTATTACCATAATAACATTACAGGAACTTTAATCTTATGTGAGGTGATGCGTGAACATAAGGTGAAAAATATTGTGTTCAGCTCCTCTGCAACGGTATATGGAACACCGGATTCGGTACCGATTAAAGAAGATTTTCCACTTTCAGCAACGAATCCTTATGGCTATACAAAACTAATGCTGGAAAGAATATTATCCGACCTACATACCTCAGATTCTGACTGGAATGTTGTTCTGCTTCGGTATTTTAATCCGATTGGCGCACATTCCAGCGGCAGTATTGGGGAAGACCCAAAAGGGATACCCAATAATTTGGTTCCTTATATTACACAAGTTGCTGTCGGCAAGTTAGAATACCTTAATGTCTATGGAAATGATTATGATACCATAGATGGCACGGGAGTGCGTGACTATATTCATGTAGTTGATTTAGCACTTGGGCATATAAAGGCACTTGAAAAAATAAAAGAAAACAAAGGTGTGTTAACCTATAATTTGGGTACCGGTAATGGATATAGTGTATTACAAATGGTGGAGAGCTTTGAAAGAGTATCCAGGACCAGAATAAATTATGTCATTCAGCCAAGACGTGCCGGTGACATAGGAATTTGTTATGCTGATGTTAAAAAAG
This sequence comes from Mobilitalea sp., assembly GCA_047606065.1. GTDB lineage: Bacteria > Bacillota > Clostridia > Lachnospirales > Lachnospiraceae > Mobilitalea. Next base: position 3,905 of record JASGEU010000123.1, read on the forward strand.
CCAAGGAAGAGCTGCACTGGGAGGCAGCACGCGGGTTAAACCAGATGTGTGAGGATTCCTGGAGATGGCAAAAAAATAACCCCAATGGGTATATGGAAGATACAAAATAGAACTTATAAAGTATTACAAAGGAATGAGCGCATAATGCGCTCATTTTTCGCAGTATTCGGTATTAGAAATGAAAATGTCAGACTGTCTGTTATTGTACCCTATTTTCATTACGGAATTGATTAGGTGAGAGATTATTATATTTTTTGAATATCTTACTGAAATAATTTCCACAGGAAAAGCCGCATTTTAGACCGATTTCGTTAATTGGAATATCAGTATTAATCAATAATTGCAGGGCACTCTGCATTCTAATATTAGTTAAATATTTAATCGGATTTATCCCGGTTTCTTTTGTGAATTCTCTTGTAAAATGACTTAAGGAAATTCCTAATTGATCGGATAAAGCGTTAATACCTGCAAGGTTTGCAAACTCATTGTGCATATATTCAATAGCAAATCTTGTTTTTACAGAATATTTATCTTGATTATAAGCAACTGTTTTACATAGATGAGACAGGAAATAGAATACAATTTCATTACCTGCAAAGGGCTGTAGTTTCATTCCATTATTCAAATTTTCATGCAGTTTTAGCAAGTATTGTATAACACTGCTATTTTGCTTCAACTTTAAAACTTTACCGGTTTTCTGTATTATTTTATCATAATAGGCTTCAACGGCAGTTCCTTCAAAATGAATATATAGAAGCTCCCATCCCTCTCCCTTTGCATTATCAGGGCAATAATACTTTTCATTATCAGGAATTTTAACAAAGAAAGCCTGACCTGGCTCGATTCGATGCACAGTATCCTTTGTTTCAAATATACCATAACCTTTTAAAGTATATTGAAATAAATACCCCTGAATGTTTCTATCATTATTATCAAAATAGTAGTCGGAAGAATTTCGAAATTCAATGCCCATATCCTTTAGCTCAAAAGGTGGGAAAGGAAATTCTTCAAAGGACGGAAAATAAAATGTTTGCAATTTATTAGACATCAAAAAATCACCCCTATTATCAAATTAACGTTCTTGAGAAGTAGTAAGTGGTTAGTTATACTAAATATTATAACCTGTAAAAAATACATAAAATAGGCACTTCGTGCCAGTGATGTGCACTTTCTTTACTCGGCACTGATATAGTATTTGTTCATATTATATCATAAATATAAGATATTTTTATAATATTTTATGCTTCAATCGGTATTTGCAAGTAAGCATGTAAATACCACAGTTTGCTTTTAATAATCAGAGAGGTCGAGGAAATCAAAATAGTATTAGTTTCAAAGTATTTATAGCGTTAGAGCGCATTGAAATCATAGGAGAGTAAGTCTTTATGATAGGAGGAGAATTTATGGATAAAAACAAATGTGCAATAACCCCACCTATGGGGTGGAACAGCTGGGATTGTTATGGGGCATCGGTGACGGAGGAAATATTAAGAGGAAATGCAGATTATATGGCAAAGAATTTGAAGGATTCTGGCTGGGAATATATCGTATGTGATATTCAGTGGTATGAACCAAAAGCAAAATCGACAGAGTATAATCACTTCTACCCTTTGTCAATGGATGAATTTTCCCGATTGATACCGGCTGTGAACCGCTTTCCTTCCTCTGCAGAGGGACAAGGGTTTAAGCCAATCAGTGATTATGTACACAGTTTAGGTTTGAAGTTTGGTATTCATATTATGAGAGGGGTTCCACGGCAAGCCGTTCATGCTGCTGTACCTGTGAAAGGAAGCACTGCAACTGCGAGAGATATTGCACAAAGTTATTCTATTTGTTCCTGGAATACGGATATGTATGGTGTCAATCCTGATGCAGAGGGTGCGCAGGAATATTACAATTCTTTGTTTGAACTATATGCCGAATGGGGTGTGGATTTTGTTAAAGTAGATGACATCTGTAACACAGAATACAAACCGCATGAGCCGTACTCTGCAAGACGTGAAATTGAATTGATTAGAAATGCAATAGATAATTGCGGAAGGGATATGGTTCTTAGCCTATCCCCTGGTCCGGCTATTTTAGAGGAAGTAGCACACCTTAGTGAACATGCAAATATGTGGAGAATTACAGGAGACTTTTGGGACAATTGGCCTCAACTATATCATATGTTTGAGAAATGCAATGCCTGGAGTCCTTATGTAAAAGAAGGGTGCTGGCCGGATTGTGATATGCTTCCGATTGGGCATATTGGTGTTAATACAACTGGTCACGATATGCACTCCAGGTTCACTAATTTTACAAAGAACGAACAAATTACAATGATGACCTTATGGTGTATCTTCAGGTCTCCATTGATGGTGGGTGCGGAACTACGGGATAATGATGACTGGACGTTATCCTTGTTAACGAATATGGAGGTGCTGCGGCTTCTAAAACATTCCTTTGGAGCAAAGCAAATGATTCGTACCGAAGATAGTGTAGTGTGGACAAGTGAGGATGAGGATGGAAGCAGGTATATTGCATTATTTAATACCTCAAGTAAACAGAAACACCTGGAAGTTACCCTTATGGACCTGGGGTTGGAAGGGGAATATCAAGCCAGAGATTTGTGGATACACGAAGACATTGGAATATTTACCGAAAGAGTTGGAGTAGATGTTAACATTCATGGAGCTCGTATACTTAAACTAACTAAAGTGTAATAATTGATTTTAATGATAGAGAAGTATATGTATATATTTAGTAATGGAGAAACTTGAGTAAATCCTTAAAACAAGGTGGCTTGCACTTATTTGCACAAGCCACCTTGTTTGCTGTTTTAGTGGGATTCAATTTTACCCATGCAATAACCAAATGCCCCTGATACGCTTAGTTTATCATTTTTCTTGTAAAAGCTTTCTTATACTGCAAAGGGGTTAGACCTTCAATTCTCTTGAAGATTTTCATATAATATTTTTCATCGGTAAAACCGCTTGAGTAAGCAGCTTCTTTGATTGAAACATTATAATTCACAAGTAAAGACTTTGATATATCGATACGTGTTTTATTTATGTAAGCTGTAAGTGATAAGCCAGTATTTTGCTTGAATAAAAATGAAAGATAGTCAGAGTTATAATTAAATTCATTTGCGATTTCCACTACTGTAATCTGTCGATAGAAATTAGCTTTAATCCATTCCATTATCATTAATACTTTTGGTGATATCTTGTTTTTAATATTAAAATGCATTTCTATAAATTCCTGTGAAATTTCCATGAGTAGTAAACTTAATGCATAGTCTATCATTGGTTTTAAGTAAATAACATCTTGTCTTGATAAATCAAGTAGTTGATTAAATAGTAAGGTAGCACGTTGGGTGGGAGATATTTGACCGGATAAGGGTAAAATGTACTGTTCAGATGCTGAAGCTTGTGATGCTTTTTTTGGAAAAATCTTCACAAGATCATTTTCACCTAGAACAGATACCGTATCAGGAAAGAGAAAATGAACCCATAAATACGATAATTTGCTGGGAGATGACTTAAAACCGTAATGTTCTTCCTTGGCTTTTAGAAATAGATATTCATTCGGACCTAGAATGTAATTTACACCACCCTGGGAAATATATAAAGTACCTTCTTTTATCATAATTAATACATAAAGATCAAAATTGCGCCTATGATGAAGAAAGTCAGTTTTACTAATGAGATTTCCACTGGAAACATATTTGAGTGGAGAGATCGTTGGCGATAGTAAATATTGTGTATTCATATAAGAATAAACCACCTTTTCATACCTGGATTAAAATTTAAGCAGTAGACTTACACGTTATTATCAAATAGTATTATATACCATTAAAGTTTAAGCGTCTATGCGATTTTGTTACTTTACTTTCTTTATATAACAGGCGGATATGGTCTTACGATATCAGAAAAAATAATGTTTTGAACAATCTAAGAAATAGACACCTTTTATAAGCTTCTATAAGTTGATTTTTAAAATAGCAAATCTAAAATAATAGATAGAAAGTGAGCTTTAATAGCAGGATTATTTATGTGACAGATAGCTCTTGTTAAGAAATCCTTCTATTGCTCTCAGATTACTGCCAATGAAGTAAATAATATTATGAATTTGAGGTGAAGAAATGCTAAGGGTTATGAACAAAGAACAAGTAAAGCTATTACCAAGTATTTTTAAAGAAAGATTTGATCTTAACCGTCAATATTTATTAAGCCTAAAAAATAATGGACTGCTTCAAAATTTCTATTTAGAAGCCGGTATCATATTACCGGGATTACAAGTATTGCATAATCCGGATACGGACGAAATTTATTGGGGATGGGATGCACCTACCTGCCAGCTGCGGGGACACTTTTTAGGGCATTGGTTATCTGCAGCAGCTTCAATTTATGCATCAGAGGATGACTATGAAATAAAAGCCAAGCTGGATCGAATCATAGATGAGCTTGCCAGATGTCAAGAGTTAAATGGGGGTGAATGGATAGGTTCCATCCCGGAGAAATACTTTAAAAAACTTGAATATTCGCAGCATGTATGGTCACCCCAGTATGTAATGCATAAAACAATTATGGGTTTGTCAGATGCATATATAGTTGCAGGAAATAAGAAGGCTTTATTAATCCTTGATAAGTTGAGTGATTGGTACCTTAGATGGATAGATGATATGCAGAAAAAAGGCTCGGATGCCATTTATAGTGGTGAGGAAGCCGGTATGCTGGAAACCTGGCTAACTATTTATGAAGCAACCGGAAATGAAAAATATATGGAGCTTGCAAAGAGCTATAGTAATCCGGGATTATTAAAAGGTTTGGAAATTGGCAAGGATGTGCTAAGTAATTGCCATGTAAATGCCAGCATACCGTGGGCACATGGCGCGGCTAAAATGTATGAAGTTACCAAGGAAGAAAAATGGAGGAATATTACCGAAGCATTTTGGAAAAATGCTGTTACAGATCGAGGGTATTACTGTACAGGTGGGCAAGGTTCCGGAGAATATTGGACACAACCTGATAAGCTGGGGCACTTTTTAAGTGATACAAATCAGGAATTTTGTACCGTTTATAATATGATAAGGTTAGCTATGTATCTCTATAAATGGACGAAGGATACTTCCTATGCTGATTATATAGAAAAGAATATATACAATGGCTTGCTTGCACAGCAGAATATGCACACAGGCATGCCAACCTATTTTCTGCCGCTTAAGGCGGGAAGTGTAAAAAAATGGGGTACTCTGACTCGTGATTTCTGGTGCTGTCATGGAACAATGGTTCAGGCACAGTCCATGTACAATTCCACTATATATTATGAAGATAAAGACAGGCTTTTTATAAGTCAGTATCTACCTTCAGAAATAAAGTGGAAGTATAATAATACAGACATTACGATTGGGCAGACAGTTGATATGAAAGGATATAATGAACTAGTCCTTTTTGATGAAAGAGATGAAGGTCAGATGTCCAGGTGGTCACTGATCTTTAAGGTGAACGCTAAGAAGAAGACCCAATTCACACTTTCCTTTAGAGTACCTGGATGGGTGAAAGATAAGCCAGTCATAGGTATTGATAATAATACATATGAATATGAGATGGAAAACGGCTATATTAATATCACTAGAGAATGGACAGAGAATGAATTGAGGCTGTATTTTCCCTGTGGACTAACAACTGTTCCATTACCAGATGTGTTAAATACCTATGCTATTATGGAAGGTCCAATCGTATTAGCAGGTCTTTGTGACAATGAGAAGCGGTTAGTTGGAGATTACAATAATCCGTCAGAATTCCTGATGCCACAGTACGAGCATAAATATCAGATATTTCCATGGAAACAAGGGGCATTTAAGACAATAAATCAAGTGGAGAATATAAATTTTATGCCACTATATGAAATTACAGATGAAAAGTATTCCGTTTATTTTAACATTGTACAAGATTAACTAATAAATAACGGGATATCCTGGATGCAGTATTGCATTTCAGATGGAGATCCTACGTAATTGGTAACGATAGGATCTGATATGGCTGATTGATAATAGCATTATTATAGCGCAACAACCTAATTCTTTTACTTGATAAATAAGAAGGATGCCCTGCGATATATTGTAGGGCACCCTTCTATTTTACGCGAACGTATCCGCGATATCAGCGGCTGTAAATAGCCGCGAGAAACTCGTGTAGTGTGTTTCTTTCGGTTGCCAATTCATGACAAGTGAAATGTCTTGTCGTTTCATATGGTTGCTGATAACTTATAACTTTTGGCTATTTTTTAATAGGAACTCTTATTACACTTACAGAGTATTTCGGTGCAGAATAAGAGAAGTTATTACTAATAATAATTGTGGAATCTTTTATGGCAACTTTTTCTGGATCGGCAGGAGTATTCATATCTCCGGCAGTATCTGCTGCAAGCACTGATAGAACAGCAGTCTCGGATGCTAAGGAAATGTCATTTAATTGAACCAGAACATTTTGTTGTGTATCTGAAACGTTTACAATTTTGATAATCATATCTCCGGTATTATCCACACCAACAACCTGATAGACAGCGTCAACTTTTGGTATGGTATAGTTAATTAATCCTTTACCGTCTAAATAACATTGGATAGAGTTTTCGTTAACAACAATTTTTATTTCATAAGATTTCCCGGTTTCCACCTTCAAATTAGTAACAGTGGAAGCGATTTGTCCACTTTTTGAACCGCCAGATATTTGCTCTAAACAGGATACAGTATTGTTCCAACCACCAATATTCCAATGAAAATAATTATTTTCATCTTTTACTGCGAAGGGAATAAGAAATCCTTCGCTGCCGGATAACTTGGTGGCAGTCATTGTTAAAGTATAATTTGTCCAGTTGGCATCGCCCACAAAGGAAACGTCGCCAGTAATTGTATTTCTTGGATTTGAGGTATTTGTTTGGACCATCTGTCCATCTTTGTAAGCCCAGGTACCAGCAATCTGTGTAAAGAAATCAGTGTTGTCAGAGCTAAAGTCATCGGAGTAAAGTACCTCTTTTGTTTCATTATTAATAATCTTAATATCATCAAAGGCAGCAGAGGTCATCCAGGTACCGATACCAACTTTACCCGATATAGTACTTCCGGTTTCAGTGGAGGAGGTTTTAATTAACTCTGATTCAATAACTTTTTTGCTTTGATTTGTTGAGAACAACTGCTGCACATAATAATTTACAGATTTCCAGAGGATATCATTTTGAAACCATATCATATCAGGCGACCACTGGTAGGAGGTACTGTTACCAAAGAGCGGTGCATAGGAAGCCAGTTTTACAATATCTCCATTACGTTCTAAGCCAGTCATATAAGCAGCTTCCGCAAGTGCGGCTTCTGTGTTATTTGATTTAGCGGCATATTCGCCAAGGAAAACAGGAGTGCCTGAACGGTCATAGGTGTCATAGCGATTGGTGTTAGTTAAAAACCAGCTAGGTACATTATAATAATGTTCATCTACTAAACCGGCATAATCGGAACCATATAAACTAATTTTATTCCAGGCAAATTGATCGGAAGACGTTGGGCCATTTGCTACAATCAGCTCAATATCACCATAAAGTTCTGGATGATCAATTTTTGCTTGATCAAAAGCCTTCTTAAACTCTTCGTAACGATTATAGTAGTCATTGCTCCATTGTTCATTACCTATGCCAATGTAGGTGAGGTCAAATGGCTCTTTGTGGCCCATTGCTATACGAATGGCACCCCATTTTGTATTCTCATCACCTTTACAGAATTCCACAAGATCCAGAGCATCTTGTACATATTGCTCAAACTCCGGTGTGCCTATTTCTGCTGCTTGTGCAGGAGTTCCGACCGATCTGGTACCTTGGATAAGACAGGAAAGCCCAGCATTTACAATGGGAACCGGTACTGCTTTTATATCTTCACATAATAAGAAGTATTCGTAAAAACCCAATCCATAACTCATATAGTAGGGGTGTGTGGCAGCGTTGTTTTGATCGCCCCATAAGTTTTCACCTTGCGGTCTCGTTGCCACATCCCCATAGGTAACTTGACCATTGATGGTAAATGCCAACCCATTACCGATAGAATCCTTCCAACTGTAGGCGTTCTCCAGAGTCTCTCCTTCAACCACACAGCCGCCGGGGAAACGTAGAAATTTAGGAGATAAATCCTCCAAAGCTTGAGCTAAATCTTTTCTAAGGCCATTTTCACGCCCTTTATAGGTGTCTTCCGGGAATAATGAAATCATATCCATGTCAACGGAGCCTTCATTAATCAGTACGAATAGCTTCAGACCCTCCGAGACTGTAGCGGAGGAGGTAATATTAGATTCGTACTTTGCCCAGGTGGAACCTATCCCTGTAATCAGGGCTTCTCCATAGATGGTTCCATCATTGCCCTTTAATTGAAGAGTAACGGTGCCATTATAGCCTGTGGAGGATTTGAAATACCCGCTGAAGCTGTAATCTGCATCTTTTATCACAGATAACCCGTCCAGAAAGCCAACATTTCCTATGCCGCCTAAAGTGCTTGATGGATTGGTGATACGAGCATACTGGGGGTTATTTTCATTCAGATAACTTTTGTCGGCACTACCATCCATAATATCAAAAGTAATATTATCTGTAGCTGCCCATCCATGTGAACTTCCTCTATTGGCTAAAGAGCCATACTCAAAGGAACGATTTTTAATCAGCTCCGCATAAAGGCCCCCATCTGCAGCGAAATTAATATCTTCTAAGAATAAACCGTAAAGAAGACTGCTGATCTCATAGCTTTCAGAACCATTAACTGCTAAAGAATAATCAAAGTCATCAGATAGCTGGACTGCCTGTGTTGGTTCAGGTGATGCAGAGACCTCCGTATTATCTGGATCTGGAACTAGGATCTCTTCCTCATTATTTTTACAAGCGCTGGTGAATAGCATGAGGCAGAAAAGCAGATTACATAGCAAAATTAACCTTATTATTTTATTCATACACTCCTCCTAAGTATTAATAGTTAAATGAAATATATAATATTTTAATATATAATGAAATAAAAATCAATCGAGATATTGACTTTATAATTAACGCTCGGGTATAATAGCTATAAAATGCTAGAAAAAATAATGAAAATATGCAACTCTAACTTCCAGTTAATTTGCTTTATGTTGATATTATCAAGCATAATGAAGATAGCAAATTGTAAAGTATGAGAATGTAATATTTGCTTATAGAGAAGGGGTTGATTTTGAAGGATGGATAAACTGAAAAAACCAATGAGAATGGATTTGCTAAAGGAATTAATATGGTCATTTATAGTTTCACTTGTTACATTTGTGTATATTATGCTCTTTCTTTTAATCATTTCCTTTGTATTTCAATCGATGTTAGACATTAAATTAGTCACAATGTTATATGCAGCCATTGCCGGCTCCATAATAATGTTCGTATATCGAATAATAAGAAGTATTGTACGTCCCTCCTCAAATTAATGATTAGTGGGACATAAAGCAAAGAAAATATAATAAATCTACGTAGGAATTAGAACTTAACATTATAAAATAACTAAAGCAAAGAAAAAGTGAGTATATGTATTCATCTGGAATCGCCTTACCGACCCGTGTTTTTGCTATAATAAGCAAATACGGGTTGCCAGTCATCTCCATCTGAACACATATACGCACTTTTTCTTTTTAATACCTTCTTTATTTAATACACTCTGATTTAATATACTGTTTTATTCAGTGTATCTCTAATCATATCCCTATTCCTTTGCATTATCACGGTAAAATGCTTTTACTCGAATGGACTGATTATGATCTCCAAAATCTTCTCCAAATAACGTTAAACCTCCGCAATTTGCAGTATCTTTCGGTACCTCCAGGCGAAATGTAATATTACTGGAATAATCAATCTCAAGATCTTCTATGGTAGTCTTGGATATCTGGCTACTGCCATCCATAAAGGTTCCATCAGAATTAATAATTAAAGTCTTAAGCAAACCATATTGATTTAAACGTTCCGGCCACCATGGTGGGTTTAGGAACCCTTTTCTTGAGCCATAATCTCCAGGACTAACCCACATACCCAAGGATGTTCCGTTGATGGAAAAATAAATATCGGAAGGATAATCCTCGTTAAATTCAGGGCACTCGGAACAGATTTCGAATGAAATCTGAAGCTCGGATAACGTTTGTCCTGCAATCAGATGGTTAGGTAGGTTGTATTCAATAAATCCATTAGCAAACCATAGGATACCAGCGTCAAAACGCTCAGGAAACATAAAATATCTGCGGTCATCCAATTCACCAATAATTTTCTTGACGGTTGCTAAACCACAGGTAGGATTTATCTTAAAATTATTGAAATAACCGATGCGAATATCGTCCTGATAAAAGTCACGTGTTTCTTTTAGTGGAGCTAAATCTATCATTAATCTATCATGGCGTGGACGTATGATTTTCATAGTACCACGCTTACCCGCAGTAGTACGAATTTTTACGAGTCCTGCTTTTTCAAGTTTACTTACATGCATTGAGATAGCACTATTCGTTAAGTTAAGGGCTTCTGCAAGGTCATTCATACTAAGCTGATCATCCTCGTAAATAAGCTCCATTATCTTCAGACGCATGGGAGTGCTCAAAGCCTTTAACACCTCTTCAGCATCCTGTATGGATTTAAAATATAGCATAATACCTCCTATGAAAAACTATTTTAATTTTCTTTTCCTTTTTAATAAACTAAATGACTGACATTTGCAGTAATTATGTAAAAACATGTAAAATAACGGTTATAAATAGCAAATATCCTATAAGAAATGTAATATATTCTACCATAAATATCAAGTAAAATTTGATAAAATATAGGAATATTATAGTGTTTCTCATTGTTGAAGTCAATAATTAATTAATCCAATAAAAAGTTCAAATATTGCTCCACGAAAATACACATAAACTATTGACGAATAGCTAAAAACGTAGTACTTTATAGTTAGGTTAATTAAAAAATTAAATAATACATTATTTAGTTAAATAAATAAGTGGGAGGCAACTATATTAATGATAAGGTTAAATATTAATACTAAAAGGAAACTGGGGCAGATCAATAAAGAGATATACGGACATTTTTCAGAACACCTTGGACGATGTATTTATGAAGGTTTGTATGTAGGGGATAATTCCGATATTCCTAACACGAATGGCATGAGAAATGACGTGGTAGCTGCGTTAAAGGAGATTAAAATACCGGTACTTCGTTGGCCAGGTGGATGCTTTGCGGATGAATATCATTGGAGGGATGGTATTGGTCCGAAAGAAACACGTAAAAGGATGATCAATACTCACTGGGGCGGCGTTTTAGAGGATAATAGCTTTGGCACACATGAATTCATGGAATTGTGCCGTCAGCTTGAGTGTAAAGCATACATAAATGGTAATGTAGGCAGCGGAACTGTTCAGGAGATGTCGGAATGGGTAGAATATCTAACCTTTGATGGGGTTTCTCCGATGGCAGAACTTAGAGCAAAGAATGGTCATCCGGAACCCTGGAAGGTAGATTACTTTGCTGTTGGGAATGAGAACTGGGGCTGCGGCGGTAATATGACACCGGAGTATTATGCGAATGAATACCGCAGATACCAGACCTTTGTCAGAAACTACAATCACGAGGCACCGATTTATAAAGTGGCTTGTGGAGCTAACGTGGATGATTACGAATGGACTAGAGCCGTTCTTGAAACAACACATAAGCATGCTCCAGCATTCTTACATGGTTTTATGAATGGATTGTCTCTACATTATTATACACATCCGGAAGGCTGGGAAGTGAAGGGAAGTGCAACAGATTTTGATGAAAAGGTATGGTATAAGACCCTAAGCAAGACTCTATATATGGAGACCTTGATTAATCGCCATGGTGCAATTATGGATCAGTATGATCCGGAGAAAGTTATTGGTATGATTGTTGATGAATGGGGAACTTGGTTCACCTGTGAACCTGGTACCAATCCAGGCTTCTTATATCAGCAAAACACCATGAGAGATGCTTTGGTTGCCGGCATTAACCTGAATATCTTTAACAAGCATTGCGACAGGGTTAAGATGGCCAATATAGCACAGATTGTAAATGTTCTTCAAGCGATTATTTTGACAGAGGGTGAAAAGATGATTCTTACACCGACCTATCATGTATTTAATCTTTACAAGCATCATCAGGATGCAGAGCTTCTTGAGAGTAATCTTGAGACGCAGAACATCGGATTAGAAGAACAATTTATGGTACCAAACTTGCATGAATCAGTTTCGGTTGCCAAGGATGGCAAGGTGCATATTACAATTAATAACCTTTCAATTACAGAGGGTTATGAAGTTGAAAGCAGTTTGTTAGATTCACTCGTGAAATCTGCCAGAGGTACAATTTTAACTGGTGATATGAAAGATTATAATACCTTTGAGGAACAGAATAAGGTAACAACAAAAGAATTTAAAGAATTTAAAATTGCTGATAATAAGGTTATATTTACAATTCCGGCTTGCAGCGTATTGCATCTTGAACTTGAAGTAGAATAAATCATAACACTAAAAATAGTAGTGGAGGGAAAGTTTATGAAAAGAGCAATGGCAGCTATTGTAGTTTGTCTTGGTATGTTAATTCTTTCATCCTGCAGCAGTAAGAGCAGTGAAACAGATCGAAATCAGGCATCAGATGTAACAAATACACCCACTTCATCAGCTGAGGAAGCTACAGTAACACAGATACCAGTTGCAACAACTGCACCAGCAATCACAGAGGAAATGACGAAAGAAGAGGAAGATGAATTGTTCACTCAAATTATAGCAAGTACACCCATTAAAGCAAAAGTACCAGTGACCTATAACTTCACCGATGTATCGGTACACGATCCTTCCATTGTAGAAGTGGATGGAACCTACTACATATTTGGATCCCATCTGGCGGTAGCTAAGACTACGGATTTGATGAACTGGACCTTGGTGGACTCCGGGGTTAAGAAAAATAATAAAGTAATTCCGGATGCAATGAGCGAGATGTCAGAGGCATTTACCTGGGCGCAGACAAATACCTTCTGGGCACCCGATGTTATTCAACTGGAAGATGGCAGATTCTACTATTATTATTGTAATTGTGAAGGAAGTAAGCCATTGGCAGCATTGGGCGTAGCAGTTTCGGATAATATAGAAGGACCTTATAAGGATTTGGGAGTAATTTTGAAATCTGGTCAGAACTCGGATACTCCCGATGAAAATGGTGATGTATATGACGCAACTATTGAGCCGAATGTTGTGGATCCCTGTGTGTTCTATGACAATGATGGTAAGCTTTGGATGATGTATGGCTCTTACAGCGGCGGTATTTATATCCTTGAACTGGACAAAAAGACGGGTATGCCTTTAGAAAAGGGTTATGGAAAGAAGCTCTTGGGTGAAAATCATTTAAGAATTGAAGGAGCTTTTGTTCAATATAGCAAGGAAACAGACTATTATTATATGTTCTTATCCTTTGGAGGATTAACAGCAAATGGAGCCTATAATATCAGAGTTGCCCGCTCGAAGAATCCGGACGGTCCTTACTATGATGCACAGGGCAATGATATGATTGATTGCAAAGGTCCTGCCGGTTCCTTTTTTGATGATGCAGCAGCAGATGATTTCGGCACAAAGCTTATGGGTAACTATCATTGGAATACAATTGACGGAGAAGAAGCCAGATATGGAAATGCTCCAGGATATGTTTCTCCTGGTCACAATTCAACGCTCTATGATGAGAAAACCGGAAAGTATTTTCTGGTCTTCCATACCAGATTTGAAGGGAATGGAGAAAACCATGAGGTTAGAGTTCATCAAATGTTCTTGAATGAGGATGGATGGTTTGTTGTCGCTCCTTACAGGTATGTAGGCGAAACAATAGGTACATATACCGAAGCTGAGATTCCGGGCGCGTATAAAGTAATCAATCATCAGCTTGATATCTCTGCTGAGGTTAAGAAATCTGAGAACGTTGTTTTAAGGGAAGATCATTCCGTAATAGGAGATTGGCATGGTACCTGGGAGCTGAAAGGTGACAATACCTGTATTCTTACGATACATGGTGTGGAATATAAGGGCATTTTCCTGAAGCAATGGGATGAGGTTAATTTGAAAAATGTTATGACCTTTACGGTTCAGTCCCTGGAAGGTAAATCCATCTGGGGAAGTGGATATAAGGCATTGGATGAATAATTACGTAGTGATGCATAAGACCCTAAACCATAGGGGCTTATGCATCAACGACTTCATACAGCCGCTCATCAAACTATAGTTTGCATTACATATATACACAACATTACTGTGCAAATTGACGAATTCAAAGTACTTAATGCTTTTGACACTCTAACTCTTATAAGATTATTCTATTAAAAAACAGGAGTAAACGAAATCTTATCGTTTACTCCTGTTTTTATAATTATTTTTTACTTCCCATAACACATATATCGCTGCCCTGTGCGGTAAAGGTCATGACCAATTTATGATCTGTTTCGGTTGCCTGCTTTAGAAATACGCCCTTACACTCTACTCCATCAATCGTAATCGACATATTGGGTGAACCCTCCTGATACTCCCAGGTTCCAGTTGCATCGCCGGATACGGTTCCATCGCTGTATAAAGTAATATTTTTGGTTGGGTTAATACCTATTTCTTTATCACTAACCATCTGATAAAACATGGTAGGATGAATTGTAACAAACTCATATTCACCTACTACTTCTTTCTTATCATAGCCTGTATCAGAGATTGTCTCACCCGAATATTCATAAGGAGCAGATACCAGCCAACCATCCTCATTTAGAAAGAGCTGATATACGTTGACCTGATGTGCTTCTGCGTTAGAAGGTGTGTCACTTTTTATAAATCGAGTATGAAATACCATATACATCTTACCGTCATCATCAAGCAGGAGCGAATTATGACCTTGCGCTGTGCGGGTAACAGCGTTTCCGGAAAATTTATAGGAACCCATAATTCTTACACCATTGGTTGAACTTAAGTTATTGGCTGATTCAGTATAAACAGAAGATAATCCATTTTCATCCACATAGGGACCATAAATATTATCGGATCGGAATACTCTCATCTGATAACCGCCTTGTGCGGTTAAACCACCATAGGTCATGAATAGATAATAGTAATCACCGAACTTATTTATATAGCTGCCTTCTCCCGATACAGCATGGCCACCAGCTATTTTATAACCATAATATTGGTCGGATTCGTTTTCAACAGTGGTGTAAGTATAAGTATAATCTCTTAACCCGGTGTTGCTATCCAATCTTAGCATATAGATTCCACCAAACCAGGAGCCAAAGGACATCCAGAGATTTCCGTCTTCATCATAACGTACATTCGGGTCAATGGCATTAATTTTGGTATCTGAAGTAGATTGATAACGATTAATATCAGCCCCTTCTCCTAATACCTGGTATACATCGGTTTTCTCTACCGGCTTATCGGTTATATTAAAACCAGAGTAGACAACCGGACCTACATAAGTATACGGACCTTGAATATCATCAGCAGTCAGTAGAACAATGGAAGAGCTCCAGTTATCACCATTCACACTCATATACATACAGTACTTATTCATCTCTTTATTAAAAATAACATCCGGTGCCCAAAGATTACCCCCTACATTCGGGTTCGTGGGTGTCTTGCACCATTCCTCCCATATTGTTCCGAATATAGTCTTATAGTTGCTGTTAATATTGTTATAAAATGGCTCCCAATTCATTAGATCATCACTTTTTGCCCAGGCCATATGTGAACCAAATACATAATAGGATCCATTTGCCTTTACAATGGAGGGATCATGCACAGATACTTTTGTTAAATTGACGTCTGCATATTCATCGGGCAGCTCTTCAAATACCTCGGGAGTTACTGTAGCTGGCGGAACACTTGGTGCTGCGGTCACCGTTATATTTTCTTTTTCATCTCCAAGTGAATCTTTTTCTTTTGCACACCCTGTCATAGCAATGGAAGCGGCTGTAACTATGATGAAGCATAATGGCATTAACTTCAGTTTTCTCATAATGTCATCCTCTCTTAGTACATTATTTAATATGGAATCTAATAAGTCATGATATACCGTAAAATTTCCCATTACAAAGATCATGACTAAGAATAAATCCTTCTTTGTTTCATTATATACTGTTTTGTTTCGGTTTTCAACTAATGTTTATAAATAAATGAAAGATGGAATCATAACTGTTAACCGTTAGATACTAAGCAGCGAAATTTGCTTTGACTTCAGTAAAAATACTAATTTGATATACCGATCTTTCCTATTATTGTACTTATATATATAAGTCAATAATTAACAAAATTATTAAACTATATAAATTATATAAAAACATCCTTGTGATGGCTTGACGTTTTAATCATTATGTAGTAAATTATAATTAAAGTTAATTAAATAATTAATCAATTCAACATCAGCTTAAACAAAGGAGAGCATCATGGTTAAATTGAATATAGATCCTATGGCTAAAAAAGGACATATTAATAGTGAAATCTATGGACATTTTTCAGAGCATCTTGGGAGATGTATCTACGAAGGCATTTATGTAGGAGAGAATTCAGAGATTCCTAATACGAACGGAATGAGAAATGATGTAGTGAAGGCGTTAAGGGATATTAAGATACCGGTTCTTCGTTGGCCGGGCGGCTGCTTTGCAGATGAGTATCATTGGAAGGATGGAATTGGTCCCAAAGAGACCCGCAAAAAAATGATTAATACCCACTGGGGCGGTGTTCTGGAAGACAACAGCTTTGGTACGCATGAATTCATGGAACTTTGCCGGCAGTTGGATTGTAAGGCATATATTAATGGTAATGTTGGCAGCGGAACTGTTCAGGAAATGTCAGAATGGGTAGAGTATCTTACCTATGACGGATTATCTCCAATGACAGAGCTTAGAGCGAAGAATGGTCATCCTGAACCCTGGAAGGTAGATTATTTTGCTGTAGGTAATGAGAACTGGGGCTGCGGCGGCAATATGACACCCGAGTATTATGGGAATGAATACCGCAGGTATCAGACATTTGTAAGGAATTATAATCATGAGAATCCTATTTATAAAGTAGCATGTGGTGCTAATGTAGATGATTATGAATGGACCAGAGGAGTGCTTGAGACAACGCACAGACATGCACCGGATTTCTTCCATGGATTTATGCAGGGCTTATCACTTCATTATTATACACATCCTGAAGGCTGGATGGAAAAAGGCAGTGCTACTGATTTTGATGAGAAGGTATGGTATAAGACTTTAAGTAAAACCTTATATATGGAGACCTTAATTAATCGTCACGGTGCGATTATGGATGAATTTGATCCTAAGAAAGCAATAGGAATGATCGTTGATGAATGGGGCACCTGGTTTACCTGCGAGCCTGGCACCAATCCCGGCTTTTTATACCAGCAGAACACCATCAGAGATGCATTAGTAGCCGGAATTAACTTGAATATCTTCAATAAGCACTGTGACCGTGTAAAGATGGCTAATATAGCCCAAATAGTGAATGTACTTCAGTCGGTTATTCTGACAGAAGGTGAGAAGATGATATTAACACCTACGTATCATGTATTTCATATGTATCAGCATCATCAGGATTCAGAACTGCTGGAAAGCAGAATGGAGACAAAGACCATCGGCTTAGAGGACGAATTTATGGTTCCTAATCTCCATGAATCTGTATCTATGGATAAGGACGGCAAAGTACATATCACCTTAAATAATCTTTCCGCTGCGGAAAGTTATGAGATTGAAAGTGTTCTGTACGAATCAAAGGTTAAGTCAGTAAAAGGGACAATACTTACTGGTAACATGCAGGCTTTCAATACCTTTGATAACCCGGAGAATGTAAAGCCGAAAGATTTTACAACAAGCTCTGTAATTGGTAATAAGGTTACGTTTACAATTCCAGCTTGCAGTGTCCTTCATCTTGAGCTGGAGCTGGAATAAAGCATTAAGATTTATTGTTATAGTGATGATAGAAAGGAGTGTAGGTTTGTATTAGTTTATAAGAATGCAGCCTACAAGGTCATTATGTTAAAGAAGTGTTCAACACGTATTATAGCTGCCACACTGTCCTTCTTAATTGGCTTTAGCAGCATTCCGATGCAATCGAAAGCTGCAGAGAATGATAATGAATCTGGTTCCAGTACATATAATATGGATTCCTTTGTGAATGAGTCAATGGATTCTAATTATTCGAATGTGAGTAAGAGCTATACGGCACCGCTTTATGAAGGGGATCCATATGAGATTAAAATTGATCAGGCATTTAAGTCTGGAAGTGCTGTTATAACCACGGATAATCATGACTATAAAAATTCGGTCGTGCAGATGGGAATAGATGATACGGTGACATTTACCATTGATGTTCCTGAAACGGGACAATATTTTTATCGATTTGACTACCTGTCCAATGATGAATCCATGCTGCCTATCGAGATATCTATGAAGTTGAATGGAGAATATCCTTTTTACGAAACCAGGCGTTTGCTATTTGAAGCTACCTGGATTTCAAAAGAAGAAAAATCCTATGACCGTTATGATAATGAAATAGTAACTTTGCCTGATAAAAAAATACAATGGGAAACCAAATACCTTATGGATGCCAGCTACAGACGGTCTACGCCTCTAATACTGGAGCTGCAGAAAGGACAAAACGAGGTAACGCTGGAGGTTTCAGAGGGCAATGTATTGCTTGGTAATATGTATTTGGAAAAGGTTACAGAAATTCCAAAGTATACCTCTTCTGAAGAAGCTGCAGGTGATGAATTAATTGTATTACAAGGTGAAGATTATACCTATCGCAATGATTCGTCAATCCGTGCCGTGGCAGAATACGACACAGCAGTTGCTCCTTATAATACGTCGGATACTCGCCTCAATACGATTGACCGAGATTCCTTTAAAGATGCAGGACAGAAGGTTACTTATGAATTTAATGTGGATAAGGCAGGGTATTATAACCTGGCTCTTAATTATATTCAGACGGACAAAAGCGGGTTCCCTGTATTTGTTGACGTAGCAGTGGATGGAAGTATACCGAATACAGCATTTTCTGCTTACCCGTTTAATTACACCACAGAGTATAAGACCAGTACCCTAAAGGATGCAGATAAGGGTAACCTCAGCTTATATCTTGAGGAAGGCAGCCATACCATCTCCTTTACCATTAACATTGCTAACACCCGTGAGGTATTAGAAGGTGTTAGTAAAATCATGGGTGAGATTAATGATCTTTCCCTGGAGATTACAAAGGTAGCTGGTACGAATAAAGATAAATACAGAGATTTAAAAATAGAAAATTATATACCAAACGTCCAGGCTACCATCTATGGCTGGGCAGATGAACTGGATTCCCTATACGACAGCATGAAGGTGTATTCCCCTAAGAAGG
>JASGEU010000124.1:0-97004 GCA_047606065.1 Mobilitalea sp.
AGGGTAGATATACGGAAAGTAAAGAGCCTTTAGAAGAAATTTTAAAGATAAACAGTACCTTTGCTTATTCAAATAAAGCAATGGGGCGTGCACTGCTTCAGGAAGATAATTATTCCGAGGCAATGAAATTTGCCAAACTATCCTATGACTATACTACTTATTCCGATTCCTTCTGGGAAATTCGTAACATTTGGATTAGTAATTACCTGATACCTGTGGTAGGGGCTATCCTGGCATTACTGATTATCCTGCGAATCCTTAAGAGACTTCATAAGAAATTTGGGATATTTAATCGTGCTAATGAGCAGATGGCAAAGGTTAAGAGTGTACCACTGATTTCCAGGATAAGATATAGTCTTTACTTTATGAAACATCCGATCGATGGTTCTTATGGAGTGCGGTGGGAAGGAAAAGCCTCTTATCTTAGTGCGAATATTCTGCTGGCAGTGTTCATTGCAATTAATGTTATTTATAAATATTATAGCGGGTTTTTATATAAGCCCTCCATTGAAGGTTCTTACAGCGTGCTATCTGATATCGGAACCGTGCTGATTGCATTTTTGATATTAATAGGCTGTAACTATTTGATCTGTACCATTAATGATGGGGAAGGATCCTTTAAACAAATATATTGTGCCTTTGTTTATTGCCTTACTCCTTATATCATTTTCCAGCCCGTTGTATTTTTGCTCACTCATGTTTTTACGATAAATGAGAAATTTTTAATTCAGGCTCCCGGGCAATTGATTATTGCATGGATTGTTATCTTGATCATTATAACGATTAAAGAAATTAATAACATAACCTTGAAGGAGACAGCAAAAGTAATCGCTTTAACCTTCTTTGCAGTTTTAATTGTCCTATTAGTAGTATTTGTCCTGTATCTCCTATGGTCACAGGTTTTAGACTTTATTCAAGCAATTGGCGGAGAGGCGGTGCATCGACTTGGATTCTAAAAGAACACCAACTATAGCAAAAAAGATTTTAAAAAAACTCATTCCTGTTGTAATAATATTAATCCTTATTTTAGCTGCAGTTATCGCGCAGAAGACGAATGAGAATAAGAAAGCCGTCACCTATTCAGGTAAGCAGGAGATTAACTATCCGGCTGAGAATGCCAGTCAATATAGTAATACCCTGGTTGCAGAAAATGAAGCTTATGAGCTTTATCTGGATGGAGCAACGCTATCCATAACCTTAAAGGATAAAGAAACCGGACAGGAACTTAAATCCTCCGTCCAAAGTGATGATGCTGGAATAAATAAGCAGTGGCAGGGTTTTATGAGGTCAGGAATTGTTCTGGATGTTATAGATAGTAAAGGTAAGAATGATCAGAAACAGGCTGATTTAATTAATGATAACTCAAGTGTTTCGATTGAGAAAATTGATAATGGCTTTCATGCATACGTATCCTTTCTTGATTATGAATTTTTCTTCGAAGTATATGTAACCTTAGCGGGAGACTCCTTGAATGTTGAGATACCAGATTCTTCTATCATAGAAAATCGTTCAAAATATTCCACGGACGATCCGAACAAGGAATTTTATATTGGTGCAATTAATGTATTTCCTTTCCTTGGAAGCACTCATCTGGGAGATACACCGGGTTATATGTTACTTCCGGACGGCAACGGTTCTTTGATTTATCTGAATGATAAGGAACATAAAATTACCGGTGGATTTTCAAGAATGTATTATGGTGATGATATCGGCTTTAGGGAAACGGAAGTAGTTAACTTATTAAACGGTTATTTGGATACAGTAAATGACGAAGAGAATCTCATGGCTCCTATCTTTGGAATGGTTCATACAGAGGATGAGATTGGTTACCTGGGCATTATTGAAAGCGGAGCGGAAAGAGCCAGCCTGGAAGCATATCCGAATGGAGTAAAAATTGATTATAATCGAATCTATCCTAAGTTCATCCTTAGAAAGGTATACGTGCAGCCGACCAATAATAGTAATTCAGGCAGCGTTAAAGAAGTGGAAGAAGACAGATCGCATAGTGATATTAAAGTAAAATATTGCTTTGTAAATGGTGATTCTGCCAATTATAGCGGGTTAGCTAACAGGTATCGTGATTATTTATTACAGGATAGCGGACTAACGGTAAAGGATAACGGTTACAATACCAGAATAGACTTCTTAGGAACGGAACGAGAAAATGGGCTGCTGTCTAAAAGTACCGTCACCATGACTACAACTGAGGATATTCGCGATATTTACAAGGATTTAGAAGCAGCAGGCGTGACTAATTTGCTCTCCCTGTATAAGGGCTGGCAGGCAGGTGGTCTGTATGATCTTCCGGTTAAGAGTTATAAAGCAGATAGTGCTGTCGGTGGAACGAAAGCACTGACTAAGCTTATGAAGGAAGTGAATGAGTCCGGTAAACAGTTATACCTGTATCAGGATGCGCTGCGCATCAATCCCGATGAAAATAAGACTGCCTCTAAGTTCAATGTAGTAAAGAGAGTGAATAAAAGGTTATATACACAATGGTCCTATGCAGAGGTTTATGACGAGTTCTTGTATCTGACACCTTCCAGAAGTAATTACTATATTGACATATTAAAGAAGGATTATTCAGAAAAAGGTATCAAAGATATTTCCTTAGCAGGGATTACAAATAACCTATATTCCTATAGCTATGACAGTAAGTATTATTCCAGGAAGGATACAATGATGCAGTATATAGATACCGTATCTGGAATGGATCAGGATTTTGATTTAGTGCTGAAACAACCGAATTCCTACCTATGGAATTATACCGATGCTTATCTTGATATGCCGGTCAGCTCATCAACTTATAATTTTCAGGATGAAGAAATACCGTTTTTATCCATGGTATTAAAGGGTGTTATGCCAATGTATTCTGAATATATAAATTTTGAAGCGAATAAGCAGGAATATATATTGAAGCTCATCGAAGCAGGTATCTATCCCTCCTACTATATTACAAAAGAGGATTCTTCAAAGCTTATTTATACCAATTCAGCGGATGTTTACAGCTCCAAATATTCAACTTATAAAGAGGATATTATCAAGTATACGGAAGAGCTGAAGCAGGTGAGTGATGCTGTTAAGGATTCATTTATCATAAAGCATGAACGTCTTGATAATGGTGTTACTGTGGTGAGCTATGATAACGGGATCAAAATTTACATTAACTATAGTAAGAATGACCAAACCGTTGACGGTTATCTGATAAATGCGATGACTTATAAGGTAGGTGAGGCTAAATGAGTAAAAAGAAAAAAATAAAAAAGATTAAGATTGGGAAGATAGAAAGAAGGGAAGCAAGAGTGGGGTATTTATTTATATCCCCCTGGTTAATCGGCGTAATAATATTTTTAATTAAACCA
The DNA here is from genome assembly GCA_047606065.1 of Mobilitalea sp. Classification (GTDB taxonomy): domain Bacteria; phylum Bacillota; class Clostridia; order Lachnospirales; family Lachnospiraceae; genus Mobilitalea. Next base: position 3,363 of record JASGEU010000124.1, read on the forward strand.
TTGCTTGAATCCTTCCAGTATAGTCTTGCGGTTATTAAAATTACACCGAAAGGTATGTTAGCGACATTTACCGGCTTAGGCAATTACACAGATATTATGATGAGAGACCCTGATTTCCCCTTCATGTTGGGATCATATTTCATCAAAACGCTGATATCTGCACCGGTAATCGTAGTATTTGCGCTTCTTATAGCAATGCTATTGAATGGAAAGATTAGAATGAAAGGTTTTTTCCGTCTGATCTTCTTCCTGCCGGTTATCATTGTAAGCGGACCTGTTATGAATTTATTATCCAATCAGGGAGCAGCGGCAATTCCTGCTCTGAATAACCTTGGAATACAAGATGCGCTTGAAACTTTTCTATATCCTTGGATGGCGGAGACGATAACAGAGTTATTTCAAAATATGATTATGGTTTTATGGTATTCCGGTGTCCAGATCCTGATATTTTTATCAGCGCTCCAAAAGATTGACAGTTCCTTATATGAGGCGGCTAAAATCGATGGAGGCTCAGGGTGGGAGTGTTTTTGGAAGATTACAATGCCTACCATTAAGCCAATGATCTTGTTAAATGCAGTTTATTCCATTATCTTTTTGTCAAATAATGAGCAGAACAGCATAATTACTGCTATTCAGCAAGCTATGTTTGCCGGCAATAAGGGTTATGGCTACGCAGCAGCAATGGCTTGGGCATATTCGGTAGTTGTTACGGCACTGGTGAGTGTTGTTGCAGTAGTTCTGCTTACTAGAAAAGATGCTTATGACAAGATGGTCAAGAACTTCAAGAAGGAAAGCAAGAAGCAAGCCAGAGCGTTAAAGACAGCAAGAAGGAGGGGAAAGTCAAATGCAGCCAGGATTGAAAAACATAAAAATAAAGCGGCCTAGACATAGTAAAGAAGTCTATAAGAATAAGCTGCATAAATTATTAATGGGCTCCAGAGAGAAAGACGGGCTGTTAAAGCAAATCGTTGTATATGCCTTACTCATCTGTATCGGCTTTGTATATCTCTTTCCGATCCTGTTCATGATAAGTCGTAGCTTTATGAGTCTGAATGATTTGTTGGATTCTTCAATCAGCTGGATACCTAGCAGACTTTACCTTGATAATTATATTCAGTCAGCAAAAAGCATGCAATACCTGACGACTTTTTTCAAAAGTGTTGTAATCACATGCTTACCAACGGTTATCAATGTTGTTATGTGTTCAATTATTGGATATGGATTTGCACGATTTGAATTTCGGTTTAAGAAATTGTTCATGGCAATATTGATCTTTTCTTATATACTTCCGTCACAGATCACGATGATGCCTACTTATGTGCTTTTTCATAACCTGAAACTTACGAATACCCTATGGTCATTTATATTACCATCTATTTTTGGACAAGGGCTGAATGCACCAATTTTTATATTAATTTTTTATCAGTTTTTTAAGCAAGTGCCTAAGGTATTGATTGAAGCAGCTCACATTGACGGTGCAGGTTATTTTAGATCTTTCCTTAGAATATCCATTCCGTCGGCTGTACCTGCAATTATCACAGTATTTTTGTTCTCAATTGTTTGGTATTGGAATGAGTCTTATTTGACGCAGTTGTATATTTCTGGGTATACATCTGATAAGGGCTATTGGACTACCCTTTTAATACAGCTTAAGGAGTTTGACGTGAACTATGGCAATTTCCAGAGAATGGCCATGCAAGGAACAACCCAGGACAACAATGAATCGATTCGAATGGCAGCTACAATGTTAAGTATTGGACCAGTGTTAGTCATGTATTTTATCATGCAGAGATTCTTTGTTGAAAGTATTGATCGTACAGGTATTACAGGTGAATAATCATTTATGATGTGTAAATGATATTTCATAAATATTGTATGGTAAAACACCATTCAATGAAAAAAATTAATCTATCGGAGGAGGATATTATGAAGAAACTAATAAGTTTACTATTGACTCTTGTATTGTGTGTATCATTCTTATCAGGCTGTGTCTTTGGGGGCAGTGATAAAGAAGAAGGCAAAACTACTCCAGGAGTTACACAGGGTGCAACACCGGATGCATCATCAGATGAAGGAACTACAACACCAACAGATGCCGCATCTACGGATGAATCCGGGCTGCCACCTATGACCACAGAGGAAATCACATTAACTTATATGAACTTTGACAGTGATGTTCTTACACAGGAATTAGCTAAAAAATTCATGGAAAAATATCCAAATATTACTGTTGAATCAACCTATGTTGTAGTTGGGGATTATGAAACTACACTGACTAACCTGATTGCAGCAGGCACAATGCCAGATGCTTTTATGTTCGGTAATGCTGACTATGCACTTTCCAATAAACTGCTGTATGATATGACAGATTTATGGAATGCAGATCCTGAAAATCAGAACATAATGCCTACAATTAATGAACTGGCTGTTGGTACCTATGACTCCGGAAGACAATGGGCAGCGCCTATAAAATACTTCCCTAGTGCCATCTATATTGACCGTACTTTGATGGAAACACTTAACAAGCCGATGCCTGCTACCAACTGGACCTGGGCAGAGATGATTCAGTTAGTTAAGGATACAACGGATAAGACAGCATCACCTGCTTACTATGGTATAGGCGGTAACATCAGACTTGACAGCTTATATGGTATCGCAGCTTCCCAGAAGATTAAAGGTGAGTTTGGCTGGGATGGAAATGGCTTTGACTTAGGCGTATGGGCAATCGGTGAACAGGAACAAGCAGATCTCAAGCTGAATGGTTATGTTGCACCAAGTGTAGATACCATTGATATGCAAAATTGGTTAGGTGACTCCACAGCTTGGGCAGGCTCCAGCGGCCGTGTTGCATTGATGGCAGAGTCTTACTGGACTTACATGAATCTTTGGGATACTGATGAATACAAGAAAGATCTGAATATTAATTATGTACCATATCCAGTTCCTTCCGTAGAGAAGGTTGATGGCGTAGCAAATGCAGTTGCTACTTTGGATATGGGTGGTATCTCCGCATCTACAGAGCATCCAAGAGAAGCTTATGAATTATTAAAATTCATGGGTTGGGGTGCAGATGGCTGGAAGGCTAAATTGGAAATCTATCAGGACGAAAGTATTACAAATGCATCAGGAGCTCCTCTGATTAGAGATGCTATGCCTGTACCGCTCACTTTGGATGCAGATGTTTGGGCTGGTTACAGAGCGTTATATCCTACTGATGATGTCGATGGACCTTACTGGGATAGCTATTTTGCAGCTATTACCAGACCTGTTCCTTATGGCTGGATGAGTATTGCCGGTTACTGGAACTTCTGTGTGGATTACTTTAATAAGATTGGTATTCATAACTTAGTAGATACCGGTAAGAAAAAGGCTGCTGACTATGCAGACGAAGCAACACAACAAGCAAATGAGTTCCATAAGCAAGCGATGAAAGAGTACTTCAACATTGACTGGGAACCAACTAACTAATTAAGAAGATAATAAGTAACTTTAATCATTAAAACGGTCCCGTAATTCGTAGATTTCAGTGTTGCGGTTACGGGACCATTCAGAAAATACTTAGACATAATTGTAATTATTCAGAACCAGGCTCGGAAACCTCCTGTTTCCTGGCTGTTTGACTCACACCAAACAAAAATATATAACAGATTATCCTTAGAAAGCAAGCTTTTACGGCTAATCTGCTATATATTTTGATTGGTTCTGATTGGTTACAGGTTATTCTGTCGAGATAGACATTAAAAAGAAACGGAGAAATGTACAATGGATCAACAACTAAAACAAAATAACGACGTCTGGATTATGCAGAGAGCTGACCCATATGTATATCGGCATAGTGATGGTACGTATTATTTTACAGCTTCTGTACCCTCCTATGACAGAATAATATTAAGAAAGTCTGATACACTATACGGATTAGTGGATGCCGAAGAGGTTACCATTTGGACAAAACATGATAAGGGAGTAATGAGTTGTCATATCTGGGCACCTGAAATTTATTATTTGGATAACAAATGGTATGTTTATTTTGCTGCTGGTGATGTGGACGATATCTGGGCAATTAGACCATATGTAATAGAATGCACAGGAGACGATCCGATTAATGGCACTTGGATTGAGTGTGGCAAAATGCAGCGTGCAGATGATGATGAATTTTCCTTTGAAGCATTTTCCCTGGATGCAACAGTTTTTGAGAATAAAGACAAGCGGTATTTTGTCTGGGCGGAAAAGGTAGGTGTCGGTAAAATGATATCGAACCTGTACATAGCAGAGATGGAATCTCCTACGAAACTTAAAACAAAGCAAATACTTCTGTCAACACCGGACTACGATTGGGAAAGAGTTGAATTTTGGGTTAATGAAGGTCCAGCTATTCTTAAAAAGCATGGTAAAATACACCTGACGTATTCAGCCAGTGCTACAGGTTCCTGTTATTGTGTTGGTATGCTTACTGCGGATGAAAATTCAGATCTTCTGGACCCGGCATCTTGGGTAAAAGAACGCAATCCTGTATTAAGTACAGCTGCTGATCAGTCTGTTTACGGACCGGGACATAATTGTTTCACCACAACAGAAGATGGTAAGGATGTTATGATTTATCATGCAAGACCTTATGAAGAAATAGTTGGGAACCCATTATATGATCCAAATCGGCATGCACGTATCCTGGAAGTACTATGGGATACTAATCTAAAGCCCAGGTTTGAGTTCTAATATTAAATTTTTTTATAATTAAGTATTAAGTTGAATAATATAAATTAAGTTTAACTTATGGATGTGTTATGTATATCGTTAAGATATCTTGTATATAGTGCGTATTTTACAAAAATAGTGAAAGATACAAAGTGTAAAAGTAAAAAAATAACCTATATTATGATTATATCACTTGACGTTTTGTTCAAAATGTAGTATCTTATAATTATTAAATGAATAGTTTAATAGTTAAGTAAATAGTTTATGAAAAATTATAGGGAGGTATTTAGTATGTTTAAGAAAAGTGTTATGGCAGTTATGTTAGCGGTAGGTTTGATTGTTTCTTCAAGTGCAGTTGCATTTGCAGCAGAATCTGAGACTCTTGTAAGTAATGGTTGGTGGTCTCCAGATGGAGTACCAGCATCAACACATATAGCTCTTCCTGATGCTGGATCAGTTACATTTGAAGTTGAGGTAGCTGCACCTACAAACCCAGATGATACATATGCTGCATTCTGTGTTGAAGTATCCGACGGAACCAATTATTTTACAACTACTTCAGCCGGAGATTGCTGGGGAGCACCTGATGGAATAGGAAACGTTATCAAAGATACAGGCAAAGCTGATGCAGAACAAGGTAAATCTTACAAAATAGTAGTTACCCGTGATGGTAATAACTTTACTGCAACCTATACTGATTTAAGCACTGGCGCAGATATGTTTGGTACTTTATATTTTACAGCAAAAGATGGTACCAGCTTTGCTGATCCTACTGTTTATGTTATGGGTCAAGTAGGAACAATGACTGTAAAAGTTGTAGAAGATGCAGCAGCACCAGCAGAAACTACAGAAACAGAAACCACAACAACTGATGTTCCAAAGACTGGCGAAGTTTACTATGCAGCAGCATTTGGTCTTGGCGTTTTAGCTTTTGGTGCAGCTGCACTGAAGTTAAGAAGAAAAGCACAGTAATTAAGTATAACTATTTATAACAACTATTAATAAAGTGAGGACTTCTGTATCGAAGTTCTCACTTTTTGCATTAAGTATGAAATAAAAATCGTTTATTATAACTGTTACGGTAGCTTGTGGGAGATAGACCAGTATATTTCTTAAAGGCATTACTAAAATGATGGACATCATGAAAGCCAATATCATAGGCTATCTGAGCAATCGTTTTGTTCGTATCGGAAAGTTCTGCCTTCGCATGATCCATTTTTACTAATAATAGGTATTGCTTTATCGAAATACCGGATTGCTTCCGAAAGAAAGTGGTCAGGTATTTTTTGTTGTATCCAAAATAGGAAGCGATTTCGTCCATAGCAATATTTGAATTGATATGCAACTTAATAAAGTCACAAATATCATGATAGAGCTGTTTCTTAATATGGTCTTCTCCATATTTTTTAAATACATTACTTTGATTGGCTAACTCTGCAAGGACTGCGGATGCCAAATAATTATTTAGGCTAACTTCACGATAACGCTTATCCGAATCCTGTAGTTGTTTCATCATAATTATAATTCGCTCTATTGAGTTTAGAGTTCCTGTTACAGGTATTAGAAGATTGCCCTTTAGATATCTTGGATTATTGGGTTCAATATAATGTACTTCGGGATTATTACAATTATCATTGTACGTAAAGTGCAGCCAATAAAAGCTGCAATCAGAGGATTTATAGCCATATTGGCGGCTTGTTGGACCCATTAAAATATATTGGCCCTTGTTGACTTTGTATTGATTTGATTCATCTGCGATGTAAAGAATTCCTTCGGTTACAACCATTAATTCAAAGTCTTGCAAGTGTCTTTCTAAATGAGTCCAATCAGCTGATGGGGACTGGAATTTTCCGCACCAGCGGTAATTAAATAATTTAGTGGTATCAAAATTATAGACTAACATGGATAACACCTCCTTGAGTAACTGACTTTTATATAGAATTATCATAGTGCAAATATGATAAAAATGCAAAGAGTAAATAATTGAATAATGTAGTGTTGGTTTGCATTATAAATCAAGTGTTATACGTAATTAATTATTAGTTGAGTTCATAAAAACCTTGATATGATTTAGATATAAAATAACTTTTTTACACCATTTCATACCTTTTTGTATTTATTGGGAAATTGAAAATTGTTATACTTATAGAAAGATATTAGGGAGGTAAGATAAATGAGATCATCTGATCCAGAAAGAAGAGAAATTAATCTAACAAATTTAACAGCTTTTGAATTAAAGGACGTATTGCTGATGGATGCTTATTATGTGAATGCTACTCTAAAAGAGATAGAATACCTTTTGAGTTTTGATATAGATAAACTACTTGCAGGGTTTCGAGAGACTGCAGGTGTGGATACCAAAGGAAATGAACGTTATCAGGGCTGGGAAACATCTCTAATTGGAGGACATACCCTTGGGCATTATTTGACTGCGTGTGTCCAAGCTTATCAGAGTAAGAATTCAACACCAATACAAAAAGAGAGATTACATAAGATTATTGAGTATATTATCAATGGATTAAAGGAATGTCAGGAAGTAAGTGGTATAGGGTTTTTGTTTGGCTCAACGATTATTGATATGAATAATGTAGAGCTGCAATTTGATAATGTAGAGAACAATCAGACGAATATTTTCACCCAAGCCTGGGTACCTTGGTATACCATGCATAAAACCTTATCAGGGATTATAGCCGTAGTTCAATTAAGGGGAAGCGAATTGGAGGCGGTAGCGCAAGAAGCCTTGAAGGTAGCAGTGCGGTTAGGCGATTGGGTCTGTCAGAGGGTGGGCCGCTGGTCAGAAGCAACAAGAACTACTGTTCTTTCAATTGAATATGGTGGAATGAATGATTGTCTTTATGACTTGTATCAGCTGACGAGTGAGGAGAAGTTTGCAGAGGCGGCTCATGCATTTGATCAAACTACTTTATTTGAGAGAGTTTTGATTGGAAAATCGGGGGATCATTGCTTAAAAGATCTGCACGCGAATACCACAATACCAAAATTTCTTGGTGCTTTAAACCGTTATATTTCTTTTGTAGACGAGCTTGGGAGTGAGGTTGATTTGTATCTGGAATATGCCAAGGCATTTTGGGGAAATGTCCTGCACAACCACACCTATATTACGGGTGGCAATAGTGAATGGGAGCATTTCGGACACGATGAAATTCTAGATGCAGAAAGAACAAATTGCAACTGCGAAACCTGTAATGTGTTTAATATGTTAAAGCTAACCAAAAAGCTGTATAAGATAACAGGCGAAATCAAGTATGCGGATTATTATGAAAGGACTTTTCTTAATTCCATTATGTCTTCGCAGAATCCGTCCACAGGTATGACGACTTATTTTCAGCCAATGGACACTGGATATTTTAAAGTATTCGGAGAGGAATTTAACAAGTTCTGGTGCTGCACCGGTACTGGCATGGAGAATTTCACAAAGCTTGGTGAGAGTTTCTATTACAAGAAAGACAATATCCTGGTTGTAAATCAGTATATTAGTTCTACGGTAACCTGGGAGGAGCAAAAGTTTACTTTCATTCAGAACTCACAGATTCCGGTTGGAGAAAGTGTATTTGTTACAATAGAGACTCAGGAAGAAGCAGATATTATAATTGCTTTTCGCCTTCCTTATTGGTTGGCATCAAAAGCAAAGATTTACTTAAATGAAGAAGCTTATGATTATGAAACACAAGAAGGTTATGCCATAGTAGAAGGACCGTTTAGAGATAGAACAGAGATTAAGCTTATTTTGCCAATGGAAATTCAAGCAGAGTTATTACCAGATGGTGAAGGTGTTCTCGGTTTTCGTTTTGGACCAGTGGTACTTAGTGCTTTGCTTGGAACCTCGGATATGATTTCTGCTACAACGGGTATCGATGTTACAATTCCAAAGACGAAGTTAATTGAAAACGAATATATCAAAACTGGTGACGAAACCATCATTGTAGAAGCGGAATCCCTAACATATTTTATTGAAAATATGAATGAATATTTTGTAAGAGATACTAAAAACATGGAGTTGGTGTTCCATATGGCAAAGACCGATGCGAACCTTACGTTTGTACCTCATTATTCACAATATAAGGAGAGGTATGGTATCTATTGGAAGATTGTAACCTATAAAGAACAATTAGCAGCACACGAGGAAATAGAGCAGAGAAATAAAAAAATAGAGTGGATTCGTTTGGATACCGTTCAACCTGGATATGGTCAATATGAGAATGATGAACTTCATAATCTACAGGAGTATGGTACAGGGTCTACAGGAGATACTTCTGTTGGAACGTCCAGATATGCCAATGCAAATGGTGGATTTTCCTATCGAATGATTGTAAGTTTGGAAAAAGAAACAAAACTAATAGCAATCGTAAAAAAAGAGGATAATGGAAAGACACTTAAAGTTAGGGCAGGAAGCGTAGTGGTTTATGATCAAGTATTATATTCAACAGATGTGGCTGAGGAATATGAGTTATTGATTGAACTTCCAAAAGAAGTATTATTAGAACAAAGCGAGATACTGCCTCTGAATGGTGAGGAGTTAAATGTTATGACATTTTTCTTTGAGGGTGCTGTCGGTGAAGCTTCCTCAAGGTTGTACAATTTTCTATATAGTGTTACGACCTGATGGAATATTACAGTTCAACTGTAGAAACCGCGAGTTGTTTTATATACTAAACCCTAGATGAAGTCAAGGGCAGAATAGTAGTAACTGAATATTTAACTAATAAATTGAGGGTTTGTATTGGTAAGAATGCAAGCCCTTTCATTATGCATCCATTCAGATTACCCAGATGAAAGAAGAATTCAAAAGTAATCTGATTTTATTTCATAAACTACTTACCATTATACATTTACTATCTTATCCGGGAATGCTAAAATTATCATAAGGCTTCTTATGATATAATTTCAAAGTAATTAATTATGTTCTGGAAAGGAATGCAGGAATATGTATCGTGTAATGCTTGTAGATGATGAACCTTGGACTTTAAAAGGAATTCAGGAGACTTTCAAATGGGACAATTATGGATTAAATGTGATAGGTGCTTATGAATCTGCAACTTTGGCTTTACAGGAGATATTGGAAAAAAAGCCGGATGTGGTCTTTACGGATATACGAATGCCGATATTAAATGGTATGGAATTATTAAATGAGATTAGAAAAAACGAACTGGACATTGAAGTAATTATCATCAGTGGCTTCGGTCAATTTGATTATGCGCAGGAAGCGATTCGGCAAGGTGCTTTTGATTATATATTAAAACCCGTGGATGAAGAGGAAACAGATATATTATTGGAACGGCTAAAAAAAAGATTGGATCAGAAGCTCGAAGAGAAGAACAAACGATTGATTGAAATGATTATTGACGAGCCGAAGGGTATCCAACCAGAGCAATATGGGTTACATAATAGATTTTCTCATTATCAGGTCATTGTAACACAGGAAAGAGATTCAAAAGGAATAGGTACAAATTCAGATGCTGCAACTGGAACAGATGTTACTGGAATAAAAGAGCTGTTACAGAAATCTGAAAGTTTGGAATTTGTTGACATAACTCTATCCAATAAGGTTTATTATATTGTTAATTGCGAAAATGATTTGACTGACAACATAAGAGAAAAGAGTTTTCCGGTAACAATTGGCGTAAGCAAGTTGTCGAATACCATAGATAATATATCCGACCTAATTTCGCAGGCTTCCGTAGCCGCAAATAGTTTCTTTATAACAAATCAGATAGCTGCTTATTCCTATCAGGAAACACAATCGCAAAAATTGATACCATATATAATTCGAATTACTAAAATACTAAATGAAGGACAACTGGTAGATTTTACCCAATTAATAGAGGAAATACCCCAAATGTTTCTTGAGAAAAACTATACTGTTGAAGATTTATGTTATCTTTGGAATCGCATCATCATGCATATTGAATTAATTGCTCCAAGTAAGTTTCAAAATTCCATGCTGGATTTGTGTGAGTGGCAGCAATTAGAATCTAAATATGAAAACCTCACAGGTATGTGTCATATGTTGGTGGATGAAGCCCAGTATATCTTTGGACATATTGAATTTGAAATGGAAGACGATGAATTAAGAAGCTCGAATTTCAGAAAAATATTAAAATATCTGAATAAGAATTTTGAACAGCAAATAAAGTTAAAAGACCTGTCCCAAATGTTCTATGTAAATAAAAATTATGCATGCTTTTTATTTAAGAAATATACGGGTATGACTTATTCAGAATATTTAAATAAGATTCGAATGGAACATGCAAAAAAATTACTTGTTACAACCTCTTATACCATTGCAGAAGTGTCAGAGAAGGCAGGGTATGTGGACTATTTTTATTTCTGTAAATTATTTAAAAAGACATATGGGGTAACACCTACACAATATAGGCAGAAGCCAATGGAAATGGCTGATTAACCCTATCGGAGGTTAACTGTAAAATGATAAATAAATTGAAAAACATGGGGCTTCGTAACCAATTAGTTATTTTATTTGTATTTTGTATTGCAATCATTCTTATCACGCAATTGTTTTACAATATTACCATGTTTAAAAGACAGAACAGTGAAAGCACCGAGAGATGCTATAGTACAATACAGCAGACCAATACTATGATTGATCAGGCACTGGATCGAGTGACCTCCATAGGAAACTCAATTGTTCTCAATGAATTTACCCAGGAATTATTGGATTTAAACAACACAAAGAGCAGCGATATTAAAAGAAGAAGTGATTTAATCGATATCCTTCATAATTACAATAAAAATATCATTAATGCAAACAATATCTTAATTGATATCGTTGTTGTGGATGACAAAAATACGATTTTGTCTATTACAAACCAGTTTAGCTATGCTTCCTACAAAAAATTACTTGCAGAGTATGATATTAAAAATCTGACAAAGAGCATGTACATCACAAACCTTTCTCTGGAACCAAAGATATATTCAAATAAAAGCTTTGCCTATATTATTCCGATTTATTATACTTCTGGAGGTTTTAATGAGGTTAATAAGAAGCTGGGAACCTGTATTCTGTGGGTAAAGAACTCATTAATGTTTGAGGTTGTGGATTCAACAGCAGCCACTGAGGGAGCGACAGTACTTGTTACTGATGGAAATGGTTACATTATGGCGCTCAATTCAGATTATACTTCCGATGAAATAAATGAAGAAATAGGAACCATGATTTCGAACCATAAAGAAAGTGGGCAATCGGAGGTTCAGACAATGAATTTCATGGGTCGGGAAAGCTTTGTTTTAATTAATAAACAGGCGACCACAGGGTGGAATTCGATTAATATTGTTCCAACAAGCGAGGTTTTTCAGGAATCGGCTAAAACTTTTTATTGGGGGATAGGAGTGTCCATTTTTTCCATCATCATTGTGTTTATATTCGGTTTTATCATGACCAACAGCATTACCAGACCTTTGGATGAGATTACAGAAGCACTTGATAAAATAGGAAATGAGAATAGAAAACATAGAATTGTAGTCACAGAAAAAAATGAGTTTGGAATCATAGCGGAACGAATTAACACCATGCTTGATAACATTTATAGTTTGGACCGACGTATCTTTGATATGACCTCCCAGTTATATGAGAAAGAATTATTGCAGAAGGAAGCAGAAATGCTGACTCTTCAAAGTCAGATAAATCCGCATTTCCTATATAATACCTTAGAATGCATTCGGTCCATTGCAGTAGTATATAAAATAAAAGAAATTCAGATTATAACCACAAGTATGGCAAAAATCTTTCGATATAGTATAAAGGGCGGTAAGGTCACCACCATAAAAAAAGAATTAGATTCCCTTGAGGATTATTACAAAATTGTATCCATTCGCTATAATGAGCGTCTCGTAATGCACGTAGATACTGACGAAACAATGTATCCTTACAGTATGCTGAAAATGTCGTTGCAGCCAGTCATAGAAAATACCGTAAACTATTGCCTGGAAGCTACGGAAAAGAAAATAACCGTAAATGTTCATGGCTATATCGAGGGTGAATTTGGTATTCTGAAAATAACCGATGATGGAGTCGGAATGGATGAGGATAAGGTACAGGAAATCAATCAAACCTTTATGAAATCATCCAAAGATAGTTTTAATGATTTAGATAAAGCAAAAAGCAGTATTGGACTATCCAATATAAATCTGCGTATAAAGCTTCACTATGGAGAAGATTGTGGACTAACCATAGAAAGTACCAAGAGCGTGGGCACAACCGTAACAATAAAAATCAGACTGCAAATGGAACTATAGGTTACCTTAGAACAAATCAGTTAAAAGAACCGTTGCAATAATAACTTAAAAACAGAGGAAAGGGCGTATATTACCTTCCAGAAATGCACTGTTTGACAGACAGATTGTTTGTATGACATAAGCGAACATTTATGTTCGATAAAATGGCATGCAAATAGGCGAGATGTCAGTTAATCTGTGTGTGAGGAAGGTAGTATGCGCCCTTTCTTCTTTAGAAACCATCAAGCAACGGTCTCATGAATTAAATAGAAGCTGGTACCCGTGCTTTCCTGTGATAAATGGATTGTAAGGATTATTTTGTTATCTGATTTTAACACCAAAAGAACCAACTTCATTACATTTTCACCCTTTTCTTTTTCAAATATAATGAAAATCGACAAGGAGGAAATGACATGAGTAATATGAAAATGAAGGCAATAAGTTCACCAAGAAAATTGCTGTATCAGGAAAAAATGAAAAGACTGCGAAGAGAGATGTGGCATTATAGAAAACTATATCCGTTAATGATCTTTGGTGTTGCGTTTTTTGCAGTGTTTGCCTATGCACCGATGTATGGAATCCAATTGGCATTTAAGGATTATTCCATTGCAAAAGGGATTACAGGTAGTGAATGGGTTAATTTTGATAACTTTAAAATTTTATTTGGGAGAGCTGAGTTTTGGAATGCCATTAAAAATACTATCGTAATATCATTGTTGAAGCTCATTTTCACATTCCCAGTGCCAATACTTCTGGCCATAGGATTAAATGAACTTGTTTCAACAAAATTAAAGAGGACCTTGCAGGTTATCTTTACCTTACCGCATTTCTTATCCTGGGTGACAATCGCTGGTATCATGCTTGCTCTATTTGCTACGAATGGTGCTATCAATGGTATGTTGGAAGCAGTTGGAGGTTCCTCTGTCAAGTGGTTAAGCAGCGGAATTATATTTCGAATCATTCTAATCTTTACGACTATCTGGAAGGAAGCTGGCTGGTCCTGCATCATATATATGGCAGCCATCGCCTCTATTGATCCGTCCTTGTACGAGAGTGCCAAGATAGACGGCGCAAATCGTTTCAAATGTGCACTTCATATCACCTGGCCTTCCATTATGGGAACAGCAGCAATTCTCCTGATATTACAGGTTGGAAATGCTCTGAATGGAGATTTTGATCAGATCTTTAACCTTTATAATCCAACCGTTTATAGTGCGGCGGATATTATAGATACCTACATCTATCGTATCTCCTTTGTACAATCAGCTGATTACAGCTTGAGTACAGCGGTAGGACTTTTCAAGGGAGTTACCAATTGTGTACTTTTACTGGTTGCTAATTTTGTTATTGGTAAATTTGACAAAAATGCCAAGCTTATATAAGGAGAGACAATGAAAAATAACATTAGCCCATCTGTAAAGAAACATAAAAAAATAAAGAGACCGAAAGTGTCCAGCGTTATATTAGTTTTTTTATTATGCTTTTATGGATTAATCATACTATATCCATTTTACAGCAGCTTTTTGACTTCCATTGTGCCTTATGGAGTTGCTGTAAAAAATAAATTCTTACTATTTCCACCAGCACTTGATTTCAGTTCGTATCAGTTTATCTTTAGCTGGAAGTCACTTTTATATGGCTTTCGAACTACCTTTATTGTTGTACTGCTAGGTGTACCCTATAACCTGTTCCTCACAGTAACTCTGGCATATGTACTTTCAAAACCAATTCCAGGCAGAAAAATAGTAAACTTCTTTGTGGTATTTACGATGTTTTTTCAAGGAGGTTTAATTCCCGGATACCTGTTGATTAAGAATTTGGGACTCATTGATAATTATGCCGCTATGATTCTTCCCTTTGGCATCAGCATTATGAACATGATGATTATGCGAACCTATTTCCAGGGGCTTCCGGAAGAAATGAGAGAAGCTGCGAAGATTGATGGAGCAGGTGAAATAACCATACTGGTAAGAATAGCGTTGCCATTATCTAAGCCTATGCTGGCAACAATTGCTTTGTACTATGGAGTTGACAGATGGAACGAGTGGTACAATGGTATGTTATTTATGAGAACTGTAGAAAAATGGCCGCTGCAGCTACACATTCGAAATATGATACAGTCCATTAGCTCGGTGGTGTCTCAAATACCGGAGAGTGTGAGGCCGAATGCCTACCCAACGGGAATTCAAATGGCGGGTATTATTATTACAATTTTACCAGTCGCGATTATCTACCCATTTCTTCAAAAATATTTTGTAAAGGGATTGACCCTTGGTGGAGTGAAAGGATAACTTACGGAATTAATTTAGAACAGAGTAAGTGTGGCAGATCAAATACAAATTTGTAATGTGGTAAGGACTCGAAAATTTGAAATAACAATTTAATTTGGAGGTTGAATATGAAGTCGAGAAGAGCATATATGGTTGCACCAAGAAGTATTGAATTACGTGAACTTGATGTTGTAAATGGACCGGACGAGGTACTGGTTAAGGTGGAAGTTTGCGGTCTGTGTAATTGGGAATTAAACCATTGGAAGGGACTTATTAATAATTATCCTATGACGGTTGGTCATGAGTGCGGCGGCGTTGTAGTAGCTGTCGGTGAAAATGTAACAGATTTCAAAGAAGGTGATCTTGTAACTGCCTTGTTACCTAATATGGATGGTTTTTCTGATTATGTGGCTTTTCATAAAACCAAATGTGTTAAGGTATCTCCGGAAGTTAACCCAGTACATACCTTTGGTGAGCCTTTAAAATGTATCGTAACCGTGGTAAGAGCGGCTGCGCCGGAATGTGGAGATTATGGCTTGATTATGGGCTGCGGTGCTATGGGGTTATGGTGCATTCAGGCATTATCCGGTAATTTATTATCCGGTATCATTGCCGTGGATATTGATGAAGAGAAATTAAAGCTTGCGAAGGAATTCGGTGCAGCTTATACCATTAATCCTTTAAAGCAAGATGTAATAAATACAGTAACTGATATTACAGGAGGACATATGGTGGATTTTGCAATTGATGGTACCGGAAGTCCAAAGACGGTGAATACCTCTATGCAATGCCTTAGAAAGGGTAAGGGAAGGTTAGTCCTGATGAGTTCCTATGAAAGTGAGGCAGCTTTTGATTATAAGACAGCAATGGAGAAATCCATTGAAGTAAGGGTTGCTCATGGTCTGTATTCCAATAATGAAATGGATGATATGAGACGCGCAGCCGCTTGTTTAAATAACGGAACCTTTGCCATGGATAAGTTAATCAGCCATACCTTTAAATTGGAAAATATTCAACAAGCCTTTGAAACCTTAGAACAAAAACCACAGGGATTTTTAAAGGGTATTGTTATTCCGTAATAGAAAGGGATTGACTAGAGTACCTGTAGTAATTTCAAGTTTTTCGACTCATTAATTTTTACCTGCAGCCAAAGTTTGCAGGTATTGAAAGGCATGGTTATTTAAATGGATAAATTAAAAATTGGTATTATTGGCTGCGGAAATATTAGTGGTATCTATGCAAAAAACTGTACACAGGTATTTAAGAATCTTGAAGTTGTTGCCTGTGCTGATTTGGTTTTAGATAAAGCGATTCAATTAGCAGAAGAATATGGAATACCTAAAGCTTGTTCTGTGGAGGAACTTATCGAAGCTCCGGAGGTTGATATTGTTTTAAATCTGACAATTCCTGCAACTCATGCGGAGATAAGCCTTCGGGCATTGGAGGCGGGAAAGCATGTATATTCTGAGAAACCTTTTGCAATTACGCGTGAGGATGGCTTGAAGTTATTGAAAAAAGCCGAAGAAAAAGGATTAATGATTGGTTGTGCACCGGATACTTTTTTAGGAGGCAGTATTCAAACCTGTAGAAAATTACTGGAGGACGGTTGGATTGGAGAACCGGTGGGAGCAACCGCGTTCATGATGGGTGTTGGTCCTGAAACCTGGCATGGTAACCCGGATTTCTTTTATCAGTCAGGTGCCGGTCCTTTGTTCGATATGGGACCATATTATTTAAATGCACTCATTAATTTCCTTGGACCAATTAAGAGAGTCAGCGGAACAGCTAATCGAAGCTTTCCAAGCAGAACAATCACCACAGAGCATCGTTTTGGTGAAAAAATACCCTGCGAGGTTCCTACCCATATTGTAAGCGTGCTTGATTTTGAAGCAGGACCAATTGCAAATATGATTATGACCTTTGATACCTGGGGAAATAAGTTACCATTTATTGAACTATATGGCAGCGAAGGAACCATTAACGTACCTGATCCAAATTATTTCGGAGGACCAATTTATTATAAGAAAAAAGGAGCTTCTGATTGGAGTGAAATACAGCCATTATATGGATATACGGACAATAGCAGAGGAATTGGGATTGCAGATATGGCACAGAGTTTAAAAAAGGATATTGCTAACAGAGCAAGTGGTGAAATGGCCTTCCATGTTCTTGATATCATGCAGGGAATCTATGATGCATCTGAAAGCGGAACCTATTATAAACCAATTAGCACCTGTGTTCGTCCTGAAGCTCTTCCGCTGGGTTTCCTAAGCTTTACAGAGTAGAAGAATATGTACGGAACAGTTAATGAAATATACTTTGTAAAGTGGGAAGGAGTTTATCTTGAATGATTTTGACCAGAAGACGGTAGGAATTTTATACAGTGAGCAGGTTAATAATACGGTGGATAAAGCAACTATTATTGCTGCGATTAATCGTATTATGGAGCAGAAGAACCTAAGAATCGGGATAGCAACCATATGTGCTGAGACTCTGACAGGTGCACAGGTCCTAGACAAACATGCTCAAAGACCCGATCTTATAATCAACCTGCTTGGACCTTACTATCCTGAAAAAGGATTAGGAACGCTATTAGACTATTATCAAAGCGGTGGCAGTTTGTTCAATATAGGAGTTAAACCATTTAGTATTCCTTACGTAATTAACGAAGATAAAGCAGATTGCTTTGAAGAGACCAATGAAGCGATTCGTACCTTCCGTGTTCTCGATGAATATGTAAGTACCGGAGCTATGGGTGAGGGACTTAAGCTTGAAGTGTTAGATTCACGCTACGACTTTATACGAGAACTGTATGAAGCGGGAGAATTTCCCGATATGGAAGAAACCTATGGGGTGAACTATCATTTTGGGTCTATGGTAGAAGAACCAGTGGAGTGGCCGGATCAGGTTGGACATATTGAAGCGGATCTTATTACCATTTGTGGTTGGAGGGATAAGAACAACAGATTGATGTCTGTACCAATTACTAAGGTAGAACATAAAACAAACGGAGCCCTAATTTTTCTTAATTTTAAACCGCAGCAAACAAACTATTATAACACACAGGCAGGGATTAAGTTTCTGTCAGGAATGATAGTTCAAGAACTTTTAGACAGAGTGTCATTGTCAATTACCTCTGAATATGCCCGTTATACAGAGAGGGAAACACCGAGTTTAACAGTTAATATTAGCTTTCATAATATACATCGAAATATAGAAAGTAATACAAACAACAATAAGGAAAGCAAAACACGTGGTAAAACAGATATAAATTTAAGCATCAATGCGGACAGAAAATCAAGTGATGATACAGATATACATTTAGGCAACAGCGCGGACAACAAATCAGACAGAAATATTGATAACAATACAGGCGATTATACGGTAGATAAACACAAAGATACAGATTGTAATTCAGCAACGAATTCAGGAAGACATTACTTACTTGAGGTTAAAATTCTTGATAAGGGCAACGATGAGTTAATCAGGGAATATAGCTACGAGAGGATTGATTATTCGAATGATTTCTATGCTCAATTTCTTCGGATAGAGGATTTAAAGGAAGGCTTTTATAAAGTAGAGGCGGAATTAACTAAGAATGGAATTTTACTTGCAAAAGAAATGACTGGCTTCTATAAATTATCGGATAAAACCATTAGAGAGACACTGAAGGAATTTAAACCGCTTACAATTAAAACAAGTATATCCACCGATTTTTGCATGCAAGGGGATAAGATATATCCAATCCATGGCACTACTTATTTTACAACGGATGTTTATAGAAATTGTTTTACCAGTTTGAATGTTTATCTTTGTGATCAGGAGATGTTTGAACTGAAAGGAATGGGCTTTAATCTAATACGTACGGGAATTTGGCAGAAATATAATGAGTTTTATGAAGAGGAAGGAAGTATTAAAGAAGTCTCTCTTCGAGCACTGGAGGCATTCTTTTTCACTGCCGCGCGCCATGAATTGCCAGTTCAATTCGTGCTGGGGGCATATGTGTTTAATCACTGGAATAGAAAACAGTGTCCCATACATAATCCGGAGGCAAAAAATAAAACTATCGTAGCTTTTACTTCGTTTGCGAAGCGATTTGGGAGCTGGTCCAATGTATCGGTGGATGCAATTAATGAACCTTCCTATTCTATCCCGGGAAGATGGACAACAGCAAGGCCTTCGGGAGACGAATACGAGAGAATACATTGGACTCAATGGTTAAAGTCAAAATATAAAGATGATATTACCTTACTTCGAAAAACATGGAGTATCCCATCAGTTGATTATACTTCCTTTGAGAACATTAATGTTCCGGGCTTAGAGCAGTTTAGCAGAGGCTATGATCGTAAGGATGTCTACGTTAATTACGCAATGATTGCTGATTTCAATAGCTTTGCCCGAGAATTCTACAGTGGTTGGGTAGCAGAGCTTCGCCGGGCTGTTAAAAGTGCAAATCCTAATATGCTATTCATGATGGGCAGGGATGAAAGCTTACGTGTTCCTTCCCAGCAATATGAGGTGTATAAAGGTCACTTTGATATGGTTAACTGGCATCAATGGCATGAGGATTCTGCAATATTTGCAGAATATTTCTTAAACCGTGTAAGAGGAATTCCTTGCTGTGCGCAAGAATTAGGTGTCTATCATTATGATGACCTGCGCGGCAATATGAGAATGACCGAACAGGAATATGCACAAGTACTGGAAAGAAAATTATTATACTCCTTCGGCAATTGGGTGCAATGGCAGTTAAATAGTGATCCTAATATGCTGGACAACTGCGAGATAGCGTTAGGGCTTCTTAGAGCTGATAAGTCGGAAACACCTCATATGAAGATAACAAGACTTTTGACTCTTATTGAAGAAAAAATGGCTGGCTATATGAGTGGAAGACAGGAAGAAAAAGTGGAGATACTGACCATACATCCGTCGACCTTGTATTATTCTGCGGACAGTCGTTTTGCAAGAAGAGGAATTCTTAATTCCTTATTTGCACTGCACTATCATTTGAAACAGCAGTCGGATTTAGTTCTCGAGGAATGTTTTAAAGAAGATAATCTAACACAAATTGGAGATCCAAAGTTGATTATCTTCCCGGCTGCACAGATGATGACCAAGGAAACCTGGGAGCTGCTGGTGAAATACATGAAGGCTGGTAAAACAGTGTTACTATCCGGCTGTGCTGAGCTTGATCAATACGGAAGTTATTGCAAGAGATTTGAGGAACTTGGAATGGAGACAGAAGTAAGTAACAGTAACAGCGTTGAAAAAGTTTCTATTGAGAATAATACTTACTACACCAGTTTTCGCGAGTGCGTAGGGTTTATGAATCCTTCAAAAGCTTTGAATAAAGTAATTTATTCAAAGGACAGAGAAAATAAAGTGCGTGTCTTTTCTGTTGGAAAAGGAAAACTAATTCATTGTCCGCTGTCTCTTGAAATCGGTGACTCTCTGGAGGCAGTCGTAAAACTATATGAGTTTGCAATGAAAGAAGCTGGTGTTAGCAATCAGATTTGCACTGTAACGGATACCGAGGTAAATCCAAGTATTTTACTATATCCAATGGCATATCAAGACAGTACGCTGTACACCCTTGTTAATGAAGGGGAAGCTGCCTCGATTTCCTTTACCGATCTGGCAACGGGTACAAAAATTAAAGCTTTTGTGAAGGGACAAAGAGGTGCGAAGCTCTGGATTGATAAAAAAGGTGAACTCCTCGGAGCCTACATTAATGATAAGCTGACGGTTAATGACAGAGAATTTATTCCAGAGGGCGATCTTGTGATTTTTAAAGAAAATGGACAAATACATTATAGTTATGAAGCATGATGCAATGAGATATGGCAAGAACAGTTTTAAATTTGTTCCGAGTCCAAAAGTTTGCAGATATTAAGAAGGGCAGGATGATATATGAACAGTATTAAAATTATAGGTGAGGCTTTAAAAAATATACCTTGGCAGGAAAGAAAAGCTGATGATACAAGTGTAATTTGGAGACATTCAGAAAATCCAATTATTGATTGGAACCCAACACCAAGCACCGCAAGGGTATTCAACAGCGCAGTGGTTCCGTTTGGTGATGGATTTGCAGGAGTGTTTCGTGCAGATCACAAGCATGGGAAAGCAATGCTGCATGTTGGTCATAGTAAAGATGGACTTAAATGGGATATTACTGACGAAGAGATTCAGTGGAAGGATGAAAGTGGTCAGCCCTATCAACCAACCTATGCTTATGATCCAAGAGTCGTAAAACTCGAGGATACCTATTACATCGTTTGGTGTACAGAATTTGGCGGACCTACCCTTGGGCTTGGCATAACAAAAGATTTCAAGGAATTTATTCGTCTGGAAAATACCTTTGTTCCCTTTAATCGAAATGGTGTTTTATTTCCCAGAAAGATAAAAGATAAGTATATGCTGCTTAGCAGACCGAGTGATAGCGGACATACCCCATTCGGTGACATTTTCTTAAGTGAAAGCCCGGATTTGGTACATTGGGGAAAACATAGAAGAGTGATGACCAGAGGTGGTTCCGGCTGGTGGCAGGGCTTGAAGATTGGTGCCGGTCCTATTCCAATTGAAACCACGGAAGGCTGGCTCTTAATCTATCACGGTGTTTCTGGAACTTGCAATGGTTTTGTCTACAGCATCGGGGCAGCTCTCTTAGATCTTGATTGTCCTTCCAAGGTGTTATATCGTACCAGAGATTATATACTGACACCGGAGAAGACCTATGAAACTGTGGGCTTTGTACCAAATGTATGCTTCCCCTGTGCAACCCTTTGTGATGCGGAAACCGGAAGAATAACTATGTATTATGGAGCCGCAGATACCTATGTTGCAGTGGCTTATACCAGAGTGGAAGAACTAATTGAACATATTAAGAACAATTCTGAATTACTTCCGGGAGATTCTGTGGAATTCAGATAAATAGGAGTTTTCACCATCTGATTTTTACACCAAAATTACTGACTACATCACATTCCTTTTCTATTATTTATACGCTATAATTAATTCAAGAGGTCAGATAATAATACTTTTTGTCGCAATATGACAGTTTTATTCTGTCATGCAAACGGTTTTGATGGGTAACATAATTTGTAACTAATCAGACACTAACTTTAACAATAAGCCTCTTTCAGAGGCAGTTGTAAATAAATTTATATCAAAAAAGGAGGATTTTTGTGAAAAATTTAAGAAGAATTGTATCAGCTATCTTAGTACTTATCATGGTTACAAGTGCATTTACAGCATGCTCCAGTAATAAAGAAAAAGATAGTACCGATCCAGGGAAAACCGATGGCACTGTAAAAGAGGATGGTGGAACTACTGGGGAAACAGAGAATCCATATGCGGAAAAAATAACCTTTACGATGAGTGCAATTGATGCTGAAAAAGCAGGTTTAACTGAAAATGGGGAAGTTGCTGCTAATTTCAAATGGTTATGTGATACCTTTAATGTAGATTTTGATTTTTGGCCTCTTACCTGGTCCAATTATGTTGATCAGACTCGTATGTGGATCAACTCTGATTCTGCTCCTGACATTATGATGCTGGACGTAGCTCCTACACGTTACAGTGAATATCTTGAGTGGGTGGATGCAGGATTACTTAGACCATATGATCTTGAGACATATCCTAATCTTAAGGCTGCCTTTGACAACATGGTAACTGGTAAAAAATTTGCTGTAGATAATAAGCTTTACGCTTGGCCTGCAGCGATGGATACCAGCAAATATAACTTTACAATTCCGCAAGGCTATATCTATCGTAAAGATTGGGCAAAATCCGTTGGTTTATACAAAGAAGACAATATTTATACTTGGGATGAGTGGTTAACTCTTGTTGAAACTGTTATTGCTCAGGATCCAGGACAGAATGGTGCTAAAAATACAATCGGTATTCTTACCGGTGCAAGCTGGGCGTTCCCTAAATACATCACGGGTTCCATTGCTCCTTACTTAGTATCCTTTGAACAAGCAGCTGATGGTACCTGGAGCTGGGGTGCAGCTTCTGCAAACAGCCTTGAGGCAGTAAAGACAACAAAGGATTTATATGACAGAGGTATCATCTGGGCGGATCAGCCAATGGTTCAGGATGGTGATGCAGTAAATAACTTTGCAGCCGGTAAGCTTTTTGCAGCAACAGCTTATAACACCACCGTAGGTGAAATGGATAAGATCAGAAAGACCTTTGAAGATGCAAATGCTGATATTAATTCTCAGGAAGCAATGGACTTGGCATTCGTAAAAGGAGCGGACGGCAAGTTCCTTACCTGGCAGACCAATGACCAATGGTCACAAACTGCTATGAGCCATAGCATCTCCGATGAAAAAGCAGCCAGATGGCAGGCGGTTCTTGATTACCTGGTATCTGATGAAGGTTACTACTTCCGTAACTATGGTATCAAAGATGTTGACTGGAAATATGAAGGCGAAGAAGTTGTTTGCTTATGGAAACAAGATGAAAACGGCGAATTTATTAATCCTTACAGCAATGGTACTTGGCCATGGGCTCGTACCGGTGGTAACAGCGATGCCTTTGCATTAATCAGCCCTTCCTATCCTCAATGGGAACGTGACATTTATTTAAATGCAATGGAAATCTTCAGCGACGAAAGCCAGACCACAATTATTCCTGTAAATGCTGATTACTCCTTCTACACATCAGAATCCTATGCACAGGCTACTTCTGGTTTGGAAAACGAGACTTATACCAAAATTGCTGAATTACTGACCTCAAAAGATATCGAAGCTGATTGGACAGCTTGGGTAAATCAGAAGCTTCCTGAAGTTCAATCCGCATTGGAAGAGCTGAATGCAAATGTAAAGTAAAAGAGTAAGTTAAGAACAATAAATCAATACAATGAATTATTTAAAGGGAACTCATACATTGGGTTCCCTTATTAAAAAGATGGAAAGACGATTAAGCAGTCAAAAGCTTATTAAAGTTTGCTTATCAATTTATTTGTAGGCTTTTGACATTTTAATCCTTAAAAGAAATCTAAGAAAAGACCGGATTGGAGAAAAATATGAATTTTCATGGTAAGGGCATGTATCAATGGGATACCTGGTACTGCAAAAAGAAGGATACAGAGGAGATTCATGCCTTCTACCTTCAAGAGTTAAGACCGGGCAGTGAACGTTCACGATTTGAGGCAGATAGTCTGGGGCATGCAGTATCTTATAACTTACTGGACTGGAAAGAGCTTCCTTCGGCAATAACACCGGAACCGGTGGGTGAAACAGGTGATTTGACCAATTGGACTGGGTCTACTCTGGAACATGAAGGTAAGTATTATATGTTCTATACCATAAGGTCCTCTGCCAGTGATGGTAAACACCAATACATTGGTCTGGCAACCAGTGAGGATATGAACCAATGGGAAAAGTATAGCGGCAATCCAATACTTTCACCTGATCCGCGCTGGTACAACACATTACAAAATACCTCTATAAATAACATCATGGATTGCCGTGATTTAATGGTGGTGAAGCATGATTTACGTCCCGGTTATTACGGAGTATTTGCTACAAGAATACCTACCGAAGAGTTACCGGAAGGTGCTGTGTTTGCAGGTGCTTATTCTGAGGATCTTATTCATTGGGAGCAAACACCGCCTATAATACATTCGAAAGAAAATCAATACTCCATTGTTGAGATGCCTGACCTATTTGAATTCGAGGGCAAGTGGTATTTGACCTGGTTGGAGGACACCTCCTATGGAAAAAGAGACATACTGGGAGATATGTTTTTAACCAGCGGTACTGTATATGCTGTGGCAGATAAGCTGGAAGGTCCCTATATAGAACCGGAAGATAATATTTTAATTGCGTCCATGGGGTTTAATGGGTTGAGCTGTCGCACTGTGGATTTTAAAGGAAAGAAATATGTTCTTTATACGATGGCAGAACGAGTGAAGGAAAATGAAACAAAACATACCTTTGGTGCCTTGGCGCTGCCAAAAGAAATCAAGGTGATAGAAGGAAAACTTTCTGCTTGCATTGCAGCGGATTTACTTAGAGAAAAGCTTAGGGAGACTCTGATTGAACCAGAGGAAATACCAAAGCAAATAGATTATTATAACTGTCATGAGACACCGGGCAGCTGGATGAAAGAGGACGGCTTCCTCTATGGAAACGTTCGAACAACCTGGGGCAGGTATACCTTTGATGTGAAGGCAGATAATTTCTTATATTCTGCTAATGTTATGGTAACAAAAGGCGTGGCAGCAGGATTATTAATCAGACAGGGTGAGAATAAATCCGGTGGTGTAGCACTGCTTGATTATGAACGTCAGCTGCTTATGTTTTGTACAATACCTCGCTTTCAGATTGTTGATATGCGTAAATTAAAGCTAGAGTATGGAAGATCTTATCACATACAAGTGATTGGAAATGATAAATTTATTGAAGTATATGTGGATAGTGTTCTAATGCTCCAATTTGTATGGTACTTTTCCTTGGAAGGAAGGTTTGGACTTCTGATTGACAGAGCAGAGGGAAGATTTGACAACATCAGTGCACAAAGGCTGGAAATAAATTGATATAAGATAACAACTGATAATTTGAAGTAACTTAAAGTGTATAGCAGGTAATAAAACAATAGATGACCACGAATACGTATGGGAATGGAGCTAATATGATTTCAGTTAATAGGATGCAGGGCAGTGTAATAGAAATACTCCTTACGAATAATGTGAAAATTGAAAACCCATTTTGGGATATTGAGATAAAGGCAGATTTTTATCATAAGGATAAGAAGATTAGTCAAACGGTTACTGGTTTTTATAATGGAAGTGGCACAAGTGGAGAGAATTCCTGGATAATTAGATGGAGGCCAATTGCTGCAGGCTCCTGGAGCTGCAGGATAGCGTCAAGTTCCAAGTTAGCGGGCTTTCAGGAAGAAATTGAACTTGAAATCACGGAGGAGGAATTATTTTCTCGAGGCAGTCTTCGAGTAAATAACACAAAAGAATGGAAATTCTGCTTTGAAAACGGAGAACCCTTTTTCCTGCTAGGCGACACCATGTACAATTTATTTGGAGCTTACTATTGTGGGGTTGATGTTAAGTCGATACTGCAAAAACGCAAGCAGCAGGGAGTTAACTATCTGCGTGTGCGCATGCAAAATAGTTCTTTTCATTCTCCTGTCTATAGCAGCTGGATAAGTAAGGATTGCTGGCCTTGGGGTGGAACCGCACAGTGGCCGGATTTCAAGAGCTTTAACCTTGATTATTTTAAAGCAGTGGATGAGGTAATACAGCTGGTATCAGATTTGGGATTCGGTTTAGAAGTTATATTTGAGGCTTGGATGCTGGAATTCCCCTTTAATGACCGTGCAAGGTTTATTCCGGAGTATGAGGAACTCTGGTTTCAATACATCATAGCCAGATATAGTGCCTTCCCCTGTGTATATATCTGGTGTCCTGCAAATGAATATGAATTCTATCCCGATGGTACTGCCAAGTATCAATCAGAGGCAGACCGATTTATGAAACGTATGACAAAGTATATCAGGGAGAATGATCCCTATGAGCATCCAATTGGTGTACATAACTGGGGCGAGGAGATGACACCTTTAACAGAAAGAATGAGTAATGTGCAGGATTTGGACGTTTATCTTGTTCAGACTGCCTGGGTAAAAGAATTATTTAAGCCAGGTGCCGATATAGAACTCTGTGCTAATTTGGAAGAACAGGTTCAGCAGTTAGTGCCAATTTCAGATAGAGCGGCGATGGTAAGTGAATTTGGATATGAGATGACAGACGGACAAAGTACCGTGGATGCACATGAATTATTGAATCATCATCATACCAGACGAGGTCAATGGAGAGCAGGATTTGCCGGTTATCCGGTGGTACACGGCTTTAATAATACCTGGGGACCGCATATGAATATTGAAACGGATTCCAGAGGTGCAGATTACCTCATCCATTATGCTCGGTTTATGACTATGGACATCAAATTTTATGAGATGCAGCCAAATAAAAGCATCCTAATCAAGGTAAGTGGAGAGAAGGGAGAAACCCAGCCGGTTTGCCTTAGCAACAGGGATAATTCCGTCATTGCAATCTATTATCCAGTCCCAGGAGAGTGTGAACTCAATCTGATGGAGCCATTAAGCAAGTATTCCTGCTATTGGTATAATCCCTGCAATGGAGCAAAGTCAGAACCGGAATACTGTTCCAGTTACCATTTTGCAACACCTGAGACAGATAACAGAAAAGACTGGGTATTAGTAATTAAATTGTCACAAGCAGATGGAGAATTGTAGATAGGAGGGCTTGCAATGATTATAGATTCTCATGCTCATTTAGGGTATGACTTTGTGTTTGATGAAGAAGCAAAGGAAGAAAGCCTGCTTTATTACTATAAAAAGTATAAAGTAGATGGGGCAATCGTTCAGCCCTTTATCAATCGACCATACCTACAGGATACTATGGATATTCATAACCGTATCTATGAATTTAGTAAAAACAATAATGTTAAAATCTGGGGAATGGCTTCGATTAATCCGCATTTCACTCCGGAGGACTACGAGAAGGAAGCTAGGCGTTGTGTCGAGGAATTAGGCTTTGTGGCAATCAAGATTACTCCCATCGCACATGCAGTTCACCCTTCTTCCAGGGACGGATTTCATGTGTTTGAAGTGGCAAGAGGGTTGAAGGTTCCGGTTATGGTTCACACCGGAGCGGGTGCTCCGTTTTCAGATCCCGTAAGCTTAATTAAGGCACTGGATAGCTTTCAAGATATAAAGGTTATCCTGGCGCATGGTGGTTCAGATGCCTTTTTTCAACAGGCATTATATCTTGCTGAAAAATATGAAAATATATATGTTGAGCCAAGCTGGTTAAGTATTCTTAATCTTAGAAAATTAATAAATACCATTGGTGTCAGCAGAGTTATGTTTTCCTCCGATCACGCCATTAATGTTCCGGTAGAGTTAACAAAATACAGGACTCTGCTTGAGGATGAAGTGAAACTGGAAAGAGTCTTATCAGGCACAGCGATGGAAGTGTTCAACCTAAAAACAACGTCTAAAGATTAATGATTAGGGCGTCAAAAGCCAGTAATAGTTAAATAGCTGCTAGCAGGCTTTTATCACTTTAATCATTACTCAAATGGTAAGAACAAGTTTTAGATATTTAGAAAGGTTGCTAATCATATGAAATTAGGAATTGGTTCTTATACGTATACCTGGGCAGTGGGTGTTCCTGGGTACCCCTCACCGGAAAGGAAACTGACAGCTCTGGATTTAATACAAAAAGCAGAAGAATTAAATGTCCGGGATGTACAAATCTGTGACAATCTGCCACTGCATTTATTAACTCCAAGGGAACTTCTGGAATTGAAGGTGGCAGCAGAAAAGGCAAAGATTATGATTGAAGTTGGAACCAGAGGAATAGAACCGGACCACCTAAGAGGCTATCTTAAAATTGCTAAGTACTTAAATTCAAATATATTAAGGGTAATCTTACATAAAGACACTGGAATTCTTGAAGTAGAAGAAGCATTATCCCTGCTGCAACAGATTGTTCCGGAACTAGAAGCCTTAAAGATAACCTTGGCGATAGAAAATCATGAGAGACACAGGGTAAAAGATTTAGCATGTCTCGTAAAACAATTAAACAGCAGCTATGTTGGCATTTGTCTTGATACGGTGAATTCCTTTGGTGCACTGGAAGCACCGGAACAGGTGATTGCAGAACTGGCACCTTTTGTAGTTAATCTGCATTACAAGGACTTTATTATAAAACGGATTGACAGTATGTTGGGATTTGAGATTACTGGCAGACCGGCGGGGCAGGGAATGCTTGACTGCGTAAATCTAAAACAACAGCTGATGGAAAGTGGAAAAGATTGTAGTGTAATTTTGGAGCTATGGACGCCATTTACGGCTTCGGTTGAGCAAACGATTGCACGGGAGGACCAGTGGGCGAAAGAGAGTATCGAATATTTAAGAATGTGGATGAACAAAGGCAATAACTCTATATAGCTATGGATATGTAAAGACAGGGGATGAATTGATGCACTGAAGTAAGAGAAGGAAAGGAATGTTTTTATATTATGCATTAATTGTGGCATATTCAATAAAAAGGCACAATGTACTGGAACAATGGGATGAAAAACAGATACAGAAATGGAGGAAATGTAATTATGAATGAAAAGAAAATAACAATAGCGGTTATAGGAGCTGGTGGAAAGATGGGGTGTCGAATTTCTGATAACCTGGTGGATTTTGAGTATAATCTTTTCTTTTGCGAAAAGGGTGAAGCAGGAATTGAACGGTTAGCAGATAGAGGCTTGAAGGTAACCCCTGTGGAGGAAGCAGTTATAAAAAGTGATGTGGTAATATTAGCCGTACCGGATGCAAAAATTAATGAGATATCTGGTTTTGTGGTACCAATGCTTTCACCTGATTCAACAGTAATACTCCTTGATCCTGCCGCAGCATATGCGGGGGAACTGGCAATGAGAGAGGACTGTACCTTTGTCGTAACCCATCCCTGTCACCCGGAATTATTTTATGAGCAGAAGACCGAAGCAGCAAAGAAGGATTTCTTTGGCGGAATTGCGGCGGAGCAGGATATCGTTATCGCAAAAGTCCAAGGGAAGGATGAACTATTTGATCTTGCAGAAAAGATCTGTATAGAGATGTTTCAACCGGTGAAGGCATGCCATAGAATTACAGTGGAGCAGATGGCATTGTTAGAGCCAGCCGCTGCGGAAGTTGTAATTGCGGCGGCAGCGACCTTAATGAAGGAGTCTCTGGATGAGGTTGTTAGAAGAGGTGTGCCAGAAGCGGCAGCCAGAGCTTTTTTGCTGGGACACACGCAGATACCTTTGGCAATTGCCTTTGGAGCAATCGGCTCACCTTTCTCTGACGGGGCTAAAATTGCCATCAGTGTTGGATATGAAAAAGTTTTTAAGGAAACCTGGAAAGAAGTATTTGAACCAGAGGTAGTAAAAGAAACGGTGAATAAAATGCTCCATCCACAAAAGAAGTAGGAAGGCGAAGGGTGACCTATGAAGAGATTTGCAGTAATTGGCTGCGGCTATTGGTCAAAGTACCAAATTGCCGGATGGATGGAAGTAGGGGGCGTGGAGTTAGTTGCTGTTTATAACAGAACACGCACTAATGCAGAGATGATAGCACAAAGATTTGGAGTAACTAAAATCTATAACTCAGCAGAAGAATTATTTGAAAATGAAGAATTAGATTTCGTAGATATTATAACAGATGTTGATACACATGAAAAGTTCACCACAATGGCAGCTCGTTATGGAGTCCCGGTCATTTGTCAGAAGCCAATGGCTCCCAGCTATTCCGCAGCAGAAAGAATGGTAAAGGTATGTAAAGAGGCGAATGTTCCTCTCATGATTCATGATAATTGGAGATGGCAGTATCCTATCCGGGAAGTGAAAAAAAGACTGGAGGAAGGTAGTATAGGCAGACCTTTCAGAGCTCGAATTACCTATAGTAATAGCTTTCCGGTATTTGAAAATCAACCGTTCCTTGCAGAATTAGAGCAATTTATTTTAACAGATATGGGGACTCATATATTTGATACCATTAGATTTTTATTTGGAGAGGCGAAAAGTATCTACTGTCAGACTGCTGCAATACATAAGCACATTAAGGGAGAGGATGTTGCGACCTGTGCTTTAAAAATGGAAAGCGGACTGCACTGCAGTGTAGAATTATCGTACACTTCCAAAGTCGAGCAAGACTGTTTTCCGGAGACCTTTTTGATGATTGAAGGAAAGGAAGGCTCCATTGAACTTGCTCCTCATGGCTGGGTGCGTACAACAACAAAAGAAGGCACTCACTCGGTCAGAATTCTAACACCATATTATGAATGGGTGGACAGAAGGTACTATCTAAGTCAGACGGCTACCATTGAGGCAAACAGAGATTTCCTGCAAGCTCTGTTAGGAGAAAAGGAAGCGGAAACAACGGGCGAGGATAATTTAAAGACTTTAAAACTGGTGTATGCAGCTTACGAATCAGCAGAAAAGGATGAAGTAATTCGCCTATAGAATGTGTTAGTAACTCAAACCTGACAATTAATTGTGCATTTGAAAAACGGCATCAAATATTCATTGAGTAGAACGAGTTGGTTCTATTATGAAATATTAAACTTGTCACTGTGAAGTTTGTGTTATTAATCTTTCGATTCATGTTAACGAAATAAATAGACAGACAAACGAATTTAGAAGGAGTCGAGCAGATGAGTTCTTTTGGAAACTTCAATAATAATGGAGAAGAGTATATAATAACAGAATTAAACACGCCAAGGCCATTATTAAATTATACCTGGAATAATAAATTTTTATCCGGTATTAATCATTTTGGTGGTGGTATGGGGGCATATGGTGGAAGGGCTGCCAGTTATATTGATCCAAATGGAAAAGGAAGATGCAGTATTCTTAGAGAAGGCGGCAGATATTTTTATATAAAAGAAAAGGATACTCTATGGAATCCGGGCTGGTATCCGGTGAAGACTCCGTTGGATCGTTATCAATGTATACATGGACCGGGCTATTCCATACTGGAAGGGAGTTTAAATGGGCTTTCAGTGAAGGCAAGAGTATTTGTTAATGAGGATCAATCAGCTGAAATCTGGACAGTAACATTAAAAAATGAAACAGACAATGCAAAGGAATTTAAAGTATACTTTGTCTGTGATTTTCTGCTGGAGGGATATGCCAGATACAGTGACTATAATTCCTATGTATTTAGCAGGTTTGATGAAGAGCATAGCCTTTTAATGTGTTACAACGAAGCACAGGAACGTCCGCATGATTGGTTTAATGGATTTGTTGCCTCGGATTACAAAATATCCGGTTTTGAAAGCAGCAGAAAAGCATTCCTCGGCAGATATGGAAGCTTTGAAAATCCACTGGGACTTAAACATGAACAGCTATCCAACAGCATCGCAGCCTGTGAACAGATGGTTGGCGTTCTTGAACATAGCTTTCATTTAGAACCAGGTCAAGAAGTTACCTATCATAATCTTCTTGGGGCAGCGGATGAAATGAACACAGCAATTCAAATTACAGAGACTTTATTTGCTGCTGGCAAAATTGAAGAGGATTTTAAGAGATTAAAAGCTGAAAAACGTAAAATCTTTGACGATAATTATGTGGTAACTCCAGATGATAAAATTAATTACATAGCAAATGCCTGGGTGAAACAACAGGTACAGTTATGTGCGGAGGTTGGGCGTGATACGGGGAAGGGCTTTCGTGATCAGTTACAGGATGCCTGGGCGATTGCCGCTTTTAATCCGGAGCTTGCAAAAGAGAAAATAATAGAAACCTTACGGTATCAATACAAGGATGGAAGGTGTGTTCGCGGATGGCTTCCGCTTGACCATCATATCTACTCGGATGGTCCAACCTGGATTGCACCTACGATTAATGCTTATTTGAAAGAAACTGGTGATATAGCCTTCCTAGATACAGTTGTACCCTATTTGGATGAAGGTGAAGATACTGTTTGGGGGCATATTCTGACAGCTGCCAGATATTCTTCCGAGGATTTGGGAGAGCATGATCTGGTGCTTGCCCATGACGGGGACTGGAATGATTCCTTAAATGGTATTGGCACCGGTGGTAAAGGTGAAAGTGTGTGGACCTCCATAGCTCTCTGCTATGCACTGCAAAATACAGCGGAGATAGCCAGAGAAGTTCTTCTTGATAAAGCAGTTGAAGAAGAGATGATAACCAGAGAAGAACGAATGAAAAAGACCATTAATCAGAAGGCCTGGGATGGGGACTGGTATCTGGCTGCTTTTAATGATTTAGGAAATGCAGTTGGAACGAATACCGAGAAGGAAGGAAAAATATATCTCAACAGTCAGACCTGGGCAATTCTTTCCAATGTAGTGGAAGGTGAGCGACGTTCCAAATGCTTAAAAGCAATTGATACCTATTTGGATTCGGATTTTGGACCGTTGACCCTGTATCCGGCTTATCGGAAGTATCAACCTAATATCGGAAGGTTGAGCAGTTTTGTGCCTGGAATATGGGAGAATTCGACCCCCTACTGTCACGGCGGTGTATTCAAAGTGGTTGCAGATTGTATCGAAGGGCGAGGAGATATTGCCTATGCCTCCTTAAGTAAAATCCTACCCGACAGCAATAAGAATCCATCCACTCATTCCGGTTGTGAGCCCTATGCTTTAACTAACATGTATCTCGGACCGGAAAATCCCAGAGCAGGTGAGACAATGTTTGCCTGGATTACCGGTACAGCAGGTTGGGTATACCGTGCGGTGACACAGTATATGATGGGATTCTTCCCTGGGTACGGCACTATTACCCTGGAGCCGTGTATCCCTTCTGCATGGAAACAAGTAAGCTTTAAGAGAACCTTCCGTAACTGTGTATATAATATTGAAATTAAGAATGAGAACGGTCAGCAAAAGGGAATATCTAAGTTAATTGTGGATCAGAAGCTGGTTGATGGGAACAGGATATCAATCTTTGAAGATGGAGCTTCTCATTCTATACAAATTGAAATGTAAGATGTAAAATTATTGTAATAAGATAGAATAATTGTAACTATTCGGAACGGAGCTTGAAAACCTATGGGTTCCTCCATGCTTGGTTCTCAACTGTTACAAACAATATACGGATTACATAACAGGAGGTACAGAATGAAAATATTAAATTTTGGGTCAATCAATATTGATCATGTTTATCAAATTCCTCATTTTCTAAAACCGGGAGAAACACTGGCTTCCACACAGTATCAATGCTTTCCGGGAGGAAAAGGTCTGAACCAATCGATTGCTTTGGCAAAGGCAGGTTCCTACGTATATCACGCTGGAAAAGTTGGATCAAATGCAGAATTGGTTATGAAAGCTTTACAGGAAGGTGGCGTTGATACCTCACTTATTAATAAAAAGGGAACGGCTACCGGACATGCAATTATTCAGGTAGACCCTAAGGGTGAGAACTGTATCCTGTTATATGGCGGAAGTAATCTGGAAATTACAACTCAGGATATGGATACCGTTCTCACCGCCATCAATGAGGAATATATACTTGTATTACAGAATGAAATCAGTAATCTTGAATATCTTCTTCAAAAGGCTGCAAAAGCAGGAGTTAAAGTGGCTTTAAATCCTTCTCCAATTGATGAGAAATTAAAAACTCTGGATTTTTCAGGTGTTACATGGTTAATTCTAAATGAAACTGAAGGCTTGGAGCTAAGCGGTGAAAGCCAGTCAGAGAAAATAATTGAAAAGTTATCATCCAAATATCCAGAGTTGAAAATAATACTTACCCTTGGTGAAAAGGGAGCGATTTATAAAGACAAAGATACGGAATACACTCAACCAATCTTTCCTGCCAAGGTGAAAGATACCACAGCAGCTGGTGATACCTTTTCCGGATATTTTATTAGTGCCGTTGCTGAAGGAATCGAAGTGCAAAGTGCCTTAAAAATGGCTGCTATGGCTTCCTCTATTACCGTGTCGAGAGAAGGTGCAAGCATATCCATTCCAACTAGGGATGAGGTTGTAAGCAGGCTTCAAGAATTAAATTAAGAAAGAAGAATCGATACATAGACCAAGGTGATGCAAATATAGTTTGATGAGTAATAAGAACAATATAGTTTTATTATATAGCAGTGGAAATACAAAGTTGTACTGAAAGGAGATCTAAAAATGAATCAGGAAGAAATCCTGCGGAAACTGCAAAAACCTAAGGGAAGGGTGGATGTAGTAATAGATACAGATACCTTTAACGAGATAGATGACCAGTTCGCATTATCCTATTTGATAAAGTCTGAAGATAAACTTAATTTAAAAGCGATCTATGCGGCTCCGTTTTTTAATGAAAAATCCACAGGTCCGGAAGATGGGATGGAGAAGAGTTATGATGAAATTATGCATCTACTGGAGCTTATGGATAGAGAAGAGTATAAAAATGTTACCTTTAAAGGCTCACGTGCTTATCTTCCTAATGAACAACAGGCGGTGGATTCACCGGCTGCACGTAATCTCATTGAACTTGCGATGACAAGAAAGGATGAGGAACCGCTTTATGTTATTGCAATCGGAGCAATCACCAATGTGGCTTCCGCAATAATACTCGAGCCTAAAATAGTAGACAAAATCGTCTTGATTTGGCTCGGAGGTCACGCTCATGATTGGCCCAGAAATAATGAGTTTAACTTAATTCAAGATATCGCAGCAGCAAGAATTGTATTTGGCTGTGGCGTACCCCTGGTACAGCTTCCCTGCTTAGGTGTTGTCTCTGGCTTTACCACCACGGAACACGAGTTAAAATATTGGTTAAAAGGCAGGAACAAGCTCTGTGATTACTTGCTGTCAGCAACCTTGAAAGAAGCAGAGTGCATGGAAGAAAGTACCTGTTGGAGTCGTGTGATTTGGGATGTTACAGCAGTTGCCTGGCTGCTGGAGGATGAAGGTAAGTTTATGAATGATCGGCTGGTGCATAGTCCAATACCCGAGTATGATGATTATTATGCCTTTAGTAAATCCAGACATTTGATTAAATATGTATATGAAATCCGAAGAGACTTTTTGTTTGAACACTTATTTAAAACGCTCATCAAATAAATAGATATAACTAACAAAAGGTTACCAGTTTAAAAAAGTTAAATCTGTAATTTTTAAATCTAAAATCAGAGAGGATTACGCAAGAGTATGAAGGAATATGAAGAATCAGCCATTCAAAGACTGAATACGGAAAAGCAAATAATAAAGCTGGGAGATTTAGAAGTGGAAGTGAAACCGCTTCCGGACGGAACCACAGGCAGGCTGGATGCAAAAGAACTGAAGGAGATAATAGAGGATACGGGGTGGAAAGAAGAACCTACGTTGGAACAAATTCGTGATTCCATGGGTTGCTTTAATTACAACCTGAATACGGTAGAAATATATACCGGTTATCAATTAATCGATACTTCCTATGGGTTGGTACCGGTGTGGTCTTATTTCCCTAGAAAGACCCGGAGGGATGAGACTAGAAAGGCGTATCTATATCTTCATGGTGGAGGATTTTTTGGAGGTTCTGTATTTGCGGTGGAAAATCAATGCAGACTTATCGCGGAACTGGCAAATTGTATTGTCTTTAACATCGACTATGCCCTTGCTCCAGATCAGCCATACCCGGCAGCAGGTACTCAGATTTATGAAATTCTAAAATATGTGTATGAGCATGCGAAGGAACTTGGAGTTGATAAGGATAAAATAGCGATTGGCGGAGACAGTGCAGGCGGTAACCTTTCCGCAGTATGTGCTCAGATGGATCGAGATTATGGCACCAACTATCTAAAGCTTCAAACTTTGATTTATCCTAAATTAACATTCACTAATTATAAATTGCCTGGCTTTGTACGAGATGAAAAGGCTTTTACAATAGTCGAGGATCAAAAGCAATATTTACCAGGATTAATACATCTCGGAAGTGATCAGGAAAATGCTAACAGTGAAAAGATATATATTCAAGGCAAGGAAGAGGTAACGCATCCCTATATCAGTCCAGCCTTTGGAGAGAAAACAGGTATTTGTAAAACTCTTCTTCTACTGGCAGAATACGATGGGTTACGTCTGGAAGGTGAATTCTATGCAGGGCTATTACAGAAAGCAGGGGTTCCGGTACGTATAATTCAATATAATGGGATGAGACACGCTTACTATGATAAAATAGGAATACTCCCTCAAACAGAAGATACGATTATTGAAATAGCAGAAGAAATTAAGAAGATGTAAATATTATTGGGCTGTTGCAAAAGTTACCTGCAACAGCCCTTATAAATTAAAATCTATTATATGGATATTGTTACCACTCCGCAATGGAACCATCTTTATGACGCCATACAGGGTTTTTCCAGCTATGGGGATTTGCAGCTTCTTCAAGAATTAATTCTTTGTTAACTACAACACCAAGTCCGGGAAGCTTAGGCATATCTACGTAGCCGTCTTTAAAGGCAAAGTCCTCTTTGTTATGGATATAATCCAGCACGCTTTTGCCAACATTGTAGTGAATTCCCATACTTTGTTCTTGTATCACAGCATTATGGCAGGTAGCATCTACTTGTAAGCAGGCAGCAAGTGCTATTGGTCCAAGTGGACAATGAGGAGCTAAAGCCACGTCATAAGCTTCTGCCAAAGAGGCTATCTTTTTCACTTCTGTAATTCCTCCGGCATGGGATAAGTCTGGCTGTATAATATCAATACCACCGATTTGGAGAAGACGTTTGAAGTCATATTTTGAATAAAGGCGTTCGCCGGTAGCAATTGGGATATTACATGCCGCAGCGATTTCAGGAAAGTATTCCATGTGCTCACATAAAACTGGCTCTTCAATGAACATAGGATCAAACTCTTCCAGTTTCTTTGCAAGAACTTTAGCCATAGGCTTATGAACACGACCATGAAAATCAATAGCAATACCAAAGTATTTACCGCAGGCCTCTCGAATTGCAGCAACACGCTCCAATACTGCATCCACCTTATCATAGCTGTCGATATACTGTAATTCGTCGGTGGCATTCATCTTGATTGCTGTGAAACCAGCATCCATTTTCTCTTTTGCAGCAGCACCTACATTACTGGGGCGATCACCGCCAATCCAGGAATAAACACGGATTTTAGTTCTGCAAGCTCCACCCATTAATTCATAGACAGGTACATTCAAGGCTTTGCCTTTGATATCCCATAAGGCTTGATCGATACCAGCAATAGCACTCATTAAAATACCGCCGCCACGATAAAAGCCAGAACGGTAAAGTGTATTCCATATGTCCTCGATTTGAAGTGGGTTAGCACCGATCAGATAAGAGGACATTTCTTGTACGCAGGCTTGTACAGTTGCAGCGTGTCCTTCTAAAACGGGCTCGCCCCATCCAGTGATTCCTGCATCAGTCTGTATTTCTACAAAGCACCATCTGGGTCTTACGAGATAAGTTTCAATTGATGTAATTTTCATGAAGTAACCTCCTATAATTATCTGTCAATGGATGTAACAAGTTCAGAAATGTATTGTGTTGCTGCACTCCAGTTATTTGCTTCGATATATTCCCTGGGTATTAGATTGCTGCCAATACCAACGCCTATAAAACCGCTCTGGAAAAACTGTGAGATGTTTGATGCGGTAACTCCGCCGACAGCCACATAATCTGTATCGTCAAAAGGTCCCTTGAGGCTTTGAATATAGTTTAGAGGAAGTGTTGCTGCGGGAAAAAGCTTGAACACCTTGTAACCTAAGTTATAGCATATGTCCACATCTGTGGGAGTCATAACACCTGGCAGTATCGGAATATTGTTTTTCTTTGCAAATTCCAAAATGGATCTATTGGTAGAAGGTGTGAGTAAAAATTGTGCACCTGCTTCCATAGCTTCCTCTGCACGTTCCAGAGTTGTAACCGTCCCGGCACCGATAATGGCCGTAGAGCCAAAGTGTGAGCGGAGCAGAGATATTTGTTTTATCGCATCGGTTGAATTGCTGGCTATTTCGAAAGCTTTAATTCCACCGTTATAAACTGCCTGGGCATAATCAATAGTATGCTCCAAAGGAAGTTGGCGAATAATAGATATGATTGGATTTTCTTTAATTATTTGCTGCATATATGAACCTGCTTTCCTGTAAATTAACTGACTTTGTAATTGTTAGCGATATCCTTTAGTTTTGTTAAAACTGGATAACCGTCGATATCACCATAAGTTTCAGTTGCAAGTGCACCAACAATTCCACCGTAAAGACCGCAGGTTTTAATGTCCTTGCCTTCAAGAATTCCGTGTAGAAAGCCGGCATTAAAACCATCACCTGCGCCAACGGGATCAACACAATTGCAGGGAATAGGATCAATGAAATGCTGCTCATCACGGGTGCAGACCCAGGCACCTGTTGAACCGTTTTTAATTGCAATAGATTGAACTCGTGGGTGAGAGAAGATGGTATTAATAATAACATGGACATCGTCTGTACCATAAAGTTGAGCTGCTTCGCTTAATCCCAGTAAAACAATATCTGAATTACGGATTATACTTTTTAGTAACGGACGATAATCATTGTTCTGCCAAAGCTTTAATCGGATATTGGGGTCAAAGCTAACAAGAATATGATTATCATGAGCTATCTCTATAGCAGCATTAATATATTCGTTGCAATCTTCACTTAGGATAGGTGTAATTCCAGTAATGTGAAGCACCTTGGCAGATTTTAAGTAATCCAGATCGATGTCAGTCTTGGATAGATATGTAGCAGCAGAGTTTTCGCGATAATAGGATACCTCTGTTGCGTTCTCATTGTTGGGTTGCTTGAACATGATGCCTGAGGAATGTAATGTATCCGTAGTTGCACGGGAGGTATCAACACCTTCCTTTTTGATGGTGTTTAATATATACTCGCCAAAGCTATCCTTACCCAGACGACTGATCCAGCCGGCAGTATGACCGAGCCTTGCAACACCTATGGCAGTATTGCTTTCGGCACCTGCTATTCGTAAATGAAAGCAGGGAGCCTTTCGTATCGGTAAGCCGCCTTCTGGTGCAAAGGCGGCCATTGTTTCCCCAATGGTAATTAGATCAGGCATAAAAATCCTCCTTGTGTGTACATAGTTATGTCAATTTATCAAAGTCGACAGG
The DNA here is from genome assembly GCA_047606065.1 of Mobilitalea sp. Classification (GTDB taxonomy): domain Bacteria; phylum Bacillota; class Clostridia; order Lachnospirales; family Lachnospiraceae; genus Mobilitalea. Next base: position 43,209 of record JASGEU010000124.1, read on the forward strand.
TATGGTTTTTAATATATTTTCAATTTTGTTTTTAGCGTTTAGTAACAGATGTTGAATTAATTCAGCTTTTTCCGTGGTATAACGGAAGGTAGGAAGTGCAACACTGATAGCGGCGACAATTCTGTTGTTTTGTCTTATCGGAATAGCAATACATCTTATAAAAAGGTTGGATTCTTCCACTTCGTAAGCAAAACCACATTGATTAGCGGAAGTTAACTGATCATACAATAAGGAGTAATCGGTAACCGTATGCTCGGTAAGTGCTTTAAGACCTTCCGGATATAAGCGTCTTAAGTCGCTTAAGCTATGATCCATTAATAAAGCTTTCCCTAAGCCTGTACCATACGCCGGTATACTGCGGCCAACAGAGGAAATCATTCGAATTGGTTCCGGTGAGTCGATTTTTGCCAGGTAAATCGTATCGCCGTTGCTTAATACTGCAAAGTGGCTGGCTTCTGCACATACATTTGTAATGTTTTGCAGTTCATGGACGATCTCATTCATTATATTAAAGTTATCTAAATAGGAACTGCCGATCTTATAGGCTGTCACTCCGATGGCATATCGACCGCTGTTAACCTCCAAGGAAAGATAATTCCTATCCAATAAGGTATGAAGAATAGGAAATAAGCTGCTTTTTGGCGCATCAATCTTTGCGGCAATTTCAGTTAAGGTATATCCTTGGCTATTACCATTGGATATTAATTCTAAAATGTCTAGTACTCGGCTGGTGGAACGGTGATCCACTTTATCTGCCATTTGAAACCCTCCCGTATTCTGTTTTATTGATATTAGGTGAACTGAATACCTATATACGAATTTACTAAATCGTAACATTCCAAAAACTGTTTGTCAATGTCAAATGTATTATTTGTCTAAATACTTACAAAAAGTAATTATAAAAGTCAAAATAATAAATAATTTATCTAAAAAAACCGATTATAACACTTGTCAAAATAAAATACCTATGCTACAATGGGTTCACGCCAAAGTTCTTAATTACATATTGAGTTCGTATATACGAACAGACATGAGGCGAAAGCAAATTAATATATGTATAGGAGGATTATGTATGAAAAAAAGATTTCTTGCTATTACTATCCTAAGTGTATTGCTTACAACTGCATTAGTAGGCTGTTCCAAAGGAAGTACCCCAGACAAGGACGATGATTCAAATTCAAACCAGGGTTCAGAGCCTACAAAAATAACTGTATGGGCATGGGACGATAACTATAATATCCCTATCATGCAGCTGGCTGGTGAATATTACAGCAAAGAAAATCCTAATGTTACAGTGGAAGTAATCAGTCTTGCAAAAGAAGATGTTTATACCAAGCTTCAAACTGGATTGACTGCAGGTGGAAGTGGTTTGCCGGATATTGTTCTTATGGAGGATTATGTTTCTGGTAAGTATCTTAAGACCTTTAAAGGAAGCTTTGCAGATTTAACAGATACAGTTGATTATTCAAATTTCCTTGACTTCAAAGTGGAAGCAGTAAGTTATGATAGTCATCAATATGGTGTGCCGCTTGATACTGGTGCATCCGTATTATTTTATCGTACTGATTTAATTCAGCAGGCAGGATATACCGATGCTGATATGCAGGACTTGACTTGGGAAAAATTTATTGAAATAGGAAAAGCAGTGAAAGATAAAACTGGCTCAAGTATGATTGTTGAAATGGCAGCGAATAAAACAACCTTACTTCGTTCTATGATGCAATCGGTTGGTCAGTGGTATTTTGATGCAAATGGTGACATTAATATTGCCAATAATATTGCTTTAGAAAAAGGGTTTGCATTAATTAAAGAAATGAAAGATAGTGGTATCCTATTTGAAGCGGAAGGTACTGGTGATCGTGCAGGTGCACTTAACAATGGTACTGTAGCTAGTATTATTAATGGACCTTGGATGGCATCTACGATTAAAGCAGCAGAAGATCAGTCCGGTCTGTGGAGAATAGCTTCCACACCTAGATTTAGTGATATTGATGGTGCAGTGAATGCTTCTAACTTGGGCGGCTCTTCCTGGTATGTACTGGATTCCTCTAAGAATAAGGAAGCAGCAGCTGATTTATTAAGTAAAGTATACGCATCAAATACAGATTTCTATAAAGATATTATGTTGGCGCATGCTTGTGTATCAGGTTATGTACCTGCATTAAGCGGTCCTGCTTTTGATACAGAAGATGAGTATTTTGGCGGACAAAAAATTTATACCATCTTTGCAGATACTCTGGCTAAAGTACCTGGCGTTAATTACGGCGGTTACGTTGCTGAAGCAAACGATGCAGTTACAGCAGCCTTTTCCGGTGTATTAACAAGTGATGCAGATATTAAGACTGCGCTGGGTGATGCAGAAGCACAGCTTAAGAATCAGCTAGGCAGATAATAAATATGGAATTAACCGGAATGACAGGATTTTGCGTCATTCCGGTTAATATATGTACATGACATCATAATGTTCGAAGGATTTAAAGTTTGTCGTATACAGGCAGGTAATCTAAATTGCTGAATAGGAAGTGAAAGTATGAAAAAAAGAACAAAAACATTAATTAATTATAATGCTTACGGCTGGTTCTTCGTATCCTTTGCTGTTGTATTATTTTGTGTATTTACCATTTATCCGGCGATAGAATCTATATGGCTATCCTTTCAGACCTTTGATGAAGGTGCTTTTCGCTTTTCAGGGCTTGATAACTTCAAGCGAATGCTGGGAGATAAGTTGTTTTTGAAATCAATGGGAAATACATTTATATTTTTAATTATTCAAGTACCTATTATGAAGTTGCTGGCACTTGCTTTCGCTTCATTGCTTAATAGCCCTAAGTTAAAAATGAAAGGGATTTTACGTACAAGTATTTTCCTTCCTTGTGTTACAAGTTTGGTTGCTTATTCAGTATTATTTAAAATGATGTTCTCGCAGAATGGACTCATAAATCATGCCTTACAAACTCTTGGTGTTATGGGTGAATCCATTCAGTGGTTACAGGATCCAATTTGGGCAAAAGTAATTATTATGATAGCTCTAACCTGGCGCTGGACCGGCTACGATGTTATCTTCCTATTGGCAGCCATGCAAAATATACCGGCTGAAACCTATGAAGCGGCACGAGTTGATGGTGCAAATGCCTGGCATACGTTCTGGAAGATTACAATACCGCAGTTAAAACCTACTCTGCTTTTGACTATCATCATGTCTACAAATGGAACTTTACAGCTTTTTGATGAACCGATGAATATTACCATGGGCGGACCTGCGAATGAAACACTGACCATGTCCCAATATATTTATAATCAATCCTTTGTATATTCACCAAATTTAGGCTATGCTTCAACGTTATCCTATGTAATTGTATTCATTATGATTATACTGGCGATTATACAATTTAGAATTACGGGGGATGATGCAAAATGAAAAACAAACCTTCTTTTACAATAACAACTACGAAAGTAAATAGAGTTATATCTTATATCATATTAATTTTAGCAGCCCTGGTATCGGTTTTTCCGTTCTTCTGGATGCTTGTTGGTTCTACAAACAGCAGTGCTGACGTTACCCTGGGCAGTTTGTCCTTTGGCAACCTTTTGGGAGAGAATTGGAACAATCTTGTGGAAAAAGCGTCCATATTGCGCATATTTGTTAATTCTACGAAAGTAACTGTTATTTATACGTTTTTATCTGTATTAGTATGTTCTATGGCTGGTTATGGATTTGAAAAATATCGGAGTAAAGCAAGAAATATTGTTTATTCTCTGTTCTTATTATCAATGATGATTCCTTTTGCCTCACAGATGATTCCTCTCTTTAAAATGATGAGTAAATGGAATCTGCTGGATACACACACAGCAGTTATTATACCTACCCTGGCGATGCCTTTCTTAGTTTTCTTTTTCCGTCAAAGCTTCATATCCTTTCCTACGGAAATCATTGAAGCGGCACGAATTGACGGTGCACATGAATTAAAAATATTTTTTAGATTGGTAATTCCACCTATGAAAGCGACCTTTGCTGCGGGTATTATTTATGCCTTTATGAAACAATGGAATAATTATTTGTGGCCGTTGATTGTTCTGCAAACCAATGAACAAAAGACCTTTACATTATTACTGTCTTCTTTGTCCTCGGCATACTTTGTTGATTATGGACAGCTTATGCTTGGTATCGTTATAGCTACCATACCAATCTTGTTTGTGTTTTTAACAATGCAGAAGTACTTTGTAACCGGTATTGTCGGATCATCGAAATAATAAGGAGTATTATATATGCGTGAATATCATTTACAGGCAAAAGCAATCAGGAACCCAATTTACCCTGCGCCAATAGACATGGGAGGGGTTAATCCGTCAGGAAACCATGTATACTTTACCAATTATTATATGATGCAAAATGATAAACCATATTTTGCAATCTGTGGCGAAGCTCATTTCTCCAGAATGGAAGAACAGCATTGGGAAGATGAAATTATTAAGATGAAAATGGGTGGCCTGAATATCATTGCTACCTATGTGTTTTGGATCCATCATGAGGAAATTGAAGGCACCTTTGACTGGGAAGGCAATAAGAACTTAAGAAAGTTCGTACAGCTATGTCAAAAGCATAGGATGCAAATTATCCTAAGAATTGGACCTTTTGATCATGGGGAATGTCGTAATGGAGGATATCCTGACTGGTTGTATGGACGTCCCTTTGATTTAAGAAGTAATGCACCGGAATATTTGAGTTATACCCAAAAGTGGTTCCATGCCATTGGAGAACAGGTTAAGGGATTGATGTTCAAGGATGATGGCCCGATTGTTGGCATACAGATAGAAAATGAATATGAACATGCCTCCGCACCTTGGGAAATGACTACGGAAAACAGTAAAGAATGGGTGGTCAGCGGTTCCGAGGGAGCAAGCCATATGCAAAAGCTCAAGGAGATTGCAAAGGAAGAAGGCTTAATCGCACCAATCTATACTTCTACTGCCTGGGGCGGCTCCTGTGCACCTGTTGAGGTGGTCTTCCCTTTATGGGGTGGCTATGCCTTCAGACCTTGGATGTTCTACGGAGATATTAAAGAACATCCAGCTACCGCAGAGTATTTAATGAATGACTTTCACAACAATGCCTCCCCGCAATACTATAATTTTGACCCGGAATATGCGAAAGAGGATTTCCCGTTTGCCTGCTGTGAGATGGGTGGAGGAATGACTGTCTTCTATCAGTACAGGTTTAAACTGCCCTATGAAAGTGTTGGAGCAATGGCAGCGGTAAAGGTGGCGAGCGGCTGTAACTTCCTTGGATACTATATGTATCATGGTGGCACTAATCCTCATGGTAAAACAGTTCCTTATCTGAATGAAAATGCGGTTCCGAAATTCTCCTATGATTATCAGGCTGCGATTGGTGAGTTTGGTCAGCTTCGTGACAGTTATAAGTATCTGAAATTGCAGCATTTATTCTATAAGCATTTTGAGGAGTTGGTCTGTGGCACCAAAACGGTCTTATCACCAGAAGCAGCGGTTCAAAAACCAGAGGATACCGATACCCTTCGCTATGCAGTTCGTGTCAACGAAGAGGGAAAAGGCTTCCTGTTCATTAATAATTATCAGGATCATGCAGATGTACATGATCAAAAAGATTTTGTAATTTCCTTGTCTCTGGATAGTGGAGATATCCGTTTTCCAGAGGTGGGAACACTTGATTTAGCTGCCAATGCCAATGCAATTCTTCCGCTCAATGTAGATTTGGATGGGATTACAGTGAAATATGCAACAGCTCAGCTTATCTCAAAGTTAACCCACAATAATGAGATCTATTATTTCTTCCACACCATTCCTGGTATGCGCTGTGAATACGGTATTTCCTCGAAGATTATCAAAGAGGTTCGTGGAGTTGTTAAGCAGACAGATACGACTGTGGAGGTATTACCGGAGATACATTCCACAATTACCTGCGAAAATGAAAAGGGGCAAAGAGTGAATATTTGCACTCTGCCGTTAACAGATGCTATGAACTTCTGGCAATTCGAAAAGGATGGAATAGAACGTGTTATCATCTCTGAGGCGGCTGTATTACCGGGCGAGAAAGATATTAGACTGGAATGCTGCGGAGATAGAGAAGAAGCTCTGATAAAAGTATTCCCTCCGGCTGCCGTATCTGGAGTGGACAAGGTAGTAAATGCCAAAGCTTCGGAAGGCGTATTTGAAGTGTATGAAATAGAGCTTCCGCTGCCGGAGGTAAAAATTAATGTTGAGGACAGAAGTACTATTAATAAAGAGGGTACGGGTGAATTAAAGCGTCCTGTTGTTGGCAGTCCGATTACCTCGACCAAGGTAGTGAATGCAAGAGTCGAAATAAAGATTGATCCTAAAAGTTTTGAGGGAATGAAACAATTGCTGCTTCGAGTGGATTATATTGGGGATATTGGCTATGCTTTTATCAATGGAAAAATGATTCACGATAATTTCTGCAACGATGATACCTGGGAATTGGATTTGATGCCTTATCGAGAAGAAATTATTAAGCATGGATTATATATTTATATTTCACCTCAAAAGAAGGGTTCGAAAGTACACAGTGACTCAGAGATGGCGGCAAGATTTGAAAGTTCGGAAGAGCAAATTGCTGATATCTATGGTATCGAGGCGGTTGGTATCTATGATACTTCAATTGTCATTACGGATAAATAAGAGGTTACTCGGTGGTATTTTAAAAGAATTTTAAGTGCTTTCTATAATTTGTTTGATGTGTTTTGGAAAATGATAAATATAATTCATGACAAGTGAAATAATCAGTTGTTTCACCTTATGTACGAATTAGCTGGGGCGAACTTGAAGTTAGGCCCTAGTTTTTCATATAATCGAAAGTAAATTGAGATATCAACAGGGTCTATCTATGATAGATACGAACACACCTTTGATATCATTGGCTGAAAATAGTAATGAGAATACAATGGAGGTTTTGCATGCAATCAACGGAAAAGGGAGTATTACCCTCATCTGAGTTATTTTTCTCAAGCCCAAGCAATCAGGCGAAGACCTTATTCTTTTACGTGACCTGTACCGGGCACTTTATGTATGAAGATACCTATGTGCTTAGAAGAGAGAATTACAACAGCTTTCTGGTGATACATATAACCAAAGGAAGTGTAAGAATAGAGTTTGAGAACATCTCCTATGTGGCTAAAAAAGGAGAAACAGTATTGATTGACTGTCATAAACCTCATAGTTATTCCTCTTTGGGTGGGTTTCATGCCGTATGGTTTCATTTTGATGGAGCGAATGCTGACGCATTTTATAAGGAACTTAGTGAATTGCATAACTCAATTATCATATCGAAAAACTCTAGTGAAATCGTGAATGGAATATATAAAATATATAATTATTATCAATCGGGAAAGAAGTTCCCAGAGGCGATACAATCGGCATATATAGCAAGAATTTTAGGTGAATTCTTTGCAAAGCCGTGGATGGATGCTTCGGGTAAGGATGATATAGTTGATAAAGTGGTTAATTATATTGAAGAAAATTATGAACAGGAATTGTCCATAAGTGAATTGGCTAAGGTGGCAGGTTTAAGCGAATTTTACTTCTCGCGCATATTTAAAAAGCATACAGGCTTTACAATTCATGAATACATTATTAAGACAAAAGTAGTGAATGCAAAAGAACTATTAAAATCTACTAATTTAAGCCTTCGTGAAATTGCATATCAATGTGGTTTTTCCAACGAATCCAGCTTTTGTAATACTTTTAAGAAGATAACTGATATGACTCCGGGAAACTTCAGAAGTATGGACATATAAAGGGAATAGCAAGAGCAATATTTTATAATGATATGGCAGGTTCAGCTAATGTTTTCTTTCATCCGTTTAATTATAATCTGAGTATAGCTATGGTGTAAGCTAATAGCGCAAGCAATAATTTATAAGAGTAGAACATCAAATTTGAATGATAGGAATTTTATCAAACTTATGCTGCAGGTTGTAGTTAAATCTGATGTTAGAAATTATAAAATGTTGATTTTATAATTGATTGGAGGAAATATGCATGTTGAATAACGTTGACATGTGGGAAGCAGAAGTTGTGATTCCTACCTATGAAGTTGGAAACCCGGATAAAAATCCGATGTTTTTAGAAAAACGAGTATATCAAGGGAGTTCTGGAAAGGTTTATCCATATCCCGTGATTGATAAGATCTACGATGAGAAGGTTGATAAGACATACAATGCTGTATATCTGGAGAATAAATATCTGCATATTATGATACTTCCGGAGCTTGGCGGCAGAATTCAAAGAGCCTTGGATAAAACGAATAACTATGACTTCGTTTATTATAATGAAGTAATTAAACCCGCCCTTGTCGGCCTTACCGGTCCTTGGATTTCCGGAGGCATTGAATTTAACTGGCCCCAACATCACAGACCCAGCACATTTTCGCCAGTAGATTACTATTTACAGGAGAATGAGGATGGCAGTAAAACGGTATGGGTGAATGAGATAGATCCAATGTATGGTACGAAGGGAATGGCTGGTTTTACCTTGCATCCGGAGAAAGCATATTTGGAGATAAAGGGGCAGTTATATAATCGCACCAATTTAGCACAGACCTTCCTTTGGTGGGCGAATCCTGCGGTACCGGCGAATGACCACACCGTGTCTGTGTTTCCGCCAGACGTTCATGCGGTTTATGATCATGGCAAACGAGATGTTTCAACCTTCCCAATCGCAACTGGTACTTATTATAAAATGGATTATTCTGCCGGAGTTGATATCTCCAGATATAAGAATATCCCGGTACCCACTTCCTACATGGCGTATCGTTCTGATTATGACTATGTGGGAGGATATGATAGTCAGCTGAAAGCTGGTATATTGCATGTGGCAGATCATCATATTTCACCCGGTAAGAAGCAGTGGACTTGGGGGAATGGAGATTTTGGTCAAGCCTGGGATCGCAATCTGACCGATGAAAATGGTCCTTATATCGAGTTGATGACGGGAGTGTACACGGATAATCAACCTGATTTTACCTGGTTAAAACCTTTTGAAGAGAAGAGCTTTCAGCAGTATTTTATGCCCTATAAAGAAGCTGGGCAGGTAAAGGCAGCTAATAAGGATATTGTTTTGAGTCTTGTGATATCGAAAATGAAGGAAAGTGATAATTATGCTGACATAGTTATTTATGCAACTGACTTATTTTGTGATGCAGAAGTTAAACTATCCGATAAAAAGGGCAGGATTTATCACGGCAGCAGCTCCACTATTTCGCCAAATGATATTTACAAGACATCAGCAGCGGTGGGAAATCTGCAGGATAAAGATCTGATCTTAACTGTATATGATAGAGATGGCAACCTGTTAATTGAATTAAATCCAAGGGTGGAAGAAGAACTCGAGATACCGGAACCTGCGATACCGGTGCTTATGCCGAAACAGGTGGAAAGCCTGGAAGAGCTTTATCTGATTGGATTACATATAGAACAATACCGGCATGCCACCTATGATCCGGATCCCTATTACCTGGAAGGGCTTAAGCGCGATGGCACGGACATCAGGTTAAATACTGCCTATGGAACCTTGCTGCTTCGAAGAGGGCAATTTGAAGAAAGTGAGAAGTATCTGAAAGAAGCGGTTAAGAAGCTGCAAGTGCGTAATCCCAATCCCTATGATTCGGAAGCGATGTATCAGTTGGGGCTATCGTATTTTTATAGACGTAGATTTGAGGAGGCTTATAAGCATTTTCGTAAAGCAACCTGGAGTAAGGAACAACAGGAGAATTCCTATTACTATTGTGCAGCCATAGAGTGCTTAAATAAAAATTACGAAAAGGCAAGGGAATTAATTGAATTAAGCCTGATTAAGAATAGTCATAACATGAAAGCTAGAGGTATGAAATGCAGTTTATTAAGGCTTGCCGGAAGAAGTGGAGAAGCACAAGCTTATATCGAAGAGACTTTAAGGATAGATCAATTCGATTTCCGCACGGGATATGAACAAGTTCTGTTGGAAAGATGTCTCAAAAGTGACTCTGCTTCAAGTGATACCCTGAGTATCTTGAAGCAGCAGATGCGAGATCAGGTGAATACCTATCTTGAATATGCCAACGATTATGCGGAGGCAGGGTTTTATAAAGAAGCAGTTATGTTACTGAAAGAATGTGACAACGAGCATCCAATGCTTAAATACTACGAAGCTTATTATAATCATTTCATGGGGGAAGAGCAGACAGCAAAATTCTGCCTTAAGGAGGCGGCAGCCAGAACGCCGCTATACTGCTTTCCGAATAAATTGGCAGATATTGCATTGCTGCAATATGCGATAGCGTGTAATGCAAAGGACGATAAAGCATGTTATTATCTGGGGAATCTTATGTATGACAAGAAACAGTACGACAAAGCGCAGGATTATTTTCTTCGATCAATAAAAATTAACCCTTCCTTTGCTACTGCGCATAGAAATCTTGCTCTAATTTACTTTAATAAGAAAAAAGATAAGGATAAGGCAAGAAAAGAAATGGAAAAGGCTTTTGGGCTAGATACTTCCGATGCCAGAATATTGTTAGAATTGGACCAGCTTTATAAAAAGTGCGCTATAAGTGTTGAAGATAGAACAAGGCTATTGGAAAAACATTTAGAGCTGGTATTTCAAAGAGATGATCTCTATACGGAATACGTCACCTTACATAACTTGCTGGGTAACTATAATACGGCTCTGGAATTGATTAACCAGCGTAAGTTTCATCCTTGGGAAGGTGGGGAAGGAAAAATCTCCAGCCAGTATGTAACTTCACTCACACAGCTGGCTAGACTGAAATTAGGGAGTGAACAATTAACCCGGGAAGATGTGAACCTTGCAATATCCTATCTGGAACAAGCTCTTACCTATCCAAAGAATCTGGGTGAAGGTAAGTTGGCAGGAACTCATGACAATAATGTCCATTATTATTTGGGCTGTGCCTATGACATTCTGGGTGATACGGATAAAGCCAAAGACCATTATAAAATAGCCTCTTTTGGTATAGCGGAGCCTGCTGGGATGATGTTCTATAATGATCAACCTGCAGATATGATTTTGTATCAGGGTCTGGCTCATCTTAAGTTAAACGAGATAGAGACTGCAAATGCAAAATTCAAAAAGTTGATTAGCTATGGAGAAACTCACCTGGAGGACGAGATTAAAATAGATTTCTTTGCTGTGTCTTTACCAGATTTTTTAATATTTGATGAAGATTTGGATAAAAAGAACAGGATTCACTGCCATTACCTGATTGGGCTTGGAAATTACGGACTTGGTAATAGGGTGAAGGCAGCAGAGGAACTGGATAAAGCCTGGAAGCTTGATAAATCAAATTGTGGTGTGGTTGTTCATAGAGAGTATTTATAAAAGAAATTTGTTATAAAACAATAACGTTATTTTCTAAAAACTAAAAAGAGAGCAGAGACAAAATCAACTTTTTCGTTAATTTTGTCTCTGCTTTTTGGTGAATACTCCACCTTTGGGTAAGGTTGAGTTGTCAGTTATATGATGTTATATTCTGTTCTAACGCTGAGCTAAAACTCAAATAAGGAAGAGTTGGGTTAAAACCGAAAATAATGAAGAGCATTATAATAGGAAATATTGTTGATAAGTGTACCTAGGGTTTCGAAATCCGGTGGATATTCTCCGTTCTCAACCCAAGTTCCGAATAAATCGCACAGGATGCGACGGAAATATTCGTGTCTGGGGTAGGAAAGGAAGCTTCTTGAATCGGTTAGCATTCCTACAAAGCCAGCAAGAAGGCCAATATTGGCAAGTGAGGTTAACTGCTCGATCATTCCGCTTTTATGGTCGTTAAACCACCAGGCACTTCCGTGCTGTATCTTTCCCTGAACGGTAGAATCCTGGAAGCAGCCGATGATGCTGTCAATTACAGCATTATCAGAAGGATTTAAACTGTAGATAATTGTTTTAGGCAAGCTATCCATAGAATGCAGTGCGTTTAACAGGTCGGACATCTGATTAGAGGGAGCGTTATTATTGATACAGTCGTAACCGGTATTTGGACCAAGCTTCTGATAAGCAGGTGCATTATTATCTCGTTTGCAGCCGTAGTGAAGCTGCATTGCCCAGTCGAGCTCATGATAGATTTTTCCCATAGAAATTAAAAAGGCTGTCTTAAATTGCTTGATTTCTAATTTTGTAAGAGAAATATCCTGAAGACGCTTTTTGAAAATCTCGTTAATAGTTTTTTCTGATGTGGGTTCATACATAATATAATCCAATGCGTGATCCGAAATACGGCAGTTTCTATCATTGAAATAATCGATGCGATTTCGTAAGGCTTTAAGCAGCGAAGAAAAACTGTTGATTTTTACTCCTGCCTTCTTTTCTAACTTTTCCAGATAGAATAAATACTCCGTTTGTTCCAAATTCATAGCCTTATCCGGTCTCCAGGTAGGGAAAACCTTAACATCAAAGGAGTTGTCCTCTGCAATTTTTTCATGCCATTCCAAATCGTCAATGGGATCATCCGTGGTGCAAATGTGTGTAACATTGGAGCTTTTAATGATGTTTCTTGCACTCAGGGATGGATCGGCAAGCTTTGCGTTACAGTGCTGCCATACTTCCTCTGCGGTATCCTTATTAAGAAAGCCGTGATAATCAAAGTAGCGCTGCAGCTCCAGATGGCTCCAGTGATATAAAGGATTTCCGATACATAAGGATAAGGTCTCTGCCCATTTTATAAACTTTTCCTTGTCAGGTGCATCGCCGGTTATGTAAGATTCATCAACACCATTTGCCCTCATTAAACGCCATTTGTAATGATCGCCTCCCAGCCAAATCTGTGTGATGTTATCAAATTTACGATCAGTAGCAATTTCCATAGGCTCTATGTGGCAATGGTAGTCAATAACAGGGAGTTTTTCTGCATAATTGTGATATAAGGCCTTGGCAGTCTCTGTTGATAAAAGAAAATCGTGATCTAAAAATGGTTTCAAGTTCTCCTCCTTAATGTTGCAACATTATAATAATTATTTATTTAAAAACGAGTAGTACCTCGCTTTACAATCTCGGCAGAAAAAACTGTCTTTAACGGTACCTGCTGTCCTTGCAGAACTCCCATCAATGTAGAAACGCAATTGCTGCTGACAGCTTCTAATTTGTTATCGATAGAAGATAATTCCGGATCACTGCATTCGGAGATGATAGAGTTGTTATAGCCTATCACAGACAGCTGTTCCGGAATAGTTATTTTATTTTGCTTGGCAAACTTTAATACACTGATTGCCAGGCTGTCGTCAGCAGTCATGATAGCATCAAATGTAAGTGCTTTCATATAAAGACTGTTGAGATAATTCGTCACTTCAGCAATAGTCCCGTTAACATATTGAACATAGGGATTGTTTTTAATCGGCTTATTATCCGGGTTAACTGCTGCCAGATAACCGGACAATTTCTTTTGACCGCTGTAAGAGTTGGCGTTATATAAATACAATATGTTCCTGCAACCGCTATTTTGTAAGGCTTTTGTGGCTTCGTACACTGCTTGGTAATCATCGCAAAGGGTGCAATAGACATTTTCTCCGCCCAAAGAACCGTTAATTATCATGATTGGAACGGTTTTTGCGGCATCTTTTATATATTGGTTTTTCTCGTTATCAGCTTCTACGAAGTTGGAACCAACTAATATGATTGCGTCCGTATGCTTGGAGAGAAGCAGGTTCATATAATATTGCTTTTCTTTGACGTCATATCCGGTGCAGCATAGAAAAGCATCGTAGCCATTGCGCCGAAGCTCCTGTTCGATTAAAAAGATTGCTTTAGCGACATAGGGATCGGAAGAGTCGGCGCACATAATACCGACTATTTTCATGGTTTTCAATCCCAGACCTCTGGCGAAAGCATTCGGAGTATAATCGTATTCTTCTATTATATCTAACACTTTCTGTTTCGTTTTCTCGCTAACATAGGAATTACCGTTGATGACACGTGAGACGGTGGCGATGGACACGCCGGCTTTTTTGGATATGTCATATATATTCATATTGGGATACCTCTTTTTTGTCTTATACTATACCAAATAGTGTAAAACAAGTTTTTTTATATTACAAGATAAATCGTAATAATTGTTACAATAATATGTAAACGCTTACACATGAAATTATACAACATATAGATTTTAATTACAATATAAACATTTATAAAATGCAAAATTAACAAAAGAAATGCGATATTGGAATGATATTGATAAAAAATGCTCAAATTTCTATTGACGTGAAAACAATTTTAGGATAAGATGTTAATGAAAGTGCTTACATAAGTTTTTCTTACTCTGATTTTATTCATAGCAAGTGGAGCTTGTTTATGAAAAAAATAAATATATTAAAGGAGAGAAAAAGATGAAAAAAATCATTGCATTATTATTAACGCTGGTTATGGTGTTCTCTTTAGCTGCTTGTGCTAAGGATAATACTGACGCAAGCAAAGATGCAGATACTTCCAAAGATCAGGTGGAGGCAACCAAAGCGCCTGAAGCAACAAAAGCTCCGGAAGTTACAGATGATACTCCGGATCCTGTTACAATCAAATTTTCCTGGTGGGGTGGAGACACAAGACATGAAGCAACACTTGCAGCTGTTGAGAAGTTTATGGAAGCATATCCTTATATAACAGTTGAAACGCAGTATGGGGCATGGACAGATTGGGAAACAAACATGGCGACAGCATTTTCAACAAAGACTGCTCCGGATGTTAACCAGATTAACTGGAACTGGATTACTTCCTTTAGTTCAGACGGCAGTGTATTTGTGGATCTGAACCAATATTCTGATATTATTAAACTGGATGCATATGATCAGGGTGCTTTAGATCAATGTACCTTAGCAGGAGAACTGCAGGCAATTCCGGTTTCCCTATCAGGCAGAATCTTCTATTGGAATAAAGCAACTTTCGACTTGGCAGGAATTGGTACTCCTACTTCATTGGAAGAGTTATACGCTGCTGGTGAAACGTTTAAGACGGTATTAGGCGATGATTATTATCCTCTTGGTATTAATGAATATGACAGAATGATCCTTATGGTATATTATCTTGAGTCCGTATACGGAAAACCATGGGTTGCTGATAATACTCTTCAATATACAGCGGATGAAATTAAAGTTGGCTTAGAGTTCTTTAAAACCTTGGAAGATAAACATGTAATTCCTACCATAGAGACAATTATAGGTGATGGTGCTGAATCTATGGATAAGAATCCAAAATGGATTGAAGGAAAATATGCAGGTATCTTTGAATGGGATTCCTCTGCTTCTAAATTTAAGTCAGCATTAGCTGATGGCGGTGCTGGATTTATGGTTGGTGAGTATTTTAAAGATATGGGAACACATCAGGGTGGATTCTCCAAGGTTTCCTTAGGCTTTGCAATTACAGAAACCACACAGCATCCAAAGGAAAGTGCCATGTTAATCAACTTCTTATTAAATGAACAAGCAGGTGTTGAGATTATGGCAGCGGAAAGAGGTATTCCGTTGAATCAGAATGCATTAGCAATCTGTACTGATAAAGGATTACTTGACCCTACCGTAGCAGAAGCAAATGGTAAGGTATTGGCATGGACCTCCTTCCCATTAGATCCTAAGTTTGAAGCTGCTGAATTAAAAAATCAACCGGATGGAATTTACTGGGATGTTATGAGTGGATATAGTTATGGGGACTATTCCATAGATGAAGCTGTTGAAACACTAATGGATGGAATTTCTTCCGTATATTCAAATTAATCATGAAAAGTAAATAATAAACTGGTGCTGGTTTGAGGTTATAAAGACTTAACCTTAAACCAGCCTTATGTTTACATGAAGGTTAAGTAAGAGACTTACTTTGTTACTATGGGAACAGAAGGAGAAAAAGGATGGAGCATTCGGTCATAGCCAGGTTTATAAGAACCTATCTGGATAATTATAAGAACTATAAAGATTTCTGGAATTATGAGGACGGCTGTGTGTTAATCGGTTGTGTTCAGCTTTATAAAGCGACTAAGAATACATATTATAAGGATTTTGTACTGAAGTATATGAAAGACTATGTCAATACGGACGGAAGCATCCGTACTTTTGACAAAGAGAACTATAATATTGACAATATTAATACGGGGAAGATTCTTTATTTTCTCTATGAAGAGACGAAAGAGGATAAATACCGATTGGCAATTGATACAGTATATGACCAGCTAAGGACACATCCGCGTACAGAATGCGGTAACTTCTGGCACAAGAATATTTATCCCAATCAGATATGGCTGGACGGACTCTATATGGCACAGCCTTTTTATATGGCATATGAGCTAAAGTTTAACGAAGGAAAAGGCAGTAAAGATATAATATCACAGTTTAAAAATGTAAGAAAATATCTGTATGATATTGATAAAGAGCTGTATTATCATGCGTTTGACGAAGCAAGGATACAGTTCTGGGCAAATAAAATTACAGGACAATCACCTAATTTCTGGTTGAGATCTGTTGGTTGGTATCTGATGGCTCTGGCAGATACATTAAGTGAAATCTTAGAAAAAGATAGGTATGGTGCTTCGGAGGACTTTAAAACCATAGCCGATATTTTTAATGAGGCAGTCAAGGGTATCATAAAATATCAGGATAAAGAAAGTAAATTATTTTATCAAATTATTGATAAAGCTGACATAGAGGGAAATTATATAGAAACATCGGGAACAGCAATGATCGCGTATTCCATTATAAAGGGCTGTAACCTGGGTATTTTGAAACTGGAGGAATACCGCCGGCTGGGGGAGAGCATTTTTATTAGTTTGGCGGACTCCAAAATACTTCAAAGTGGTGAAAACCTGCACTTATGTGACATTTGTTCCGTCGCAGGTCTTGGACCGGGTGAGGAAAGAGACGGAAGTATTGCATATTATTTATCGGAGAAGGTGGTATGTGATGATCCCAAAGGTGTGGGAGCCTTTCTGATGGCATATGCACAATTGTTAAAGCTTCAAAATGATAGTATGGGGGTATTATATGGCGAAGAATAATGTTAGTGCCAAAGTGGCGGTGCAGAAGAATAACTCATTTAAGAAAGTGTATAAGAGAAACATTGGGTTCTTCTTTATTCTACCCTGGCTGATTGGATTTATTATATTTAAATTATATCCGTTTGGATCTTCTTTAGTGTATAGCTTTACGGATTATCAGCTGTTTGATGGTATAAAAGAAGTCGGGTTCATGAATTACATAAATATATTCAAAACAGATAAGATAATGAAAGCCTTTGGAGTAACCTTTAAGTATGCTTTCATTACGGTTCCTCTTAAGCTGATGATATCCTTATTTATTGCTTACATATTGAACTTCAAGCTAAAAGGTGTTAACTTTTTTCGAACTGCCTACTATATTCCCTCCATTCTTGGCGGATCAGTGGCTATCGCAGTTCTATGGAAGGCACTGTTTCGAGATGACGGATTAATCAATAGTGTCCTTGGCTTTATTGGTGTAGATGGGCCAAAGTGGCTAAGCAATCCGGATTATGCCTTATTTATTATTTGCCTTTTAAGAGTGTGGCAGTTTGGATCAGCCATGGTTATATTCTTAGCGGCATTAAAGGGAGTACCACAGGATCTCTATGAGGCAGCTGCCATCGATGGTGCGGGCAAATGGCGCCAATTCTTTAAAATCACAGTTCCGATTATTACACCGGTTATCTTCTACAATCTGGTAACACAGTTATGTCAGGCATTCCAGGAATTCAACGGTCCGTATATCATTACACAGGGCGGTCCCAGAAATTCTACAACTTTAATCTCGCTACTTGTATATAATAATGCCTTTGAGCGATATGAAATGGGTATGGCAAGTGCAATGGCATGGCTTATGTTTGTCGTTGTAATGACCTTCACGATAATTGCCTTCATAAGTCAGAAATACTGGGTTTATTATGATGATGAGAGGAGGTAGAAGGGCATGGAGTACGCGAAAAAGAAAATAACAAATACAGTCCTTCGCTATACAATTCTGGTGTTAGTCGGCTTTGTTATGGTATATCCGCTTCTTTGGATGATTGGTGCAACCTTTAAAAGCAATAGTGAAATATTCAGTGGTATTGGATTATTTCCGAAGAATGTAACCTTTGAGGGGTATAAAGAGGCAGTTAAGAGCTACAGCGGACAGATTGATATTTTGAAGGCAATGATTAATACCTATCAGTATGTAATACCTAAAGTGATATTTACGGTGATTTCAGCAACCGTAACGGCATATGGATTTGGACGCTTTCGATTTAGAGGCCGTAACTTTCTGTTTGCCCTGTTAATGTCAACCTTGTTCCTGCCACAGGTAGTATTAAATGTTCCGCAATATATTTTATTTAATAAGTTTGGCTGGATAGACTCTAATTTGTATTTAGCTTTGGTGGTTCCAACCCTGTTTGCTGTAGATACTTATTTTGTATTTATGCTGGTTCAGTTCATGAGAACAATCCCTAAGGAGCTCGAAGAAGCAGCAAAAATTGACGGATGTAATGTTGTGCAAATTCTGATAAAAGTAATATCACCATTACTAAAGCCAGCCATTGTATCTTGTGCGTTGTTCCAGTTTATGTGGTCCTCCAATGACTATATGGGACCTTTGCTATATGTTAAGACGCCAACGAATTATCCGGCGGCAATCTTCGTTAAATTGTCGATGGATGCTGATGCAGGCTTCGCCTGGAACAGAATACTTGCGGTATCGTTAATTTCTATTATACCTTCCTTAATCGTATTTTTTGCAGCACAGAAAACCTTTGTTGATGGTATACAGGCTGGTGGTGTGAAAGGATAAAACGGCTTTTAATTATGTAAACCTTACTCGCCCTATACTTGTTGTAGGGCGAATATTGTATAAAGAGATTCCTAAATTAAAGTATATAAAATTTCTGATTTCAACACTGTGACAAAGCAGAACGCAGCTATAACTAAGCTGTAATAAAGGATAAGAATTGTATACGAGGAATTGAATACTATCAATAGAATGGAGAATTAAATGCAAAATTATTGCCTGAACATACTGGAGTTTGCTGCTTACAGTTTAGAAAGCAGTGACTGGACAGCAGCTTTTGAGGAAGCGGTGAAGGTGTTGGAGAACAGAGGAGGAGGTACTATTTTTGTACCCGCCGGTGTATATCCAACAGGCTCTATACAGTTGAAAAGCCATATGACTCTTTTTGTGGATAACGGTGCTATTCTGGATTTTAAGGACTATTATGAGAATTATCCCCTGGTAGAGGTGGAATTTGAAGGAGCTGTTGGGAAGATGTACAGACCTTTAATCTTTGCTGTTGATGCAGAACAAGTGGCTGTATTGGGAAATGGCTGTCTGAATGGCAATGGTCAGCGTGCCTGGAGGGAAATGAATAGCCTTCCCTGCAAAAGACCTTACCTTATCTGTTTTCAAAATTGCATTAATGTAAGAGTAGAACAGGTCACTTTGATAAATTCGCCGGTATGGACCATCCATCCTCTGCACTGTGACAATGTCATCATACATGGTGTGACAATAAAAAATCCGCCGGATTCGCCCAATACAGATGGAATTAATCCAAATGGCTGTAATCAGGTACGTATTTCAGACTGTTTCATTGATGTGGGGGATGACTGCATTGCCATCAAAGCAGGAACGGAGCTGACACCAAAGAAAAGAGCCTGCGAAAATATAACCATTACAAATTGTAATATGATACATGGACACGGAGGAATCGTAATTGGAAGTGAAATGAGCGGAAGCATCCGGAATGTAACGGTTTCCAATTGTGTGTTTCAAAATACTGATCGTGGGATACGATTAAAAACAAGGCGAAAAAGGGGAGGAGCCATCGAAAGGCTCAACTTTAACAATATTATTATGGATAAAGTACTCTGTCCCTTTGCCTTTAATATGTACTACTTCTGCGGAGCAGGAGGAGAAGAACGTCATGTGTGGGAGAAAACACCCTATGAAGTAGATGAGGGGACTCCGGCGATACGTGATCTGTTGATCAGCAATATAATTGCCACAGAAGTATCGGCAGCAGCTGGATTTATGTATGGGCTGGCAGAGCAGTTTATTGAGAACGTAACCTTTTCCAATTGCAGGATAGATATGGCTATTGATGGAGAAGCGGGAATGCCTGATATGCTGGCTCATCAGGAGCCGATGAAAGGTGCGGGCTTCTTTTTGAGAAATGCCAGAAATATTGTATTTCAGAATGTAAGTATAACTAAGGTGGTTGGTAAGATAATCGATATGGATGATAGTGTGGAGCTAAAGATTCAGGATTAGAGAAACCACTAATCCAAAGAAAGCAGATTAGATGAGGTGAATGAATGCAAGTGTTAAATAGTAAGATTTCAAATCCCGTGGAGCGCAACGTTAAAGTGGTACAGTTTGGTGAAGGTAATTTTTTACGTGCTTTTGTGGATTATATGATTGATATGGCAAACGAAAAAGGCTTTTTTGACGGCAGTATCGTGGTCTTGAAGCCCATTGAATTTGGAAATCTGGATAGCTTTAGGGAACAGGACTGCCAGTATACTGTTACCTTACGAGGGATGCAGGATGGCAGGGAGGTTGTCAGCAACCGTGTCGTGACGTCTGTGAGAGAAGTGGTCAGTATTTACGACCAGTATGATTACTATATGGAATTAGCTAAAATGGATTCTCTGCGATTCGTTGTTTCGAATACTACGGAGGCAGGAATTGTGTTTGATGATAAGGATTTTCTGGAGATGACACCTCCCAGAACTTTTCCTGCTAAGCTGACTAAATTTTTATATGAGAGATATCTTGCATTTTCAGGTGCAGTGGATAAAGGTCTTATCATTTTGCCGGTGGAGCTCATTGATGATAATGGGATAGTGTTAAAAGAATGTGTTCTGAAATTTGCCGGGCTCTGGCAGCTGGAAGAGGGATTTCTTCGTTGGTTGGAGGAGGCTTGTGTGTTCTGCAGTACTCTTGTTGACCGTATTGTTACAGGGTATCCTTTTGAGGAGGCACCGAAGCTTTGGCAACAGCTTGGGTATCAGGATAATCTGTTAGTTACAGCGGAACCCTTCGGGTTATGGGTGATTGAAAGTGATAAAGATATCAGAGAGGAGTTACCCCTTGACAAAGCCGGAATGCCGGTGATTTTTACAGATAACCAGACACCGTATAAGCAAAGGAAGGTTCGTATACTTAATGGTGCGCATACGGCATTCGTTTTGGCTTCTTATTTGGCGGGCAATGATTATGTCAAAGAATCCATGCAGGATGAGACCATAAGAAGGTTTATGACCTCCGTTATCTATGAGGAGGTTATTCCGACCCTCACACTTCCAAAAGAAGAATTGGTGGAGTTTGCAAATTCGGTAATAGAAAGATTTGAAAACCCCTATATAAAGCATGCACTGCTGTCAATCTCTTTAAATTCCACTT
This sequence comes from Mobilitalea sp., assembly GCA_047606065.1. Taxonomy (GTDB): domain Bacteria; phylum Bacillota; class Clostridia; order Lachnospirales; family Lachnospiraceae; genus Mobilitalea. Next base: position 64,616 of record JASGEU010000124.1, read on the forward strand.
CCAAATGGAGAGCGCGTTGTCTTCCCAGCTTATTGGAGTATATCAGAGTCTATGAAAAGCTGCCAAAGCATCTGGTATTCTCCATAGCGGCTTTAATGAGCTTCTATAGCAGCAGTGATTTAAAGGAGAATTGTCTGCTTGCGAAAAGAGGAGAGGAAGAATACGAAATAAAAGATGATAGACAGGTACTGGAATTTCTTGCTGAGGTTTCAAAGCTGTCGTCAGACCAATTTGCAAAGGCTTATTTAAGTAATACAAGTATCCATGGACAGGATCTTGCGCAGATACCATATTTATGTGAAGAAGTAACCAAATATCTGGATAACATACGTAAGATGGGAATGAGGACGGCTTTGGAAATACTTTAATACATAACCTTACAGGGTTGCGGTAGAAAGGAGAATTATGCAGGATTTCCTACGAATTAATGAGAATGATAATGTTATCATAGCTCTGAAGCCATTGCCCTGCGGGAAGGTTTTGCAGATTGATGGAACAGAGCTGGCTCTGCGGGAGGAGATACCCCAGGGGCATAAAATTGCAATTACTCCCATTATGGCGGGAGAGGATATCATTAAGTATGGTTATAAAATTGGCAAAGCCCAGAGAAATATTGAACTGGGTGAGTGGGTACATATCCATAATGTAAAAACCGGTCTCGGAGATCTTTTGGAATACACTTACGCGCCTGAAAAGAAAGAGTTAGCCGATCATGAAGAAGCAGCGACCTTCCTGGGATTTCGAAGAGAAAATGATAAAGTCGGCGTAAGAAATGAAATCTGGATTATTCCGACTGTGGGCTGTGTGAACAACGTAGCTACTACAATTGAGAAAATGACACAGGATAAAATAAGTGGTTCCGTTGAAGCAATTGCAGCATTCCCGCATCCTTATGGCTGTTCGCAAATGGGGGGAGATCAGGAAAACACACTTAAAATTCTGGCAGATTTGATCAATCATCCAAACGCTGGCGGAGTCTTAGTATTCGGTCTTGGCTGTGAGAATTGTAATATTGAGGAACTAAAAAAATATATTGGGACATACAATCCAAACAGGGTGAAATTCCTGACAGCACAGGATTGTGAGGATGAAATAGAAGAAGGAGTACGTCTTATTCAGGAGTTAATCGACTACGCAGGAGCCTTTCAAAGAGAAGAAATCAGTGCAAAGGAATTGGTGGTTGGCTTAAAATGCGGTGGTTCCGATGGATTATCCGGAATTACAGCGAATCCGGCGGTGGGCAGGTTCTCAGATCTTTTAATTGCAAGAGATGGGACCACCATTTTAACGGAGGTTCCGGAGATGTTTGGGGCAGAAACCATTCTAATGAACCGATGTGCAAATGAAGAGATTTTTGCTCAAACCGTAGAACTAATCAATGATTTTAAAACTTATTATAAGAAGCATGAGCAAACGATATATGAGAATCCTTCCCCCGGTAATAAAATGGGCGGAATTACTACGCTTGAGGATAAATCTCTGGGCTGTACGCAAAAATCAGGAAGTGCAACCATAAACGGAGTTTTAAAATACGGAGAGCCGGTTAAAGTGAAGGGGCTTAATTTATTAAGTGCTCCGGGAAATGATTTGGTAGCCGCCACTGCACTTGCGGCATCGGGAGCACATATTGTATTGTTCACAACCGGAAGGGGAACTCCTTTTGCTTCTCCGGTACCTACAGTTAAGATATCCAGTAATTCACAGCTTTTTGAGAAGAAGCAGAACTGGATTGATTTTAATGCAGGCAAGATGCTGGAGGCCGGTTCGGTGGAAGAGATTGGACAGGAATTGTTTGACTATGTTCTTGAAGTAGCTTCCGGTAAAAAGGTAAAGTCCGAGGAAGCGGGTTATCATGATATGGCAATCTTTAAACAAGGTGTAACTTTATAAAGGGTGGAGCAGATGCAGATAGGAATACGATTACATGATACATCGTTACTATCTTTGGAACAGAGACTGGAGGTAGTGAAGCAGCAAGGATTTACCTGTGCTCACTTAGCACTGTCAAAGGTAATTAATGAATTTAAAATAACCCCGGGAACGTTAACTCCAGGTTTTGCTATGTACTTAAAGAAGTTATTTCATAAATATGATATTGATATTGCTGTTTTAGGCTGCTATTTAAATTTAGCGGAGGCTGATTCTTTAAAAAGACAAGATATTCTAAATAATTATCAGGCACATATTCGCTTTGCCTCGGTGCTTGGCTGCGGAGTGGTGGGTACGGAAACTTCCGGACCTGATTTTAACAATCACTTGGAAATGGGGCAGGACCCGGAAAAGGCAATACTGGCAATGATTGAAAATCTAAAAAGAATTGTTGCTTATGCAGAGAAGATGGGAGTTATAGTGGCAATTGAACCGGTAAGAAGTCATCTGGTAGCAACGCCGCAACTGGCCAGATGGGTGTTGGATGAAATTAATTCACCGAATCTGCAGATTATTTTTGATCCGGTTAATTTACTTGGAAAAGATAATTATTTGCAACAGGCCGTGGTAATGGAAGAAGCAATTCAGTTGCTCGGGGAGGATATTGCGGTGGTTCATTTAAAGGATTTTGTTCCGCAAAATGATAAGCTGGCTGCAGTGGCAGCAGGAACAGGCAATATGAACTACTCGCCAATAATTAGATTTATTAAGAATAAAAAACCTATGATTCATTGTACTTTAGAAAATACAAAACCCGAAAATGCAGAGGCAGCCAGGAAACATTTGCAAAAGTTATGGGAAGAGGCCTGGAAGGGGGCTGCAAAATGAGGAACACAATGGGAAAAATATCGGATATTAATATCGCCTACATAGGCGGAGGCAGCAGAGGATGGGCCTGGACGTTGATGTCCGATCTTGCCAATGAGCCGGAAATGAGTGGTAATGTAAAACTATATGATATTGATTTTCAGGCAGCTAAAAATAATGAAGTCATCGGCAATAAATATACACAGGCAGAGAAAGCAGTTGGTAAATGGAATTACAGAGCAGTTGAAAGCCTGGAGGAAGCCTTGAAGGACGCTGATTTTGTTATTATTTCCATTCTGCCGGGTACCTTTAAGGAAATGGAATCGGATGTACATGAGCCGGAAAAGTACGGAATTTACCAATCGGTGGGGGACACAACCGGACCGGGCGGCATGATAAGAGCGCTGAGAACAATTCCCATGATAGCGGAAATAGGGACTGCAATCAGGAGTATTTCCCCAAAGGCGTGGGTAATAAATTATACGAATCCCATGTCACTTTGTATAAGAACTTTATATCATGTATTTCCGCAAATTAAGGCCTTTGGATGTTGTCATGAAGTGTTCGGAACCCAGAAGATAATTGCCGAAATGTGCAGGGAAGTGCTTGGTGAGCAGGATGTTGATAATAGGATTGACCGAAAGGATATCCATGTGAATGTACTTGGCATTAATCATTTTACCTGGTTTGATGAAGTGAGCTATCAAGGAACAGATCTTATTCCGGTGTGGAAGGATTATGTCAATCAGCACTTTGAAGAAGGCTTTCAAGAGGAAAATAAACATTGGGCAAATTCCTCCTTTGAATGTGCGCATAGAGTTAAATTTGATTTATTCCATCGATATGGGTACATTGCCGCAGCGGGAGACAGGCACTTAGCCGAATTTATGCCGGGAGATGAATATCTTAAGGACCCGGAAACCGTAAAGGCCTGGAGGTTTGGCTTGACAAGCGTTGCATGGCGCATGCAGGATTTGGAGAATCGATTAGATAAAAGCAGAAGGCTGGTGAAGGAGGAAGAAGCAATTTCCCTGGAGGTGTCAGGAGAAGAGGGTACTTTATTAATAAAGGCACTCCTTGGCAAGGGCAGGGTAATAAGCAACGCCAACATACCAAACTATGGACAAATTGCAAATCTGCCCCTTGGAACAATCGTTGAAACGAATGCGGTATTTTCAAAAGATAGTATAAAAGCAGTAATGGCAGGCAAACTGCCTGATCATATTTTAGAACTAATTCAGCCTCATATTAGAAATCAAGAATACATATTGCAGGCTGCTTTTGAATATCGAAAGGATTTGGTGATCGTGGCATTTCAAAACGATCCTCTGGTAAAAGCAGCAGCTCTGTCCTGGGAGCAGCTGGAAACACTTGTGGATACCATGCTGCATAACACAAAGAAATATTTACCGAAGGGCTGGAGATTATAATTCATTATGATGAAAGAGAAATACATAAGAGAGAAATACATAATAGAGAAATAGATAGGAGATAGATAAGAGAAGGGTGGAAGTCAGTATCCACTCTTCTCTTATCTATCTTAGTAAACCTTTATTGTTATAGTTATCTTTGCACCCTTCCGGAAGCATCGCCGCCTGCAAGGGCAAGAACTTCTTCAACAGATACCTGATTGAAATCACCTTCAACGCTATGTTTCAAACAGCTTGCTGCAACGGCAAATTCAATTGCTTTCTGAGGTTCAAAATTATTCAAAATGGAATAGATTAAGCCACCGCCAAAGGAATCACCGCCGCCAACACGATCAACAATATGCATTTGATACTGTTTGCTAAAATAATAATCTGCACCGTCATAAAGCATGCCCGACCAGTTGTTATCATTTGCCGACAAGGATTCTCTTAAGGTGATGGCTACTTTACGAAAGCCAAATTGATCTACTAATTTCTTTGCCACCTCTTTGTAGCCTTCATGATTTACCTTGCCGGAGGTTACATCAGTGTCAGCCGCCTTTATACCGAATACGTCACTGGCATCTTCCTCATTTGCAATACATACATCCACATACTTGCAAAGCTCGCTCATGACCTTGCCTGCTTTTTCCTTTGACCATAATTTCTTTCTGTAATTTAAATCACAGCTAATGGTAATTCCTTTTTCCTTTGCAATTTTACAAGCAGTTAAGCAGATATCGGCGATGGTATCGCCAAGAGCGGGAGTTATTCCGGTAAAGTGGAACCACTGGGTACCCTCAAAAATGGTTTCCCAGTCAAAGTCGTTTGAAGCAGCGGTAGATATTGAGGAAGCAGCACGGTCATAGATGACCTTTGAGGGTCTTTGGCTCGCACCTTTTTCCAGAAAGTAGATGCCGACACGTTCTCCGCCTCTTGCTATGTACTTGGTATCAACACCATATCGACGCAGGGAGTTAATGGCAGCCTGACCAATCTCATGCTTTGGCAGCCTGGTTACAAAACCCGCATCAAGTCCAAAATTAGAAAGAGACACCGCTACATTTGCTTCACCGCCGCCGAAGGTTGCACCATATTGCTCTGCCTGGACAAAACGGTAATATCCTTCGGGAGCAAGACGCAGCATAATTTCACCAAAGGTAATAACTTTTTTAGACATGAAAATCCTCCTTTTTATAATTAATCTATTTTTGCTTCGAGTGTCAAAATCCTCCTAAACTGAAAGGGATGAATATGACTGTATATATACGGGCTTATTCATCATTTATAGATTGGATTGGCTTTTGACGCTCAAATCATTTTATTTCTGTAGCAAATGAATGGCAAAACCACCATATTCTCCGGTTAAATATACAGCCTTTAGATTGTTTTTCTCATCATATTTTGCCGTATCCAGGTCAATGTCATAGCCACGCATTTGCAGATGATGAATTGCTCTGTGGATGTAGTTTGTTTTAATGGCAAGATGTCCGTTTGATCCAAGATAAGGAGCTTTCATAACCTCTATTAAACTGCCGACAAAAATAGAGCTATTACCGGATTTCGCCTTATGACCCAGTATTTGTTCCAGTGTTGCTGAAAGGTTGCCAGCTTCTTTTTCTTCCCGTGCATTGATGCCGACGTGTGCCAAGTCAAAGCCAAGCATGGAGGACACCGCTTCTCTGGTTAAGGTTGCTATTGTTTCAAAGTCACCCTGTTTAAGTAAGTCACTGCTTACCATCCAGCTTCCGCCGCAGGCGACTACTTTATTGAAATCCAGATATGTAGTAAGGTTCTTTGCTGAGATACCACCGGTGGGCATGAATTTCATTTTGGTATAGGGTGCGGCTAAAGCTTTAATCATGTTAATACCGCCGCTTGCTTCTGCAGGAAAGAATTTTACAACCTCAAGACCGCATTCAATTGCCTGCTCTATATCACTGGGGTTGCTGCAGCCGGGAACAATGGTAATATTTTTGTCCATACAATAACGTACGATTTTTGGATTTAAGCCCGGACTTACAATGAATTTAGCTCCGGCAGCAACTGCACGGTCGACCTGCTCGGTAGTCAAAACAGTACCTGCACCTACTAGCATATCAGGGTAGGAGTTAGCGATAATCCGAATGGCTTCTTCCGCAGCCGCTGTTCGAAAAGTAATTTCTGCACAGGGAAGACCGCCGTCACAGAGAGCTTTGGCTATGGGGGCAGCATCCTCCGTGCGGTCTAGTGCAATCACTGGAACAATGCCCAGCTTTGATAATTTTTCTAATATTTCATTCATAGTGGCCTCCTTGAGTTCCATTATATGAAACTATGTTTCACGATAAGATACTTAGATTATAATATTATTATAATAATGTGTCAAGAAGTAACCCGTTACTGTTCACACGTATCTTAACACTTGCTGTTAAGATACGGAAGAAAGTGATTCAAGGGATGATTTCTGCTTCGCGAAGCGAATTTGCATGCAGAAATCATGTGTTACTGTGAACGGAGTGAACAGTAACAGTAACCCTTATAGATTCCGTGTTTGTTGGCTCTAAGGGTTGAATTTTATATAAGATACTGTTAAACTAGTGGTATTTCTTAATAGGATAATTGCAAGGAAGGTAATGATTATGTCGACAGAGAAAGATGGTAAAAATCCGGTACAGTCTGCGGAACGTATTTTTGGAGTTTTGGAAACTCTGGCACAGACTGGACCGATTGGATTGATAGAATTGAGCGTAAAACTGGGGCTGCATAAGAGTACTGCACATAGATTACTGCTGTCACTTATTTGTATGGGATATGCGACCCAGGAGCCTGATACAGGAAAATATAAGCTGACTTTTAAAATTGTTGAATTATCCGAAAGGGTATTATCAAAGGTGGATATTGTTTCGATGGTGCACCCTGTGCTGGCTGACCTTGCAAATCATGCAAGAGAGACTGTGCACTTTGTGCAAAGAAGAGGAACCGAGGTGCTCTATCTGGATAAGGTGGCTCCGTTATATCCGCAGGAAAGTGCAATATCCATGGCTTCCCAGGTTGGGCTGACAAGACCCCTATATTGTTCGGCAGTAGGGAAGGCAATTCTTGCAGAGCTGAAGCAGGAAGAAATAGAATATATCTGGGAACACAGTCATATTGAAAAGAAGACAGAATATACGATTACAACCCTTTCGCAGCTGCAGGAGGAATTGGAGGAGGTCAGAAAGAATGGCTTTGCTCTTGACAATGAGGAGAATGAGCTCGGGGTACGTTGTATTGCTGTCTGTGTAAAAAGCCATAACGGACAACCGAATAATGCCTTTAGTATTTCTGCGCCGGCAGTACGTATGACAGCAGACAGAATTGCGGCCCTGTCAAAAGACATATTATTAACAAAGAATGAAATAAAAAAGGTTCTGGGACACTGATTTGTCCCAGAACCTTTTTAGGTTGTAAACTGCGCATATTTTTTTGGAGAAATTCCTACCGCTTTTGTAAAAGACTTTAAAAAATTACTGTAATCATTAAAACCGCATTCCTCACAGGCTTCTTTAACAGTAGAGCCTTCGGAAAGCAGTGATTTTGCCAGAGTAATTCGTTTTGCCACAATATACTTATTAATGGTAGTTCCCGTGGCTGACTTAAAAATCCTGCAAAGATAGGAATCACTTAAATAAAATTGCTCAGATAGCTCTTCAATGGTTAAAGTATTTCTTATGTTCTGGTTAATATAAGATAGAATATTGTCTACCTGCGGGTGACCTGAGGTTCGATCCTCCTGAAAATCCTTAAATAATTTCTTGTGGAATACACGATTTAAAAATACCATTAATTCAATAAAAGTCGCCTGTTCCAGCAAATCTTTACCGTAGCCTCCGGAATCACAAAGCATATGAATGTAGTAATGAAAACGTTTCTGTTCTTCTGCGTTAAGAGATAGCTTGTGACCACCTGCCGGATTGCGATAGAAAAAGCAATAACTTAGATCGGTATCAGGGGTCGAAAGCTTCTTTAAATATTCCGGATGTATGGATAAGACGATTCTTTCGTGAATTTCCTGATTGATTTGGGTTAGATGATGACTTTCGTATTGATTCACAAAGAACACATCTCCAGGCTGAATACTATAGAAGCGGTTATCAATAAGAAATTGCTTTCCTCCGGAGATGGAAAAATAAATCTCATAGCAGTCATGGATATGCATACCCATGGTCTTTTCGTCGTTGTATAGACGTGCGAAGGCAAAGGTTTGGTTATGAATACAGGAATCCATGGCAGCCTTACAGGAGTTAAGTTGCTTCATGACTTTCTCGCTTTCTAAAAGTTATTAAGAGTCAAATTCTATCGGGTTTCATAAAAATTCTTATTCTATCTCTATTTTACTATAAAGTTCAAAAAAAGCAACATTTCTATCAATAAATCACAAGAAAAGGAAATTATATTATGTTACTATAAAGGTGGAAATTGGAATCTAATAGGGATTTCGTAGTCAGATTAAATAAAAGAAAGGAAATAATTCGATGGAAATTAGATATGCAGCGTCGCCAAAAGATGTAAAGGAATATACAACAGAACGATTGAGAGAAGAATTTCTAATTCAGAGCTTGTTTACACCGGGTGAGATAAAGCTGGTGTATAGTCATGTTGACCGTATTATTACAGGAGCAGCAGTTCCTTTAAAAGAGTTGGAATTAACTGCGGGAGCGGAGCTTCGTGCCGATTATTTTCTTGAACGAAGAGAGCTCGGTATAATTAATATTGGTGGAGCAGGTTGGATAAAAGTAGATGATAAGAAATACCTGATTGAGAATAAGGAAGGTATGTATATCGGCAGGGGAGCTAAAAAGGTTGTATTTGAAAGTAAGGATAGCACTGATCCGGCCAAATTCTATTTAAACAGTGCACCGGCACACAAGGAATACCCGACTGTACATATTAAGCTGCAGGGTGAACCCTATGAGGATGTAGTAATTGTTAAGGATGAAAATAAAGTTGCCCTGGGAAGCCTGGAGGAAGCCAATCGCAGAACCATCTGTAAATACATTCTTCCGGGTCAGGTAGAAAGTTGTCAGTTGGTTATGGGTATGACAAAACTTGAACCGGGAAGTGTCTGGAATACCATGCCCTGCCATACACATGACAGACGTATGGAGGTCTATTTGTACTTTGAAATGCCGGATAATGCACTGGTTATGCATTATATGGGGGAACCGTCACAGACCAGGCATATTGTTGCAAGAAATGAGGAGGCAGTGATCTCTCCAAGCTGGTCCATCCACTCGGGGTGTGGTTCACAGGCTTATACCTTCATTTGGGGTATGGTTGGTGAAAATCAGACCTTCAGCGATATGGACAATGTGTTGATGAAGGATTTAATGTAAGGAATGAAAAATAAAAACGAGGAGGTTATTATGGATATTTTAAATGCATTTTCATTGAAGGGCAAAGTAGCCTTAATTACCGGAGCATCTTATGGAATTGGCTTTTCCATTGCCAGCGCATATGCTGGGGCAGGTGCAACCATTGTGTTCAATGATTTGAAGCAGGAATTTGTGGACAAAGGGTTGGCGGCCTATAAAGAAGCAGGAATTAACGCTAAAGGATATGTTTGTGATGTTACAAACGAAGAGCAAGTGAACGAGATGGTGACAAAAATAGAGCAGGAGGTTGGTGTTATTGATATACTTGTAAATAATGCAGGTATTATCAAACGCATTCCGATGTGTGAAATGTCTGCTGCTGATTTTAGACAGGTCATTGATGTGGATTTAAATGCACCCTTTATTGTATCTAAAGCTGTTATTCCAAGTATGATAAAAAAGGGTCATGGTAAAATTATAAATATCTGTTCCATGATGAGTGAATTAGGAAGAGAAACCGTTGCTGCTTATGCAGCCGCAAAGGGTGGATTAAAGATGCTGACAAAGAATATTGCCTCAGAGTATGGGGAATTCAATATTCAGTGTAATGGGATTGGTCCGGGATACATAGCGACACCTCAGACGGAACCGCTAAGAGAAATACAACCTGACGGATCAAAGCATCCCTTTGATCAGTTTATTATAGCGAAGACACCTGCGGCAAGATGGGGAACCTCGGAGGATTTGATGGGACCGGCAATCTTTCTGGCATCTGAAGCTTCGGATTTTGTAAATGGTCATATCCTGTATGTTGATGGCGGTATCCTTGCCTATATCGGAAAGCAACCCAAGTAGGAAGTAATAAAAAATATGTAAAGAGGCTATGTATCATTAAATTTTAGATGATAGGTAGCCTTTTTATATTTATGCGAAGTTAAATTGTTGGTTCAAAACGGGTGATTTACATAGACATTGCAAGTAGGATTAAGTAACTTTTTATCAAAAATGGTAGGATATCGCAATTGCTGAATAATTGATTTCTATTGTAATTTAAACTTTAGAATCAAGAAGATATTTAAGAATATAAAGAACAAGGAGATAAACGAATGAAACTGTTTATTGATACTGCAAATGTTGAAGATATTAAGAAAGCGAATGATTTAGGAGTTATTTGTGGAGTAACTACCAATCCCTCTTTAATTGCGAAAGAAGGAAGAATTTTTTCAGAGGTAATTGCTGAAATCGCATCAATCGTTGACGGACCAATCAGCGGTGAAGTAAAAGCAACTACAGTTGCAGCGGAGGATATGGTTGCAGAAGGCAGAGAAATTGCTAAAATTCATCCCAATATGGTAGTAAAAATTCCCATGACTCTCGAAGGTTTGAAAGCAACTAAGATATTAGCAAGTGAAGGAATTAAAACCAATGTTACCCTGATCTTTACTGCGAATCAAGCTCTCTTAGCTGCAAGAGCAGGAGCAACCTATGTTTCTCCTTTTGTAGGACGTTTGGATGATATATCACAACCGGGAGTTGATTTGATTCAAACTATTTCTGAAATATTTAATATTTATGATATAAAGGCTGAAATAATTGCAGCGAGCATAAGAAACCCGATTCATTTAACAGAATGTGCTTTGGCAGGAGCAGATATTGCAACGATTCCTTACAGCGTAATAGAACAGAGTGTGAAACATCCATTAACTACAGAAGGTATTGAGAAATTTATCAAAGACTACAAAGCGGCCTTTGGTGAATAAGGGCTGGAGTGCTAAAATACATTTAAGGAATATGATGTGTAAATTGATAAAGATCTATAATCTACGAAGCATTTAACAGTCATATCAAGAAGAGTTAAGAAAAAGAGCATGTACCTGGTAGTTGAAAACCAGGTACATGCTCTTTACTCTCTTTATAAGGTTAATCGTGGTCCTTTTGAATTACGAACCTGAAGTCCGGTTATTTCTTCTGCGGTTGTTGATTCTGTAGAAACATCACAAACTAAGGTATTCTCGGATAATACGGCTACACGGTCACAGATTCCCATAATCTCATCTATGTCAGAGGAGATATAGATAATACCTGCTTTTTTCTTAGTCATATCGCTGATGAAGTTATAGATATCAATCTTGCTGGCAATATCAATTCCACGGGTAGGTTCATCCAATATAAAAATCTTTGCGCGACTCATTAACCATTTAGCAAAGATGGCTTTCTGCAAGCTGCCGCCACTGTAGGAAAGTATACTTTTGCTGCGCATTACCGGTACATTTATTTTAGTGATATAGTCCTTGACGGTTTGTTTCATATAATCATAGTTTATAATTTCATTTCTGGAAAACCGCCTAAGAGAAGGAAATGCAACATTTTCATCCGTATTCATTTCTTTAAAAATGGAGTCTTCAAAATGATTTTCCGGCATCATGGCAATACCATTCTGAATGGCTACACGTGGACTGCTTATCTCGATCAGCTTGCCATTAATATAGATTTCCCCGGTGTATTTGGTCATGCCGAATAGGCAATTGGCAAGCAGAGTCCTGCCAGAACCGGCAAGTCCGGTGATGCCAAGGATTTCACCTTCTCTAAGTTGTAAATTAATATTCGTTAACTTATCTTCAAAGCCCAGGTTATCTACGGAAAGAATGGTTCTTCCTTTTTTAACGATCATTTTTGGATAACGTTCTTTTGTATTGTTACCAGTGAGTAACTGTATGATCTCTTGTTCACAGGTTTCTTTTATAATCTTTGTTCCTGCCAAAGTTCCGTCTTTAATAATTGTTATCCGATCCCCGATAGCCATAACATCATCAATCCGGTGGGTAATATAAAAGACTCCTGCCCCTCTTTCCTTAATACTGTTAACAATATGATAGAGAAGCTCACGTTCACTTGGAGTTAGCGCAGCAGAGGGCTCGTCCAGAATTACAACTTTTGCATCGGAGATATAGGCTTTACAGAACTCAATCATCTGCCTTTGGGCCAACCCCAGGTTTCTGACGGTATCCTCGGTTTTGATGGGCAGATTTAATTCGTTGATTAAATCTAAAAACTGTTTGTTCAATTTTTCGTAATCTATGGAATGTAATAATTTGTTCTTGTAAGGAAGCTTGTGAAAGAATAGATTTTCCGCAACGCTTAAATCTTCTATAAGGGTTGAGTATTGCTGAATGAAAATTAGCTCGTTGGCGGAATAAAGGAAGGGCTTTTTGGGTTTTACTAACTGCCCGTCAAAGTAAATTTCTCCAGAATCGGGCTGAATCATTCCACTAATTAACTCCATCAATTTACTTTTTCCAGAACCATTCTCCCCCATAATCATATGGACTTCCCCGGGAAATAAGGTGATATTGACATCGCGAATCTTGAAATTAGATACTGCTAAATTAATATTTTTTAACTCAAGCAATGGACTATTCAAAGGAAACCTCCTGAAACTGGTTAGTTTTCATATACATCAATAGATGTAAATAGCGGGACATTGTTACTGTAGATATAATTTTTATACTTATCTTCAAGTTTTGAGTCAGTCAGTATCCGGTGAGCAATATTTAAATTTCCAACACGGTAAAGTGATTTCGTACCAAAATAATTAGAGGGACAAACTACAGTGACAGAGTCGGCCAGTTTTATTGCCTGCTGTATCAGAGTGGCTTTTTTTGTGCTGGATACTGTCATACCTACTGTTTCACTAAGGCCGTCTATTTCTATAAAAATATGATCAAAAGAAAAGTTTCTTAAATTATCGATTGTCATTTGACCATAGAGAGCATTCTCATCAAGATCTCCACCTAATAAAATCAAATTATTTGTGGGTGAATGTGCAAAGGCAGAGGCAATCAGCATATCGTTGGTTACAACCGTCAGATTACTGTGTGAGGTAAGAGCCTTAGCAATGAAGGTATTAACAGTTCCATTGGTAAGCATGACAGCATCACCGTCATTTACCAGATAAAGGGCAGTATCAGCGATTTCCTGATAGGATTGAATATCTTTGATTTCTTCGGTGTTTTCCCAAATGGTATCCTCAACATAATCATAAAGAACGGCACCACCATGGGTACGTTTTAAAAATCCTTCATTCTCAAGCTTCTCCAGATCCCGGCGGATGGTAACCTCTGTAACATCAAGCATTTCGCTTAACTTTGTTACAGAGGCTTTGTGATCTTTTATTAAAATGTTCTTTATTATTCGAATTCTTTCGATTGCAAACATATTCGCATCCCATCTTTTCCTATAGTCAGAAGTTTAGTGATTTTGTAAATTTTGAATTCCTAAAGTTATAATACACGAATCCCATGAAAATACAATAACTGACGGCTAAATCATTATTAATATATTACCATGTATTTCTTTAAAAGACTATATGATAATCCTTAATATATTTAAAAAATTTATACAAAGGAAACTATACAGGGAGTTGTTTTATTGTTTTTTGTAAAGATTATTTAATAGATGTCATTAAGATATATGTCAAAGATGCATAATAAAATTATAAATATATCAAATTTATTGTTGACATTTATTAATGGTGATGATACTATTCAAATATACAAACACAAACGAAACGCAAAACGAACATAAACGAAAATAAAAACAAGAAATCATATTGTAAAGATTTACTTATTGCTTCGGTGTTAACTGTGGTAGAACAACAGTTTAGCATATATCTACAAAAAATACTATATTTTATGGGAGGATTTTATGAAAAAAAACGTATTGGGTCTTAGAAAAATTTTATCTTTGTTAATGCTTCTCGCTATGACAGTATCCTTGTTAACAGCATGCGGTTCTGCAAATAACACAAAGGAACCAGCAAAAGATACACCTACTGATACACCAAAAGCAGAGGTTACCGAGCCTGCAAAGGACACACCAGCAGAGGAAGCCGGTGATGGTCAATACATAGGTATTTCAATGCCAACAAAATCCAGTGAACGTTGGATTAAAGATGGTGCAGCAATGAAAGAGATTCTTGAGGGAAAAGGTTATACCGTTGATCTTCAATATGCAGAGGATGATATTCCAACACAGAAATCTCAAATTGAAAATATGATTACTAAAGGTGCAAAGGTTTTAGTTATCGCAGCTATCGATGGTTCAACTCTTTCTGATACACTTGATTCAGCAGCAGATGGTGGTGTTAAGATCATCTCTTATGACCGTTTACTTGTTAACACTGATGCAGTTTCCTACTATGCAACTTTCGATAACAGGCGTGTTGGTCAGCAGCAGGCAGAATCACTTATAGAAGGTATTAAGAAGTTAAAGGGCGAAGGACCTTATAACATTGAGTTATTTGCAGGTTCCCCTGATGATACAAACTCCTTCTATTTCTTCCAGGGTGCTATGGACGTATTACAGCCACTTATTGATGATGGTACCGTAGTTGTTCCTTCCGGTCAGTTAACACAGGATGAAGTTGGTACTTTAAGATGGGACGGAGCAGTTGCACAGGCTCGTATGGATGCGATTCTGGCTGCAAACTATACCGATGGCAAGAAATTAAGTGGTGTATTATCCCCATATGATGGCATTTCCAGAGGTATCTTATCCTCTTTAACAGCATTTGGCTTAACCGGAGCAGATACACCAGTAGTAACTGGTCAGGATGCAGAAGCAGCTTCCATTAAATTAATTATATCAGGCGATCAATACTCCACAATTTTGAAAGATACACGTGAACTTGCAAAAGTAGCAGCAGGCATGGTAGATGCGGTTCTTTCCGGAACTGAACCAGAAATTAATGATACCGAGACCTATGACAACAATGTGAAGATCGTTCCTTCCTATCTTTTAGAGCCATTTATCGTAACCGCAGATAATTATCAGGAATTAGTTATGGATTCTGGATACCTGAAGCCAGAAGACATCCAATAATACAGATTTGACTCAACTGCCAAAATGTCGGTTAGTAGAACAAAGCTAACCGATATTTTGGTATCAAGTATTTATAAGACGTCATAAATCAAATTGTAGCGCTGATGCTAAAGGAGTGAAAATATGGAACAATATGCATTGGAAATGAAGAACATTACAAAAACGTTTCCTGGCGTCAAAGCTCTTGATAACGTTAACTTGAAGGTAAAGCCTCGCCAAATCCATGCACTTGTTGGTGAAAATGGAGCAGGAAAATCTACCTTAATGAATGTCTTAAGTGGTGTTTATCCGCATGGAACCTATGAAGGAGATATCGTTATTGATGGGCAGATATGTTCATTTAAGAACATCAAAGATAGCGAAGCAAAGGGAGTTGCTATCATTCACCAGGAACTGGCACTTATTCCCCAGCTTTCAATTGCAGAAAATGTTTTTCTCTGTAATGAACAAACAGATTTTGGTTCTGTCATCAATTGGGATAAAACACGGACAAAAACTCTTGAGATGATGAAAAAGGTAGGTCTGCATGAACATATTGATACAAGAATTCAAGATATTGGTATGGGCAAGCAGCAGCTCGTTGAGATCATCAAAGCATTAGCCAAAGATGTCAAGATATTAATACTTGATGAACCTACAGCAGCTTTGAATGACGATGATTCTAAGCATTTGCTGGATTTACTATTAGAACTAAGGGAAGTTGGAATAACAAGTATCATTATATCTCACAAATTAAATGAAGTTACCAGGGTAGCAGACGAGATTACGGTTATTCGTGATGGTAAAACGATTGAAACCATTGTTAAGGGAGTCGATGAGATTACCGAAGGAAGAATTATCAGAGGAATGGTTGGACGAGATCTCGTGGATCGCTTTCCTAAAAGGAAGCATGCAATTGGTGAAATATGCTTTGAAGTGAAAAATTGGAGTGCCTATGATTCGAAGGATGAATCTAAACTGGTTCTGAAAGATATAAGTATTAATACCAGAAAAGGTGAAGTCGTGGGTCTTGCCGGATTAATGGGTGCAGGACGAACAGAGTTTGCCATGAGCATCTTTGGAAGATCCTTTGGAAAGAAAATAGAAGGAAAGATTTTTAAAGACGGTAAGGAAATACATATTAGGAATGTAAGTGATGCGATTAAGCATGGAATAGCTTATACAACTGAGGATAGAAAGAGTGCCGGACTTGTATTAATTGATAGTATTAAACGTAATATAAGCTTAACTGCATTTAAAAAAATCAGTAAGGGTATTGTGATTGACGAAAATGAAGAAATCAAGGTTGCGGAGGATTTCAGAGCAAAACTAAGAATAAAATCTTCCAGTATTCTTCAAAAGACAGGTAACTTATCTGGTGGAAATCAACAGAAGGTGGTATTCAGCAAGTGGATTTTCTCGGACCCTGATGTATTGATTTTGGATGAACCCACACGAGGGATTGATGTTGGTGCGAAATATGAAATTTATTCCGTAATCAATGAATTAACCGCCAATGGAAAAACAATCATATTAATATCATCAGAGTTACCGGAAATCTTGGGGATGAGTGACAGAGTTTATGTCATGAATGAAGGAAGAATTGTTGGGGAGTTAAATGCTGAAGAAGCTTCGCAGGTTAACATAATGAATTGTATAATGCAAAGTCATCAGGAGGTAAATCATGAATAATAAGGTAGGTACCTTGTTAAAGGGGAATATTCGCCAATATGTAATGGTTATTGCATTGGTAATTGTTATAGTACTATTTCAGGTTACGACCAACGGTGTATTACTAAAACCGTTGAATGTATCAAACTTAATTTCACAAAATGCATATATTTTGATTCTGGCTATTGGTATGCTCTTATGTATTTTGACTGGTGGTAATGTAGACCTGTCTGTTGGATCGGTTGCAGGATTTGTTGGTGCTATTTCAGCAATTATGATGCTAAAAATGCATATACCAGTGCTTCCTACGATTATTGTATCACTGTTACTGGGTCTTTTAATTGGATGCTGGCAAGGTTTTTGGATTGCTTATGTAGGAGTTCCTGCTTTCATAGCTACACTGGCAGGTATGTTGATCTTTAGAGGTCTAACCCTGGTTGTGCTTCAGGGTACAAGCTTAGCGCCATTGCCGGCTGGTTATACCTTTTTAGCTTCGGGATTTCTTCCCAGTATGGGCAATGTAGGCGGGCATAATCTATTAGCTATTTTATTGGGTATTGTAGCGTCTATTCTTTATATAATCAAAGAATTGAGCAGTAGAAAAAATAAGAAGAAATACGGGTTTGAAGTAAGCCCGTATGCCGTATTTGTTCCTCAGGTAATTGGTATTGTGGTAGTGATTAATGCATTTACATATTCACTAGCTTCCTATAAAGGTATTCCTATGGTTTTGGTTATTGTTATTGTCCTGGTATTAATTTATTCTTTTGTAACAATGAAGACAATTCCGGGAAGACATATCTATGCCTTTGGCGGTAATGCAAAAGCAGCTCAATTGTCTGGCGTAAATACGAAGAAGGTAATGTTCTGGGTATATGCCAATATGGGTGTTATGGCTGCACTTGCAGGTATTATCTTCACCGGAAGACTTAATTCTGCGACACCGAAAGCTGGTGTGAACTTTGAACTTGATGCAATTGCTGCCTGCTTTATCGGTGGTGCTTCTACCTCCGGTGGTGTTGGAACAATTGTCGGAGCGATGGTTGGTGGTTTGCTAATGGGTGTCTTAAACAATGGTATGTCAATTATGGGTATCAGTATTGACTGGCAGCAGACCATTAAAGGCTTTGTATTGCTATCTGCAGTTGCCTTTGACGTATATTCAAAATCGAAATCCAAATAA
Source organism: Mobilitalea sp. (assembly GCA_047606065.1). Taxonomy (GTDB): domain Bacteria; phylum Bacillota; class Clostridia; order Lachnospirales; family Lachnospiraceae; genus Mobilitalea. Next base: position 82,810 of record JASGEU010000124.1, read on the forward strand.
TAATTACAATAATATATTGTAAAGATGATAAAAGAGTACTGCCATCCTTATCCAAGGGGCAGTACTCTTTGAGTTTATTAGAAAGTCTGTTTGTTAAATCGATATAATTATTGATTACAATAGATTAAATAATACTCATTCAGTTTAATCAGCCTTGATATAATTACACGAAATGTATACAATACATATTAGGTAGTCCGATACAATATTGAGAGGAAGGTACTTCATGGGAGTATTTAATAGAAAAAAGTTGGATGTAAAAAAAGTAGTTAATCAGGATAAGGTAGCCATTTATATAGATTACAGTAAATTAAAAAAAGAGAATGACTTTATTTCAGCTTTTATTCAAGAGTTCAACTTGAATAAAGATATATTTGTGTTAGTCAATACAAATATGTTTTATAGCGAGGAAAAAATTAATGTTGATGCTGTCGTTGAACAGATCAAAATCATACTGGATAAGAACGAAGCACAGTATGAGGAAATTGTAATAAAAAAGAACAATGATATGCTGGTATTTGGATTTGCCATTAAAAAATCGGATAAAGTGAATACTTATCAAATAGGTATAAGGATATCGGAAGGAGAATTTAAAAAGATCGAAGAAATAGTTAACACCTACAATCATTTCTGTTATGTAATCTATCAACCTATGGATGCAGAAGAGTTATTCAAGGAGTTTAAAGATGTTCGTGGAGAGTATGAGGAGCTAAATCAACTGTTTGGAATTGGATTTTATGTTAACCACATTCTGCAAAAGATCAGTGTAACTTGTAACAAAGAACTGGAAGCTTATGCAGAAGAGAAAATTAATAAGTTAGTAGAGAGATATAATTAAATATAGTGATGCATTAACATAATAAAAGACAATTTGGCTATATATGAATACGATTCTTAAGAAGAATAATCTACAACAATTTATATTATGATTATAAATTATATTGAAGTCTCATTTAACAGGGGTAATAATATGCATGAACTTGAATGTGAATTTTGTAAACTGGCAAATAGTTTACCTGCACAACGTGACCAACTTAAAGTTATTTATGAGTCAGATAATGTGATTGCTTTTTATTCAGCTATGCCATTTGCTGAAGTGCATATTATTGTAATAACAAAACGTCATATTCCAACTATTTTCGATTTAAATGTCGAAGATGATGAACTTAAATTAGAATTATTATCAGTTATTAGAATTGCATCACAAGAAGTCATTAATTTAAAGGGTGCATGTAAAGTAGAAATGTACTTAGGAGCATTCCAACAGATGAAACACTTGCATTGTCATGTAATTTATGATTCAGCTATTAATTAAAGTCAATTAATAATTGAAGTTATGACAAAGTTTAAATTAATTATAATTAAAAAATACCTATAAACTAATCCTTGGTGGATTTATTTATAGGTATTTTTAAGATTATTTGTATTTGTACTTATTATAATATTTCTTTATAAGGTTATTTAAGATTATTACTATTTAAGCTTTTTTACTTAGTTAATTTATAAATCACATTAATATGTAGTGATAAATGCTCGTTTTTTTGAAACGATAAAAAGAATAATACTACCAATTCCTATAACTACTAAAGCAGTTATCATCAAAAAAACCCAAACAACAAAAGAAGTTGCACTCAAATTAAAACTAAAATAAGACATATGGATGATGATACATATTATTTCAATTACAAAAATAATTACTATTTTCCATATGTAAAACTCTTTAACAGAAAAAAGGAAATTAAATAACAACAAATAGACAGGAACAATAAACGCGTCATACCCAATCCAAAAATTATAAAGTTTCGTGTTTGGCAATGTTAAATATATTATTATGCTAATTAGCACAGGAATTATATTTCCAAATAAATATATAATACTATTTTTTTTCATATCATACCTCTCAAATATAAATGCTACTAGATAATTAGGACACCATTTGAATACATTTATCCGCTCAACTAACTAAGAAATACTAAAATTAATTATATTCATTTTTTAATATTTGATAATTAACATTATAACTAAAATCTGGTAAAAAATCTACATTAAGTTAGTTACTTTAATAACTTATTATAAAACTAAAGATCATGTTCTTGACAATGGAATAAAATAGTATATAATTATAGTTAATCGATTAACATATTTATTGAAATAAAATATATAATTACTTGTTATAAAGGATAAATCATGTAATTAATCGATTAAGTATATTTAAATCTCTATACAATCCATTTTGGAATATATGTGGATGAATATGTTCAATTTTGAAAGGAGAAAAGGTATGAGTAAAATGAAAAAGAAATTAGTTGGGGTAGTAGTATTAGCAATGGTGATGAGCTTTGTATTAAGCGTTCCTGCATTTGCAGAAGAAACATTTACCGTACATGCAAATGTTACAAGTGATTGGGGAACACCAGCTATATGGGCATGGTCAGATCCTGATTTAGTAAATGTATTTGAGGCATGGCCAGGACAACAGTTAGTAGCAGAGGAAGGCAAAGATGGCTGGTTCTCTTATTCCATTCCTACCTGGGCTAATTGTGTTATCATCAATGACAATGGTGCTGGAAAGCAAACACTCAATCTTCCTGTTGAAGCAAAAGAAGTTTGGATTACTGTTACAGCTGACAATGCTGAAGTAGTTTATGAAGCTCCGGAAGGCTATGCTGTTGCAGAAGTTACAGAGGAAGCTGTTGTTGAAGATACAACTGCTGTTGACACTGCAACAGAAGAGACTGCAGAAGCAGCTGAGACTGATGTTCCTAAAACCGGTGTTGCTGACTTCATGCATTTATATATGGGTCTTGCTGGATTATCAGGTGCAGGTTACATAGCTGTAAAGAAAAACAGAGCTAAATAATTGTAGAACATGATACAATATATAATAAAATTATCGAATGTTTAGTAAGAAGATATTTTATGTGTTCTTATTACCTAAAAAGCCGCAGGATTTTGAAGTCCTGCGGCTTTTCTATTATTGATAAATTAATATTCCATTACTCTTGTTTTGTATCGTTGATGGAGACATTGCTTATTCATAAATTCTATTTTCCCTCTTTAATTGAATGATCAGAGAGGAATATTTAACGGCAGGGATAGCAAATAGAATAGCTATCGTTAGCATAAATGTTCTAGCCAGCCACATCATAGCTGCGGATATGGAAGATATGTTTGGAAAGAAGGTCATAGCTATTAATCCGAGAATAATAAAAACTGCCCAGGCATAAGCTCGTTTTACAGTTCTATAAAGATTCAGTTTATCGTGTAAATCTGTGTGTAGATTAAAAGGAGTTCCGTCTTTCCGTTTTTCCAATATTAAGAGCTCTTTGTTATAACCGCCGGGAGAGGTACTAATTTGACCCAAACCCTTTGCATAAGGCCGCCATTTTATCTTTCCATATGAATAATTAATGTTTATGTTTTTTGTAAAAGTACGAAAACTCATATCTTCAAGAAACTGACGGTATTTCTTCGCTTCGGCATAACCCTTATCGCCAACATATTCAACCGTATATTCATACTCTCCAGGACTGCATACATCAAAGATATAGATTAATCTGCCGCATTTCTTTAAACGATAACCCTGTTCTGCCATACGGTTTAACCATTGCATCTGTCCATCCAAAAAATCAAAAAAATATCGGAATACAATCTTACTCATTCATTTACAATCCTTTCTCTATTATAGTTGAGGCTAGATTCATAACTTCACCGAGACGTTTTAATTCTTCCGTTACTTTCTCTTTCCCAATACCGGTTATTACATATTGATTCTTCTTACTGTCAGCTTCATTATCAGCAGGAATAATCCATTTTTTCTTAACTAAGGTATTAATTGCACCATATAAAGTACCAGCACCTAACCGAACACGCCCTTTTGTTTCTTTTTCAATAAACTGCATAATACCATAACCGTGGTTTGGCTGATACACAGATAACAATACCAGGAAGGTTGTTTCAGTAAGTGCACCACCTTTTATATATTCTCTAATAGAAATCACTCCTAATTACTACGTTTACTGTAATATATCATTAAACGTAGTAAGTGTCAATAAGTTACTAATTATAATTACTAAATAATGGTAATATTACTTGATTTAAAATTAGAAAAATGTAATAATTCCTGTAAATGGATATAAAATGCAGAGAGCCTTACAGGTCTTGATATAATATGCATTCTGAAGCAAGCTTTCTTCCTGTTGTGTCAAAAAGTTGCATGGCTGAACGGTTACAAATATTTTAAATAAAAATGTAATTATCATTGACTTTTCAATCTGATTGAATTACTATGTCTTTGAACATAGTATACATATAAAACAAGTATGTAATAAGGAGGTGCTATATGCAAGAGATATTAGATTACATAACAATTAATTGGAGAAATATCTTAAAGCTGGTTTGGCAGCATATTGATATAAGCTTGATTTCTATTATCTTTGCAATGATTATAGCAATTCCACTTGGTATTTTCAGTACACGATGTAGTAGTTTGACTAAGCTGTTTAAAAGCATATTCGGAACCCTAAGAGTAATACCCAGTCTGGCAATATTAATACTTTGCATACCAATTATGGGAACGGGAATGAAGCCTGCTGTAACAGCATTAGCAGTTCTTGCAATACCGCCTATTTTGATTAATACTACGCTGGCTTTTAAAACCTTACCGGCACCGGTGCTTGAAACTGCATTTGCAATGGGGATGGGAAAATGGAGAACCTTTTTCACAGTAAAATTTCCATTAGCATTTCCGCTGATATTTGCTGGAATTAAAACAGCAGTTGTTGAAGTAATTGCCAGTGCTACCTTAGCCGCCTATATAGGTGCAGGGGGACTTGGGAGCCTTATCTTTACAGGACTGGGATTAATGAGGACGGATTTGTTAATTATAGGGGGCGGCTCCGTAGGCTTACTCTCACTTTCCGCTGGTTTCTTACTCAATATGCTGGACCGTAGAATTACAAGATATAAAAAAGTAAGTTAATGAAAGATGTAACATAAATAATTAGCCTGATTAGGCCAAGGAGGACTACTTTATGAAAAAAAATATTCTTAAAAAGTTATCGCTTGCACTGGTATTTGTTTTAGTTTTGACATCCTTTATCGCTTGTTCAAATAAATCAGATACAGCGGATAAGGACACTGACAAAACAGGTACTGCCGATACTACCCCATCAAAGGATACAGTAATTAGAATTGGGTCAAAGGACTTTACAGAAAATCTAATTCTTGCTGAATTATATGCGCTTGCACTTGAAGATAAGGGCTTTGAGGTTGAGCGAGTGTTTAATCTTGCAAGCTCCGTAGTACATACAACACTAGTAAGCGGTGATATTGACCTGTACCCAGAATATACAGGTACCGGATTACTTTCCATTCTGAAACTTCCTTTGGAGACCGATCCACAGAAGGTATATGATACCGTAAAGGCTGAATATGAGACACAATTTAATCTGGTTTGGCTGGATTATGCTCAAGCAAATGACGGTCAAGGACTTGTAATATCCACAAAGGCATCTGACGAATATGGAATTAAAACAATCTCTGATTTACAGAAGAATGCGGATAAATTGAGATTCGCCTCCCAGGGTGAATTCGATACCAGAGACGATGGAATTCCGGCATTAACAGCAACCTATGGCGAATTTAATTGGAAGTCCTCTAATGTGTATGATAATGGTTTGAAATATGAGGTATTAAAAAATGATGAAGCAGATGTAGCGGTTGCTTATACTACAGAGGGGCAATTGGTTGATACAACCTTTACATTATTAGAGGATGATAAGTATGTATGGCCTCCCTATAATATTGCTCCAGTTGTTAGTAAATCCGTGTTAGATGCTAATCCGGAAATTGCCGATATTCTGAATGCCATTAATGCGAAAATTGATACAAAGACAATCACTTCTTTAAATGCCAAGGTAGATGTAGATAAAGAGGAGTATGAGGAAGTTGCAAAGGAGTTTTACGACTCAATTAAGTAATCTATGGAGGCTGACATAAATGGTAAACCAGTCATTTGTTCAAAAGTTCCAGGTGCCGGAGGTTGCATATCCCGTAATTAACCGGATGTTTACGCAGAAGGAAATTGATTTTGTAGCAGCTATTAAGAAAGAAGTATTTTCAAAAAGAGACGTGGAAGAACTGGGAGTGGAGGAAGCGAATCCTTTCATTACAAGCTGCTACAAAAGAGGAATAATATCAATTGTAGATGAAACCAATGAGACTTATAAAATATCGGATTTCTATGGAAGACTTGATATATTCTCAATTTCAGAAACGGATACATATCGAAGTTTTACTAAAGAAGAAAGAAAAGCCCTGGATGAATGGTACTTTGAAGAATATTATAACGGACTGGAGCAAGAGCCTAATGTTCGGCCTACACAGGATGAGATTCTTCCACTGGAAGAAGTATTATCCTTTATAGATAAACAGGAGCGGTCGGTATATCTTAATTATTGTGATTGCAGAAGCTTAAGCGGTGATTGTGGTATGCCGACAAAAACCTGTATTACCTACAGAAATGGTATCAACTCCTTTGTACATCGGGGATTATCCGAAGAGATTACAAAGGAAAAAGCGAAGGAAATCGTTACTTTGGCTGATAAGACGGGCTTAATGCATACCGTTAATCCCAATGGAATCTGTAATTGTTGTGATGACTGCTGTTATTTGTTCAGAGCACAAAAAAGGCGTGATAGTGCAGGCTTTTGGCCAAAAACTGATCATGTGATAGAGTTGGATTATAATAAGTGCATTTCCTGTGGCAAATGCGTGAGAACCTGTCATTTTAAGGTGTTTGAAAAGGACGGTGTTGTACGTGCCGATCAGCACAAATGTGTTGGCTGTGGAATCTGTGTCCGAGTATGCCCGGTAGGCGCATTACAATTGGTCAAAACATTAATTTGATCATAGGTATGAAATGAAAGTGAATTTTAGAAAATTCACTCTGCAAATAATGGAGCCGCGGCTTTAATTTTGCAGACAATGAGAAAGGCATGGTTATTTGTATGAGTATAGCTGCTGAATTTATTAATATTAATAAACATTTCCCAAAATCCAATTATAAAGCACTCGATAACATTAATATAAGTATCGAGGAGGGAGAGTTAATTACCATACTTGGAACCTCGGGCTGCGGGAAAACAACTTTATTAAAAATGGTAAATAGAATTTATGAGCCTGATAGCGGTGAGATCAAATTATTTGGTCAGGACATTAAAGAGATGGACCCGGTTAAGCTTAGAAGAAGCATTGGCTATGTAATTCAGCAGGTAGGCTTATTTCCTCATATGACAATTTATAATAATATTGCTACCGTTCCAAAGATACTAGGGTGGGATAAGACAAGAATCCGTACTAGAGTGGAAGAACTGTTTGAGCTAGTTAACCTGGATTACAAGGAGTTTAAGGATAGATATCCTGCACAGTTATCCGGTGGACAGCAGCAGAGAATCGGTCTCGCCAGGGCCTTGGCAGCAGACCCGTCTTTAATGTTACTCGATGAACCCTTTGGAGCTATTGACGCAATCAATAGGGAGAAGCTTCAGGATGAATTAAAACGAATCCATGAAGCTTCTAAAAAGACATTTTTATTTGTAACACATGATATTAATGAAGCCTTTAAACTTGGCACACGAGTTCTAATTATGGATAGCGGACATGTAAAGCAATTTGCAGCACCTTCTGAGATTATTAATAATCCTGCAGATGAATTTGTTCAAACATTGATACGCTCTGCCAGTAAGCAATATTTTGATACGGATGGAGGGGGGATATAATGCTTACCTACTTTTCCAAGTATCATGATAAATTATTTACTGCATTATTTGAACATTTAAAACTGGTAGGCACAACACTGCTTATATCTGTTGTTCTGGCTTTTGTGATTACACTGATTATTGTAAGATCACAATTCTTATCTAATATCATAATACAAATATTTGGTGTGGTGTATTCGATCCCCAGTTTAGCGCTGTTCTCTCTGCTTATTCCAGTTATGGGTATCGGCCCCAATACGGCTATCTTTGTATTGGTGCTGTATAATCAGTTTTTACTGCTTCGCAATAATATTGCAGGGTTACGAGGCGTTGATCCTGCAGTCCTGGAGGTGGCAAAGGGAATGGGAATGAGCGAGTGGCAGAGATTAATTAAAGTACAGATACCACTTGCCTTGCCGGTAATTATGGCAGGAATTCATCTTGCAATTATCTCGACCATTGGAATTGCCACCATTGCAGCCACTATCCATGCAGGCGGCTTAGGAAGAATTCTATTCGACGGGCTTAGAACCATGAACTCAAATAAGATAATCTGGGGAACAATTTTCTGTGCAGGTATTGCCTGGATAGCGGATATTTTATTGCGATTACTTGAAAAAATACTATATAAAAAGGTAGGATATCAGAATGAGCTATGAAGCATTTAAAGACAATTCACTTGGTTTTTCAACCAGACAGTTACATGCAGGCTACAATCCAGCGGAGCATTACCGCTCGAAAGCAGTTCCGATCTATCAGACAGCAGCGTTTGAGTTGGGAGATTTTGATCGATGTACACGGTTGTTTGAATATTCCGAGGAAGGACATTCTTATGTAAGATTTTCAAATCCTACAAATGATGTTCTTGAAAAGAGAATTGCATCCTTAGAGGGTGGCAGTGCAGCATTGTCTTTAAGTTCCGGTATGGCAGCAATCTCAAATACCTTTTTAAATATTGCAAGAGCAGGAGATGAAATTGTTGCTGTTCAGACTTTATATGGAGGAAGTACCACTTTATTGAATAAAATACTACCGGAATACGGTATTCAAGGGCGTTTTGTGGAAGATGAAAATGATATAGAATCCTATAAGAAGGTAATCAATGAGAAGACTAAGGCGATCTATATTGAAAGTCTTGGCAATCCCGGAATGAATATTGTGGATATTGAAGCAATTGCTAATCTGGCTCATGAGAACGGTATACATCTTATTATCGATAATACCTTTGCAACCCCATACCTGTTAAATGCTTTTGACTACGGCGCAGATATCATCTGTTATTCGGCAACAAAATATCTGTCCGGACATGGTACCATTATCGTTGGCTTAGTAGTAGAAAAGGGTGGATTTAATTGGTTAAACGGAAAGTTCCCGCAGTTTGAAGAATTTTATGAGGAATATAAGAATTCCATAGGGGAGGAAGAGTTAAACAGATCGATATTTACCAAAAGACTAAGAATTCGTTATTTAACTGATCTTGGATCACATCTTTCCCCCACCACAGCCTTTTATTTATTACAAGGAATGGAGACCCTGTCACTTCGTATGGATCGTCACACACAGAATGCACAGAAGGTTGCAGAGTTCTTAAGTACGCATCCCCAGGTTCTTGAAGTGAACTATCCGGGACTGCCAAGCAGCTCATATTATCAATTAGCTAAGAAATACTTTCCTAAAGGACCAGGCGCAATTCTATCGATACGCTTAAAAGGCGGTCTTGAGGCGGCTAAAAGAGTTCTTGAAAAAGTAAGAGTATTTGATTATATGGTTAATGTGGGTGATGCAAAATCTTTGATCGTACATTCCGCTACCTCCACTCATTTTGGGCAGGATGCCAAACAAAGAGAGAAGGCAGGGGTGTATGAGGATACCTTACGAATATCGGTTGGAATTGAGGACGCTGAGGATTTAATAGCAGATTTAAAGCAAGCCTTGGAAAGCTAATGAGAGCAGGATCTCAAATGTCACCAATGTGATACAATTTCAATTCATCCTAAAACCTAGTTTTAGGATGAATTTTTAATATCATTACTCCATATTTTTCAAGCTCATATTTACCACTTACTTCCTTACCGGTAATTAAGTCAACCATCGGCTTCTTAATATTTATCTCAATAGTGTGAGGCATATAGTTGAGAATAAATGCATAGCCTTGGGTATCGCTATTCCTAATAGATAACTCAGCTTCTCTCGGCAGTTCGATTAATTCCTTAAAAGGAGTGGCGAAGTTTAACTTACTCAAGAAACTTTCAGCGGTTTTTACACTGAATCCAGCACCATAATAGTAGGCAGTTCCCTTACCGAGGTTATTAGCTATCAAAGCTGGTTCACCGTCATAGTAGTTTCCTTTGAAGGCAGCCAGAACTCTTGCACCTTCCAGTGGTTCTAAAATATCATTGAATACCGGAGCTTCAAGCTCTTCCCCATCCCATAGTGCATATTCATCATCGTCACCAGGACTTAGGTGAGTGTAATCGATTACTCTTACGCCGCAGAGCTCGGAGGCAAAACCCGGCATTGGCTGCATAGGACATCTGCCATATTGATCTTTATAACCAGTTCGAGAACCCATGATTAAAACTCCACCCTGCTCCACATAAGCCCTTAATAAGGAAGCGGTTTCCTCACTAAGAATTGTTGCATGAGGATAGATGAGGAGTTTGTATTTAGTTAAATCCTCAAGTGAGGTTTTCGTAGCAGGAGTGTTCTGTAAATATAGAAAATCTAATGGTGTATGAGTCAATTGGGCGGCAGTGAACCATCCATTGTCACTAAATTCATCTAGTGGGCCATGCCATTTATCCTGTTCACCGTCCCAAATATTATCATAATCTTTTACCAAGGCAATGTCTGCCTGATACTTAGTGCCTGCAATTTCTGAAAGTCTTTGAACATCATCTCGGATAGTTCTTAATTCTGCAATCCTCCTATTGGGTTGGTTGGAATAATCATTGATACCATGCCAATATATTTCTGTTCCGATCCAACAGGTTCTCCATCTAAAATAACTAATGAAGTCAGCACCGTGAGCGATGGATTGAAAAGTCCATAGTCTCATTTGACCAGGCTTAGGTGCTGGTTGCTTCATTCGAGAATCCCAGCCACCGGCGCCGGATTGCTGCTCCATTATACCAAAGCAGGGAGAGATAGATCTGGTTCTGGTCAGGGACCAAGAGCTTCTTCGATCATTGAGATTACCAGGCTTTTTTGGCTCCGTCCAGGTATCGAAAGCAAAGTTGGGATAAGAATCATAGGTGATAAAGTCAAGTGCCAAATGGGTCATCTCATGAGAGTCCACATGTCCGAAGATACCGTTTGTTGTGATAAATTGATGCTCGGGTTTATAGCTTTTAATTATATCCGCTTGTATTTTACAAAAATGGATGGTGCTATGTGAGATAAAACGCTTTTCTTCCAGAGCCAGGTGAGGGTTAATTGTATTGAGATAAGTTGGGCGAGTCAGATAAATCTCTTCCCAGGAGGTATAGGTTTGATTCCAGAAGGTTGTTCCCATACATAAATTTAACTCTTCTAATGTTTTAAATTTCTCTTTAAGGTAGATGCGAAAGGCAATATGATCGGAATCAGAATAAAATACATCCTTTTCACAGTTTAGTTCATTGTCAATCTGCCAGCCGATAATGGCAGGGTGGGAGCAATAATGAGAGGCTAGCATTTCCACGATTCTTGCAGTTAATTCCTGATAAACAGGAGAGTTATATGTATAATGCCGACGCATACCGTGACGGTATAAGGTACCATCCAAATTTGCATTAAGAACTTCAGGGTATTTGTGGGTTAGCCAAGACGGCGGAGTTGCTGTAGGAGTACAAAAGATCACTTTCATTCCCTTTTTACTCACAAGAGCCAGAAAACGGTCAAAGAACTCAAAGGTAAATTCTCCTTCCAGAGGTTCAAATTTATTCCAGGCAAATTCAGCAATTCTTATCACTTCAATACCAAGCTCGAGCATTCGTTCCAGGTCATTTTCCCAGAGTTCTTCTGGCCAGTGTTCAGGATAGTAACAAACCCCTAAAGTTAATTTATTCATTTTCATAGACTTCTCAAATGGATGATTAATCGTGGTTGACATATTCTTCTCCTCATGTTTAGTTTGAATTAAATAGATTATAGCAAAATATAAGCACAACATAAAAAATAGATAGCAGTATATTTTAGGAAGTTGTTATCCGTCTTTTTCTCACCAAGCTTCTTTTACAACAGTCTTTAATTTTATGATAGCACAATTTCTTGTATAAGGTAATAATTATTATTCTCACGAAGGCTAAGCAACGCAAATTGTGTTACTTTTCACTCGGTTCACAGTAACACATGATTTCTGCATGCAAATTCGCTTCGCGAAGCAGAAATCATCTCTTGCATCACTTTCTTCCGTATCTTAACAGCAAGTGTTAAGATACGGAAGAACAACAACGCTAATTTTCAAACTCTTTATAATAGAATATCAGGAGATAAAAGAAATTAAATTACAACTTGAGTAAATATTTGAGTTGCAGCAAAAAGGAGTACCCTCCACATAACGCCTTTGTTACAGTGGTGGGTACTCCTTTAGTTAATTTTCTTTAAAACTATATCTTGTAAGATTATTTCACATTAGCATAATACTTTGCAACTACATCCCAGTTAATGATATCAAGAAATGCTTTTACATGATCTGCACGCAAATTCTTGTATTTGAGATAGTAGGCATGTTCCCATACGTCAACACCAAGGATTGGAAACCATTCACCATTGCTTTCCATAATGGGGTTGTCCTGATTAGGGCTGGAGGAAACTTTTAATTCGCCGTTTTTATTAGCAGATAACCATGCCCAACCGGAACCAAATCTTGTTACAGCTGCACTAGTCAATTTTTCTTTTAAAGATGCAAGATCACCAAACGTGTGTCCAATTTGTTTTGCCAAATCACCAGAAGGTGCGCTGCTTCCACCAGGTGTAAGAGTATCAAAGTATAGGTTATGATTATAAAATCCACCGCCGTTATTCTTTACGGCATTTCTTTGAGACTCATCTTTAATATCTGAAAGATGTGTGAAGATATCCTCAATGGAGGAGTCAGCTAGTTCCGGTAATTTTTCAAGTGCTGCGTTTAAATTAGTTGTATATGCAGCGTGATGTTTTGAATAATGTGTAACCATGGTTAATTCATCAATATGGGGCTCCAGTGCATCAAAATTATAATTTAATTCTACTTGTTTAAACATAATGTTTATCTCCTTTTAAATGTATTTTTTCAAAATTTATAAGATAATATGCTTTAAATAGCATCTATACTTCTGGTATTATTATTGCACAATAAATGGAAAAATTCAAGAGTAAACACACAATTTAAAATTAAATAATAAATTAACAATAAATGAATATAATTTAACATAATATAAACAATATATTCTGGGCAACCTGACTAAAGCAATAAAAAGATTGTTAAAGATAATTCAAAATCAGAGCCATATCCAATTCGGATATGGCTCTGATTTTCAAGAGAGTATATTATAACCTGTAAGAAGGTAGATAGTAAGTTGATTTTGCTTACTTATTAAGAGGGACTACTCTGCAGGAGCGTAATCAAAAGTAACTGTAATTGTTTTAATCTCACCAAGTGCTGCTTTGTCTAATACAACGGCAGATACATCAGTAACATCACCATCAGCAGTACGTGCTTCCTCTGGAATTGCTTTCACCCATTCATTTATCAGGTTAACACGGGTGCATTTTTTATCATCCGAGGTTGTAAATGGTTCTCCTGTGAGAGTATATGGCTCACCATTTACTAAGACCTCTTTAATCGTAACGATGTAACCAGGGAATAGTAATTCACCATTTGCAATACCAAGTGCACAGAAGGTGGAGCTGTTACCAAAACCAGCTGCTGTTTTGGTAAAATCAAGGCCAACAGTGTAGGTACCTGCACCAGTTATTTCTACGTCTGTTGTAATGAGGTCATCACTTTTAGAGTTAGGGTCATAAGTATCACCTACACTGTAAGTCATTGCCCAGTCGTTGCTATTATACATAAGCCAAGCAATGGAGTTATCAGCGGATACCTCTGGTACATCAGCATCAGCTTGAAAGTTAACCGAATTAGCAAGCGCTTTTTCAATCGAGGCTTTTGCATTTTCAACGATGACATCATCAGTTAAAGCTGACTGTGCTGTAAAACTACGGTTCTTAAATAGTTTAGCTACATTTTCATCAAAAATAGATAGATCAGTTCTTTTATAAAGGGTACTGCAATCCCAAAGTAATGGCGTATAGCCATACATATCGCAATTGTTAAGGAAATTATTAAAGAAGTCGGTGGCATTATTTTTTACAGTTCCATCTTCATTGAGAGCAACCATATATTCGCCAATTACTACGCCATATCCTTTTTCAGTGAACTTAGTCATCATAGCTAAAAGATCATTTTGCTCG
>JASGEU010000125.1:0-21075 GCA_047606065.1 Mobilitalea sp.
GCCAGGTCAATTTCCACCTGATTCTCCGGATCAGCTGCTGATGTTGCCTCATCCAGTATTAAAATTGGTGAGTTCTTAAGTATTGCTCTCGCTATGGCAATACTTAAGAACTCACCAATTTTAATACTGGATGAGGCAACATCAGCAGCTGATCCGGAGAATCAGGTGGAAATTGACCTGGCGATCCAAAATCTCTGTCAAGGGAAAACGGTTATCGTAGTGGCACATCGTTTCAGTGCACTTAAAATCTGTGACCGAATTGCAGTAGTAGAAAACCATACGGTGAGTTGTGTCGGAACACAGGAAGAAGTGTTGAGAGAAAGTACATATTATAAATCTGCCTGGGAGAGTTATGAACAAGCAAGAGCAATGACCTATCAAGTGGAAGGGAGCGGCAGTTATGAACAGGTGTAATCCAATGAGGTGGAACAAAAAATTATATATTGCTGTATTTTGCATTGTACTTGAGGGGATTTTATCGGGCAGTAATTTTATGTTGATGTATTATATCTTTGAGGCATTGTGGGAAAACCGGATGAGTATGGAAGAAATCATAGGGATGACGGGTATATTGGCAGGTATCTTTCTGCTGCGCCTTATCATTTATGGATATGGCTATATTCAGGGGCAAATCGGCGGAGCTCAAATAACCAAGCAAATTCGCCTGTATTTAGGAAATAAACTTAAGCAGATTGGAATCTCCAGATTTCAACAATCCCAGATCGGCGAATATATCAATGCCGCAACTGAAAATGTAAACAGCTATGAGCAGATATTGACACATAAAACAGTAGATCTTATCAAAAATATGACATTAACCCTGATGATTATAATCTTTGTAGCCACTTTGTATCTCCCATCAGCACTGATTTTACTGTTGACGGTACTTTTATTTATTCCTGCCATAGCAGTCTCTTTTCGGGCAGTAAAGAAGTATGGTAACAGAAAAAATGCAATATGTTCAGAACACGTCAGTAGTATAGTAGAGTATATCAACGGAATTCAGACGTTTCGTGCTTATGGTATTGGGGGGATTAAGAATAAATCCATAACAGCTGCTATGAAGAATTATAGTGATATCAGCTTTGTTTACGAGGTCAAAATTATTCCGGATGGGGTTATTTATAGTATTTTAATCTGGGTGAGCCTGCCGCTGGAGATGATGGTAGCAGGTAATCAATGGATGAACGGAGGATTAAATACAGTTTCATTTATTATAATTTGTCTGCTGCCATTATTTTTAGTAAAACTGTTAGGAACGATGTTCATTGACATGACAAGTTACAAAAATCTAATGATTGCAAAAAACAAGATTATAAAGGTTATGGAAGAACCTGAGGAAAATAAAAGTGAGGAGATATTCGCTCCTGACCAACATAATATTTCCTTTGAACATGTGGAGTTTTCCTATGTGGCAGGAGAGCCTGTTTGTACGGATATGAATCTTGAGATAGAAGATCAAAAACTAACTGCAATCGTAGGAGATTCTGGTTCCGGTAAATCAACGATACTAAACTTAATATCAAAATATTATGAACCGGATAGCGGAGATATTAAGATAGGCGGGTATTCTATTAAAGATATAGGGGCGGAGCAGGTATTATCAAAGATATCAATGGTGGATCAGGAGGTGTTTCTCTTTGATGAAACCATCCGCAATAATATCCGTTATGCAAGGCCGGGGGCAACGGATGCCGAAGTTGAAATGGCGTGCAAGGAAGCAAATTGTGATGAATTTATCAGGAATATGCCAAATGGGTATGAGACGATGGCAGGCGAAAACGGAAATAGATTATCCGGTGGAGAGAGACAGAGAATTTCCATTGCAAGAGCTATTCTAAAGGATGCACCTATTCTTTTACTGGATGAGGCAACAGCTAATCTGGATGTAGAGAATGAGCTATATGTGAAAAAAGCAATCTCAAATCTGCTGCGAAAGAAAAAGACGGTCGTTATGATTGCGCATACCATGTCAGTTATAAAAAATGCAAATAAAATTCTTGTTATTGAAGATGGCAAAGTCAATGAAGCAGGAAAACATGAAGAATTACTTTTTAAGAATGGAAAATATGCTGCCATGTGGAGAGCAGAGCAGCAACTTTTAAATTAACCATTGATATAACAGTATATTTTCATAATAGGGATAATTTATATGGAAGAACGAAAGACTAAAAGCAGGGAGGTGGACGAATGAAAATAAATCCTAATATTATATATTACGAAGAAGAAGCATTGAATTATTCACTTGGAAAAATCCTTGCAGAAAAATACAAATCAGCTGAATGGGTCAGAATAGAAAATCACAATAATATCCCAGAACTTAGAAACAAGCACAATAGTGAGTTTGCCAATATGAAACAGAATATTGTGATTGGTATCAGAAAGACTCATAAATATGTTCCTAATTCTAAAACCTCTGAATTTTTAGTACCATATACATCTTCAGGCTGCAGTGCAATGTGTCTTTACTGTTATTTAGTATGTAATTATAATAAATGTTCCTATCTGCGGATTTTTGTAAATAGAGAGCAGATGATGGACAAACTGATTAAAACTTCAAATAAAAGTAGTACAGATTTGACATTTGAAATAGGAAGCAATAGTGACCTGGTTCTCGAAAACACGATTACCGGTAATCTGGATTGGACAATAGAGAAATTCGGGAAGAATGAGAAAGGATATTTAACACTTCCTTCTAAATTTGATATGGTAAGTCCCCTATTAGATCTCGAACACAAAGGCAGAACGATAATCAGAATCAGTGTTAATCCGCAGGAAATTATTAATAAAGTTGAATTTGGTACTTCATCTCTGGAACACAGAATAAAGGCATTAAATAGCTTAAAAGAAGCTGGCTATAAAGTAGGAATATTAGTGGCGCCTATCGTTCTGCTTGAAAACTGGGAGGTTTTATATACAGAATTATTTCATATTCTGGCTGATACATTATCTCAAAAGGTCAAGGATGAGTTGTTTTTTGAAGTTATTTTTATGACCTACAGTTATATTCATAGAATGATTAATACCGATGCTTTCCCTAATGCTGTAGATTTATATGATAAAAATATAATGACAGGCAGAGGATATGGGAAATATTGCTATAACCCGGCTATAAGAGAAAAAGGAGAAGAACTTATAAGATTTGAACTTACAAAGCACTTCCCCAAGAATAAAATCATTTACATTGTATAATCACATCCGCCGATGCAACTAGAAGTTAAAATCAATTTCAATGCCTTTTAAATCTTCATTTATCAAATTATTTTCTTTTAGAATGGTCTGTATCTTTTTTTGGGCTTCTGACATGTGATCAGAGGTCTTTTTTTGCATGGTTATATCCAGCTCTAACTGTTCGGCATCCATATCATTTTTAATAAGTTTTTCCTGTTCTTCGCGATTTTCTTTTGCCTCTTCAATTTGCTTTTCTTTTTCTTCTTGTTTCTCTGCCGCTTCGTTGGCTTTTTCCAGTTCTTCTTCCAGCTTATCGTTGGTGTTTTCTTTGACTTCTTCAACAAGGATACCAAGAATTTCTTTGCCCGCAGCTTCCATTATTTCATCAGACGCGTTATTTGCCTTAATCATGTCCTGAGATTTAGACTGTTGTAGTATTGCATCTTCAATTGACCATGAAAGACCATCATATTTCTGTTTTGCTTCATAAATCTTATTATTTATTTCTCCAGCCATGCCATTTAATTCAAGGGCTTTATTCTGATATTCTGTTCTGGGCATATACTGCAATTCGCTAAGTCTCTTGACTTCCTCTTTTGTAAAATTTGAAGAACCAGAACCATTTAAGTAATTCTGATATTTTTCTAATAGTTCCAAGTCCTTTTGTTCCATCGATTCGGGATCTATACTATATTCTTCTTGAAGATCGTTTTTACTTTTTTGAATACCCTCAAGGTAAAACAGGGATTCCTGAATCTCAGAAAGCTTATCTGTTTTCTGCTGATGCATATCATCGATATTAGAAACTGCCTTCTGATCTTTGCTCCAAGCATCACCTATAAGCTTCATCGCCTGTTTTTGGGCATCTTGCTTTTTTTGCTGAATAACACTGCTTGTTCCAAATTTCTGACCAAGGTTTCCAGTAAATATTGTATTTCCATTATTCTCGCTTTTATGATCTTCCTTTGTGGTATTTAACTTAACTAAATTATTCTGCTCGCCATGAGATACTCTTATTGATAAGGACATATTATTTTACCTCTCTATGATATACTATAGTCACCATACTGCCGGACATCCCGTGCAATGCGTGTCAGCTAAAATTATTCTTTGATAGTTATATCGGAAGAATATGGCATTTTATTAACCACTTTAAATCATAAAAATAGAACGTTTACATCTTTTTTATTGATGTAAGCGTTCTATTTTACTTAACTTAATGACATTCTTATACAATAACATAAAATTAATTAATTAGTAAGACTTTATATCCAAGGCTTCTAAATAGGAGCTTACTTAGAGAGGTGTAGTAATTAAGTAAATATTTAATTATTATTTAGTGTATGATGCAGTGCATTTATGATAGGTATTTCTTTGGATTCCATAGATGCGCCTGAAATACTTCCGCCACTTGGATAAAATCCGTTTTTGTTTGCAAAAAAGGTTAGACCATAATCGTTATTTATATCTCCATTGTCATTAAGCTTTAGTTTATAATCCAGCTGGTATTTGGTATCCCCATGATCGAGCATAGTCAATTTATATCCGACAATTGTAATTCCTTGTTTTTCTAGCTTCTCTAAATTCTCAATCCATTGTTGCTGATACTCTGCCACATAACCTTCATAGCCCATATCGAGAAGGCGTTGGATGATAGATTTTGTCACCTTGTTCTCGGCTTCTATTTGCTGCTTCACTTGTACATAATAGTCTTCAGGCATAATATTGAAGAGTGAAGAGCCGACATTTTCTACATCAAAATCGCGGTATCTGCCATTAATGTAATATAGTGCATTATTTACTTTGTACTCCATAAAATCCTGCCAATTAACCTCCTCGGACTCCTTCAGATATAATTCAGCTTTTGAAGCAGGAATCATATATTCGTTCTTAAGATAGATTGATTTCCAGAAGAAGGCTTCGTCATTATATGCTAAATATTGTTGGTAATCACTATTGAACGTTTCCATATCAATATAAAAGGCTGCACCGCCAATGGTCACTTGTCGATACTTTGAATCTAAATTTGGTTCCTCGTATTCCGTTTCCCAGTCATATAATGCTTTTAAATCAAGATAGGTAAAAGCTTTCTCATAATCGCCAGACTTAAGTTCATGCAGCAAGGCGTATCCTTTTACTGCATATTTCAAACTGGAAAAGCTGATACCATCTCCCTTGGCCTCATTTACCCCCAGCCAGGTTATGGGAACCAATAGCATAATCAAAATAAGCATAGGAGCAATCAGTCTTCGTTGCAACTTTCCAAAGGCTTTCTTTGCATGTTTCGCATAGAGCTTCTCATCTGCATCTAAATCCTTTGATAAGAAGATGGGTTGACTTAGCTTAGCTTGTTTGAGCTTACAAATTTCACACTCTAATAGATGTTCCTCTACTAATTGTTTTGTTTCTTCACTGCAGCAATCCTCTACATAAAGAGGTAGTAAATCTTCTATAACTTTACAGGATATCTTCATTTATTTTCCTCCATTTCCTTAAGAAGCTGTTCTTTGGCACGGTAGTAGGTGACTTTCGCCCAGGATTCCGTTTTACCAAAGATATCTGCAATTTCACGGTACTTAAGTTCCCCAAAGACTTTTAGTGTAAAAACTTCTTTATAGGGTTCTTTCATCTGGTGCAAAGCTTTATGTATCTGTATTGCCTGATCTTTTTGAATTAGCAGGTTTTCTATACTTTCAACGTCAATACATGCATCAGGATCTAACTCCAAGTTTTGATTTGCCTTTCGTTTTCTATAATTGAGTAATGCATTACGAGCAATCTGGCAAAGCCAGGTATACAGACTGCATTTACCTTGAAAGTTCTTAATCTGCTGATAAGCCCGATAAAATGTTTCCTGTGTAAGCTCCTCCGCCAAATGCTCATCATGACACAGGGTCAACAGATATCGATAAACCTGTTTCTCATGCAAATCATAGACTTCCTTAAACTCCATCACTTTCTACCCCCCTTTCTTACTATCTGTTAGACAAGCGATTATGAAAATGGTTACAAATTTATTAGATAATTTTAAATAGGAAAAGATATAAAAAAGGCTCATCCTTTAGAATGAACCATGGAATTCTTGATAACATTGAATCTTATGGAAAGTAAATTCTTTGATCGAGAAGAGCAAACGTCGAGTTTTACTATTTCTTATGCCAATTATAAAACTGCTTTAATTCAGCTTTACGGGCCTCAGGTAATAGAGATTTCTTTACTCCCTGTATAGCACCTTCTATTCCTAATAATCGATGTATGCAAGCAGATTCATCGATTTCCTGTATTTTTAACCAAGCATGTTCTGTACCTATAGCCTTCAGTTCCTCATAACTATAGATGCCTACTTGATTAAGCTGCCTTTCAACCTCTTTCCCAATGTTTATTAATTGTGATAGCTCGCCCATGAAATTACCTCTTCATTTCGTTATTTGATTCACCTATATTTGCTATTACCGATACTTTGCGTCTCTTACCATAATATCATATTAAATGAGATAAACAAACTTAATTTTCCAGTATCCTATAGTACTTATTAAGGTGTAAGTTAAAAATTATCAATTGAATTGAGAGCTAATAGCCTTGGGAAGTATATGAAAAGATATCATAAGGAAGTTTCTGGTACATGATTGGTTGTTATGCTATAATAGATTAATAAAAAGAGCAGGAGAGGCTAGAATGAATATTTGATTTGTTACTGAACTTTGCGGATATATTACATCCTTACAAAATTTTTGGAGGTTAGTATGGCGAAGATATATTATATCGGAGGTTCTCCCTGCAGCGGGAAAAGTACAATAGCTGAATTAATAGAGAAAAAACATAAATTTAAGTATTACAAGTTAGATGACAAATTAGAGGAGTATACAAAAAGAGCCAGTGAGGCAGGGAAAAAATACTCTTCAAACTACTATACAATGAATACTGATGAAATATGGTTAAGAACACCTGCAATTCAAAATAGTGAAGAATTTGAAATCTACAGAGAAATTTTTGAATATGTTTTAGAGGATTTAAGACAAATAAGTCATAAAATATCTGTTATAGCAGAGGGAGCGGGATTACTTCCTGAATTAATGAACTTGATTGGAGTGCCGAGAAATGAGTACATATGTATTGTACCTACAAAAGAATTTCAAGTTGAAAAGTATTCCCAAAGGCCTTACATACCTTATGTTTTGGCTGGCAGCAGTAATAAGAAACAAGCATTTCAAAACTGGATGGACAGAGATGCATTGTTTGCTATTGATGTAGTCAATAGTGCAAGAGAGTTAGGCTATGCCTCGATTGTTACAGATGGTGGGACAAGCATTGAAGAGAATCTGGCAATCGTTGAAGAGATATTTGGTTTAAAGTAAGCAATACATTTATAAATAATATTGAGTAAACAAGATGAAACGACAAGTCGTTTCACTTGTCATGAATATAAAAACGCAAATCCCTATATGTTAGGATTTGCGTTTTCTTCTAGTTCAAGGCAAGTGGAACAACTTTTTCTTTGTACGTTGTTTACTTATAAAAACTATAAACTATTTTGCAGCATATTTTTTAAAGGTTTTGAGGCTGCCAAGATATTTCTTTTGATTTTCACTGGTGTTCTTGATGGTAGTTTTTAATTCAAACTTATCAGGAACTAATTTTTTAATCGCAGCATCAAGGGTCTTTTTGGTGATTAATTTGGAATCCTCACTGCTATAATAACCCTTATAGTAGCCTTTTTTAGGCTTATAAGTATCATACTCACTATATTTTCCGTCAGTATAGGTGTAGTAATCCTTTAAAGATTCAAATACACTATATTCATCTGTGGTCTGGGTATCATTAATTTTGTAGAAGAAATAGTCTTTTTTCCCATTCCATGAATTATAATTTAATATAGTCTTAGTACTACTGGAATAATACATGGTGCAATATGTCCAAGAGTTATAAAGAAACATAGCTTTGTCAGTCTTAACATTGTAAGAAAAAATCTGTGGTGCTTCACCATTAATAATTAACTCAGGAATACCATCTTTATCAAGATCCTGTAAACGGAAGGTCTTTGCAGTAAAACCACCTTCCATGTCTTTATATGGATTGGTTTTTAAAATGTTGAGATAACATTTCATAGCTTTCTTTAATTGATCATCAGTTACACCTTTTGCCTGGGCAGTGGTGCTTGGAATAGACAGAGCAGACGTAACCACCAATGCCAAAATTAATAGGGATAAAATACTTTTACTAATTCTTTTCATAGCTTCTCCTTTGTATTTTCAATATTATGGCATATTTTAGCATAATATAGATGATGTTACAATAATAAAGAATGACTATATTTATACAAAAATTAGGATTAATTTAATCAATTATTACTTTTGTAATCTACATGCGAGCTCAAATTGCTCCTTTGTATCTAAGTTTTTTAGCAGTTATACTCAATTACTTTTAGTAGAAATAAGCAAGGATTTTCTTCATCCCATATGGTTGTAAATACTTCTAACGGGTAAAATCCCTCTTTTTGATAAAAGGATCTGGTTCTGTTATAGGGTTCATAGATAGCGGAGGCATCTAAGGTTTTTACGGTTAGGAATTTATAAGAATTTCTTTTACAATATGAGATACATGCATCAACTAATTGATGGCCAATCCCTTGCCTATGATATTCTTTCAGTATCCCTATATTAAATATATCAGCAGTGTAAATATTATGGGTCTTCAATGCTACAAATCCCACAGCATTCTTTCCATCAAAAGCTGAAAAGAATGGGTAACCCCTATGCATTTCTGATTTACGAATAATGTCTTCAGGCGGTGAAAACCAATCAGGAAGAGCATTCATTATTTCTAGGGTTATTTGGGCTTTCATATCCTGGTTTACAATTTCTCTAATTTCAATCATTTCTAATCCTCCTGGTATTTTTGACAAGACACAAAAAAAGCTGCAGATAAACTCTGCAGCTAAAAATCAAACCTTTACAGAGCAAAATCATTCATGACATCAAAAACAAAGGCTGTCTTAACAGCCTGTTTCTCGGTGAAACAGTCACCATGTTCACTTATGATTTAGCCTGTTCCGTCTATTTTCCTACTGGTAGCCAATAGTACGATATCGGTCAAATCACTTCCTTTTCCAAAATGTTGTCTTGTCATATTTACAATAGCATAGCAAGATATCACTAACAAGTATTGTTTCAGAACATAAATTCCTAGCCATGTAACCCTTTTGATTGACGTTCCATGTCCTCAACAACAATATCATAGATTTCACCGATGGAAGCACAATACTCCAGGAGTTTCCAGGGTGTGTTTGTATGAAAATGTATTTTGATTAGTTCTTCATCTCCTACGGCAAGTAAACAGTCACCCTCAAGGTTTGCTGTGATATAGTCGTTTATTGCATCTTCAGAGAGATTCTCGCCTTCAAGTAATAATTGAGTATCATATTTAAATTCAAGCATAAGCATTCTCCATTTCTAATTACTTTTAATTGTTAAAATTAATGATACCATATAACTCATATAAATGAAATTGCGAATATATGTAGTTATAATATATGTAGTTAATTATTAAGAAGGTATTTTATCTAAAAGATTTAAACTGGTTTACCGATAGTAGATATTCATTAATCAGTGGATGAGGGTTTTCCAAGGTGGAGCTTAGCTGGGGTTGGAAGAGGGTAGCAATAAAAAATGGATGCTTCTCTATTGTCATAATCCGAGCTTCCTCGTTTTCGTCAAAACCAACTACTTTAAATCCATGCTCCATTAATATGCTCTGAAAATCTTTGTTTAGACCAAAACTGCAATTATATTTTTCTGTTATTTCTGTACATCCATAGATGTCATATAATCCCCAGTCTTTATCAATTGTTATGTTCCTGCTTTGTCCAACCAGCGAGCAGGAGAGCGCAGAAATATAATCATTTGGAACATAGGGATCAAAGTTAATATCTTCTAATGCATTAATGTGCAGAACATTTCTGCCAAATTCAATAACGGCATGTTGAAAGCCGCCGCAGGTTCCAAGATAGGGATAATTATTTTCCCGGGCAAATTGAATCGCATTGAGGGCACCATTCATACTTTTATAAGGACTGCCGGGTGCACCCCATAATCCATCATAATTATGTAATTCCTGTACGGAACTATCAAAGGTGGAGGTTGATAACCAGTTGTATTCAAGTTCTAATTCTAGCATATTAGCACTATGTTTGAGTGCAGCTTCTGTCGCGATATGAGATGGCCGCCCGTCATAGTCACCTATTATACCTATTTTAATTATTGAGTTCATATATTATCTCCTCTGAATATGTTTTGGATTTATAAGTGCAGAAAGTTATGTCATACATTGTTGATACATCTCTTATTTTAACTAAGGTGTCCATTTCTTTACCTCATTTCTAAGTTTTTAATTATAAAGTAATCTATTCCCCAACGGAAAAGTCAAGGCTAATTATTTTTTATTTGCTATGATAGAAATTAAGTTCATATATCGACTGTTATCAGCCTTTAACATTTGACGATCAGCAATAGCATAGCTGTTTTCCGTCCTTAACCAATCTTGCCAAGCTTCATTAAAACAGTCCATTTCCTGAATGCTTTTAATATGAATGTTGCGGGATTTTGAAATTGTCTTCTCCCACCAGCTGCAAGAGTTCCACATGTCAAATGCTTCCTCGCTCCAATGAGGTTTCATTTCTACAGGAATTTGGTCTAAATCATATTTCATACCTGGAATAGCGATTGCAATAATAGCATCTTGTTTTAAGACTTTTGACAGGTAGGTGTCATAATAGGTCTCATTATTTCCAAAGTAGTGGTAAGCATCCACGCTGATTACAGCATCAAAATACTCATCTGCAAAGGGCAGTTGCGTGGCATCTGAATGAATTGGAATAATCTTGTCATCTAAATTCATCATAGAAAAGCGTTTATAATTGTCACTTGCTGATATCCACAGATCCACTGCAAATACTTGTACCCCATATTCCTTTGCTAGAAAGATTGAGGTAAGGCCATTGCCACAGCCTAGATCTAATACTCGCATATTACTTTTTAATGGAATGTTCTCTAATAAATTCTCCAGGATCAGCATAGAATTTGGTCCCATCATATTCGCTTTTATAAATTCGGGGTCATATTTTTTACATTTTATATTTTTCATTTTCATTCCCTTTCTGACTGCATATAGTTACCTTACAGAAAAGAAAAAAGGTATAGCAAAATACTATACCAGCAATAGACCATGGCTATGTGTCAGTTACGTATTTTCTGTAAGGCATAATTAAACACAACAATAACGAGCTAAAGTGCTCGATTGTCTTAAATAAATTAATAAATGCAACTTACAGAATTAATAACAAACACACACCACCTTTTTTACATTATATAACTATTATAACGAAGAACCACTTTTTGTCAATTGTTATAATAGAAGAGTTGTTTAAGTGATATTAATCTAATATCAGATTGGTTGAAAAGGTGATAACCGCATTTCCTGCTATTTTCACTTGCGTTGGCTCACTATTCTCAATTTTCACCTGAACTTCCATTGTACCAGTTCGATGAATCGCCTCACCTTGCATAGCGGTAAAGGATAAATGATTATCAGTATATGTGGTTAATCCGAAATGAACCAGATAGGCACCTAGCGGACCATTCGCATTCCCCGTAACAGGGTCTTCGTTAATTCCAATTGCGGGTGCAAACATTCTACCATGAACCAGTATTTCTTCCCCGGGATGTAAGGTGAATACATAAAAACCATTACAACCAATGATTTCGCTTACTTTCGTGAGTAATTCCATATTAGGATGTAACGTATGAAGTTGGGCTATGTCTTGAATTCCAATCATTACTTTGGAATGTCCTGTTGAGGCTATGCATACGGGACAATCCTCCCTCAAGTCATTCATATTTAAGCCAAGTGCGTGAACTAACATATCGAGTGGATCACCGATAATCGCATTACCAAAAGAGATTTCACCCTGTGTCATGACAATTTTATAATCATCACCATGTTGTAGAATATCCACAGGTAAAATACCAGCTCCAGTCTTATGATATACCCGTGTGGTGCCAAGTTGATTCTCAACCGCACGCGCATAATGTGCTGCAATGGTAGCATGTCCACAAATAGGAACTTCCTTTTGAGGAGTGAAAAATCGAACATGAACATCATATGAATCGTCAAGAGGATTAAATATAAAAGCTGTCTCCGAATTATTTAACTCCCTTGCTATTTTTTGCATTTCCATTTCAGTTAAACCATCTGCATTTGTGACGACACCGGCAGGGTTTCCAAGGAATTTTTCTTTTGTAAAAGAATCAATCTGATACAAATGGTAGGTTCTCATTCTTTGTCCTCCTAAATATAAGTATTACTCCTATAGCTTGCTTCTTCCAGTTTTACCAAATTATACTTTTATCATTGGAATAAGTCAAATTCTACATTTGTAATATACGTATTTGTAAAATATATACTCCTGGACATGATTTAAAAGTAATCTATAGTCATTTGGTAAAGTATTTCTTCTGCGATAAAGAATAACAGGTTTATCATGCAGATAAACCTGTTATTCTTTATCTCTATATAGGCTGCCTATGTAAAATCAATGATAGGGCAGCTACGCATATTCTTAATATTATTTTATATCTGATATAACTTGAATAGGTAGCTCACGAATCAATGAAAGATATAACAACAGTTTTCATTCTCAATTTTAAATCCTAAATCAAGATATAAGTGAAGTGCATTTTCGTTATCACAATCTACAATTAGATCGACATAATCCATATCATAAGCTTCAAAGGCAGTTTTAATGAGATGGGAAAGAATTATTCTGCCATAACCTTTTCCTCTTAAGCCTTCCCTTACAGCGACAATTTCTGCAGTGGCACGTTTATCGCTTTTTAATTTTAGAATACTATAGGCTGCAATTTGCTCATTATCAATTATGGTATAAGCAAAATGCCGATTACCAATATCATTAATAATATCTTTGCCTGATATATAAACATCAGGAAAGATACAATCGTGCAGTTCTATAAACTGTGTATAATTTTCTTTCGCTAAATCAGTGATTGTAAGGAAGTGGGTGGGAAGTTTATCTTCACCACGCTTAAGCAAAAGGCTATATTCATTAACCTCACGCTTTGCACCAATACTATTTAGAAAATCCTTACACTCGATGTTAGCTTTAGGGAAAAAGAAAGTATATTTCACAGAAGGGCTAAGTTGTTTACGCATAAACTCAAATAATCTTATAACAATATCCTTATAAGACACCCCCGGTTCAAGGAGTATACTACAATCTGCATTGTCTTTTTCCTGATCAACATAGCAAATTAAAACTCCGATTAATTGATTGTCTTGTCTGCACTCAATTGCGGTATTAGAAGATATACTATCTTCTAAATCTCTCTGGATATTTTCCAATTTATTTGAACAAAAGGTAGAAGAGTGCTCCATCATTGAGTTTATCCTATAAGCAAATTGGGATAGTTCCTTGATATCTTTTTGATTGCTGTTCCTTATAGTTATGTTCGACATGTTGCTTACCTCCACATATCATTAGTTTAGCTTTTGATAATATAAAATAAAGGTACAAATTCTTATAAACAGAAAGAGTTATGTACTAATTAATCATTAAAAGTTGTATTATCATAAACTTGAATTCCCAATATCTTGATTTGTATACCGGTATCATATCCGCCTTCTGCATCCATTGCATGATAATCAGTTACACTATATAAAATTGCACGATATTTAACAGTTCCACCATCTTTATAGCGGAGTGGAATCGGAATGAGTAATACCAGTAATAAAATTATTACAATACCTATTAGGAGTTTCTTTTTCATATTTTCTACCTCTATGACTCATAAATTGCCATCTTACTATATCTGCAATTAAATTATTATTATGTAAAAAATTTTATTATCTTTTCAAGAGTTATACCACTTACTCCTAATATACCAATAGTGAAAAATATTAAGCCAATGGGAATACATATAAGAGAGACGCCAAATAATGCAAATGTATTATTTTCACAAACTTTATTCTTTTTATTGACTCTCCAATACCGTAGGCTAATTATATCATTTACTTTAAATGTCGACCGTGGATATCCGGTATTGGACTCGTAGGAACTTAGTTTACCTTTATAGTCGTCATATTGAATAATAGGAAAGTAGCCCTTTATGTTATTGACATACCCTTCTTTAATTCTTATTATCTTACCTTTTATAATTTTAGAGTGTTTCATAAATATAATAATATGAATTAGATATATGATCCCGATAGTTAATAACAATAATCCCACTATAAGGGAAATTACAAGAACATCCATGGAGGCTCCTTATGTAAATTAAATTAGAACAAGGAATTATGAATTCATAAAGCTTCGTAAATAGATTATATTTCTGTCAGGATCATAGAAACTCATGTTTCTGGCACCCCAGGGGCGTGTGGCAGGCTTTTCTATTATTTCCACACCTACAGCTAAGGGCTTATTATACTCTTCATCAACGTCAGTCACAGTGAAAGCAAGACACATATTCTGATTGTTATTATTCTTAATGGAATTATCATTATAAATAGTTAGCATAGTTTCTTCTGCAATAATTGTTTGATGTACATTATCATTACTTCCATTTTCAACTCCCAGGAAAGCCTTATAGAAGTTTGCAAGATTAACAACATCATTTGATAATAATCCTACTTCACCTATTCTCATACGAACCTCCATTTTATATATGTAGATAATTGATATTTAATATAGATATTAATTTTCCTGAATACACCCATATTGCTTTCTCATTTCGAATAATAAACTTATTAAGCTTGGGAAATATGGTATGAACTCACCTGTATCAATCATTGATAATATCTCTTCTTTGGAAGCCCACTTAACACTCTGAACTTCTTCATACTGCAGGGAGAGTTCTTTTATACTGACATCTTTATCAACTAAATAAATATCATTGAACCCATTTTTAAAGTTAATGGTAAGGTGGGGACGAAGCTTTTGCAAATTTAGCTTTAAGCCAATCTCTTCAAACAATTCTCTTTCAGCAGCGGTTTGGCTTGTATCCCCTTTTGTAGCACTTCCGCCTACGGTAATGTCCCACATGTTTGACCAGCCTTCTTTAAAAGGTTGTCTTTGTTGAATTAACATTTCACCTTTTGAATTAAAAATGCATACATGAACAACTAAATGAAAGGTATCCTTTTCAAATGGTTCTCCACGAAACATAGTTTTGCTTAATTTTGTTCGATTGATGTCATATAAGTCCCAAAGTTCCATAAGTACCTCATAATATTCTCTTATACAAATTAATATAATTCTATATTTATAGTAGATGATGGTAAGTATTTATGTTTACTACGTTACTACACCTATTATAGTTCAAAAACTTATGTAATTATCCAATAACGTTCTATTCTACCACCATCAACCATTACCTCTTTTTCAAAAATCCCGCCATTTGAAAGGATAGTTTTTTTACTGGCAATATTATCAAAATCACAAGTTACAAGGACCTTGTCTAATCCTAGTTCTTTGCAGTTAATGAGATTCTGTCGAAGCATTTCTGCCGCGTAACCCTTTCTTCTTTCAGTAGGGCGAACTGAAAAACCAATATGTCCACCCCAAACACTTAAGATAGGGTGATTGATATGATGTCTCAAATCAATTATTCCAACAATTTTATCATCCTCTAACCTTATGGCAAGAAAGGTATTGGAACATACTTTACCTTTTGGACAAGTCTTTTCGTTTTCAATCAAATTGATACCGTCAATCCATTCTTTCGCTGTTGAACATTCCCGCAGATTACCACAACCAGCCAGACTTTCATTAGAGTCTAAAAATTCCTGGCGATACAGCATAATATCATTTGCATATTTTATTGTTGGCTTTATCAATTTAATATTAGGCAAACAGATTTCCTCCGCAATACATCTTTAATATTTCGTAGTTCCGCTAAAAGTTTCAATCATTATATAATAATATGTTAATTTATGGCAAGTGATTTTGATTTATAGGTCAGAGAATAGTGCCTCCTTGAAATCTTTAACATAATAGGTTATATTTTTTCTACCTTTTTGAATTATAGAATGACCTTCTGAGATCAACTTTTCTTTTTGTACTTCAATACCGCCTGGATATTTTGAATTCAGTTCTCCATTTGCTTTTAGGGTTCTCCAATAGGGTGTTTCATTTTCTTTTCGTTGATAACTAGCCCATGCAGCAATAGAAACGAATATTCCAGCTGTAATTGGTTCAGTAAAATCAGCGTCATTTTGTCTTGCAAAATACTCTCGAATTTCTCCAACAGTTATTACCTTACCAAAGGGTACCATTCTCATTACTCTGTCATAATAAAGGGGTGGTGCAAAATACATTTTATTGCCGCCATATTTTTCAATACTTTTCTTATCTGTTATGATTTCTAATTTAGGCATATCCTTGCAATCATTTAGCATTGCATTAAAATCTTTCTTATCTTCATTTGCCATATAAAACACCTCCTTATCCCCAGAATATAGAATATAATTAATTAATGCAATGAGACTGTTTTTAAAATTTATTTTATTTGATAGAAGTATGGACCACAATCCATTTCGTGAGTATGAACATAGGTCCATTTATTCGTCATATCAAAAATATAAATATCGTCCTCAGAATCAAAATCGGAGGACTTAAGTAACCAGGGGTTTTCAATATAATATGATTCTTCTTTATGTTGGTAAAAAACATAGACCTGTTCTTTTTTACAGTTGTTAAATGTATGTCTTGCTTTTGTATTTGAGAGTGCATTTACCTTATTAAAGCTAAAAATATGCCATTTATAGCTCTCGTAACCTATTTGTTTTTTATCAACAGAGCTTACAGTAGTGGCAAACAGCTTGCTCCAGCTAGCTTTTATTGCTCTGGAATTCGTTAGTGGCATAAAGGCAACACCTCGATCTATGATTTTCTGTTTTTTTTGAGTGTAGTTATATACGGAAAGATGATCATTATATTCATTTATTGTATCTATGACATTAAGTAGGAGTTTGTGGCGAGTTGATTTTTCCACCTCATCTAATAACGTTTCAATTTCTTCAAATTCTCTTGCATAGCGACCCCATTTAATATTAATCATGAATACTCCTTTGTAAAAGCAGATTGCTTTACGTCATACTATAAGTTTGTTTCAAAGTATCTAATATTGTTACCAAGGAAATCATCAAACATTTCTGTTGTCGTTTTGTTTTCTCAACATTCCACATTTATCTTCTGATAAATACTCAAATTTATGTTTATTATAAAGCATATCCGCAGGGCGATTTGCTATCAAACAAATATAACTATCCTCATGTGTATTTTTCTCAAAGTATTGATCGATTGCTTCCATTATCCGATCTGCGAAACCTTTGCGCCTGTACTTTTCATCTACCATAATATCACTCACAACATAGGTGATTCCACCATCACCAACCACTCTGCCGAACCCAACTAGTATGTCACCATCATAGATAGATGCTGTGAATAAAGAATTCTCCAGGGCGGTTTGGCTTCTCTTCAAATCCTTATTCCCCATCCCAGAACGTAAGCGAAGGTTTACATAGTCTTGTGCTGTTGGAAGTTCATAAATAATTTCTATATCCATAGATTCATACTCCATATACGGTATTGATAAATGTTATTGCATGAAAATCAGTTATCTGTGTAAAAAAGAGAAGAGGAACAGTAGTGGTACCCGTTATCTTTTCGCCTTATTTTGTTGCTTTTTTCTCATCCATATAGCTTTTAACCATGAATATTACGCCAATTATCTGTATTAAAATACTTAACGGAATAAGGATTTTATCGATAAATAAATTTTCTGATGATATGGCCATGGCAATAGTAAATATTAATAACCCCAATACAGTGTAAAAGTGCGGATCTTTAAGCATTTTCTTCATAATAGAGCCTCCTAATATTAAATTATACTGCGTTAATCGCACGACAACATGGCTTTGTCTCTCATATTAAAACCATAGATGCCATTGTTTCTTACCTTATTGTAAAGAACATATGCTCTGCAACGCAAATTTTGTAATCATTGATAAATTCCACATAAGGATAATCCTTTACATGCTCACATCGACATTTTTAGTAATAATTGAGCAAAGGTTTTACACGTATTTTATCGTCGATGTGAAGTGCTGTTATTTGATAAAGATTAGTTGATTCTTTCTCCAATTACTTGTTTTGTTCCAGCTTCATCTGTAATTGTGATTTGCGAAATACCTTCAACAGAGTTATCATCAGAGGAAAGAAGAGTGGCATAAAATTCTAGTGAGTATATTTTCCCAGAATCCGTTTCAATGTTCTCGTTAAAAACGGAGATAGAGGTACGAGTAGGTTCATTGTTTTTCACAATCTCTTCGTCACTAACAGTAGTAGTATAATCGTGATCTCCATCATAAACGATACTTTCATTATCAACCATCCCCATTGTTGCTTTTCCATCAAAAAAATCGATACCAGTTTGAATTTGTTCATTAATGTCTGCTATATCTAAGGTTCTATTACAGAACAGGAATTTAAGTCCTGCAATATCATTTTCGCCAAAGGCGGTTATAACCTTATAGGACAATTCGGAACCTTCTGTGTAATAGCTAGGCCATCGGTATCCTATTTTATATTCCGTACCATCACTACAGGTAACGGTGATGTCTGATATGCCTTCCTTATCTTTGTCATTCTCATTAATAACATAGGTATAGATATAAATTTCATATTTTTTATCTTCATCCGTGACAATATCTTTAACATTCCAAGCACGTTCAAGTCGAGTTGTATGTCCAGACTCTATGGATTCACCCTCATACCCCATTAAATTGTCATCAAAGGAAATAACTTTACCCTTAAAAAGGTCAAAGCAAGTTTGAATTTGTTCATCAATGTCTGTAAGACCCTGAGTTTTTGAACATAATAGAGTTTTAAGAGTATCTGTATCCTTTTCATTAAAGCAATTTAATACATTATTAGTTAATTCCAATTGATATTTCTTAGCTCTATTAACTTCTAACTCTAACAGATTAAGCCGGTATTGTAAAAAACTGCATCCTTGTAAAAACAGAAAAATAGAACAGATTAAAATTATGTAGATGGATTTTGAAATTTTCATTTTAGACTCCGTTTTAATGTAGCATATCCAGTGTATGATAGCACTACGCCAATTAGTAAGTTAAGCTGCTTCAAAATATTAATTTGAATCTTAATAAGATAATTAGCATCATTATACATTTGCAGAAAATAGAAGTCAATCATTGTAAAGGGTATTACTGCACCTTGTTAAAATGAATACTTAATTGAATTTAGTTTATTTACAATTTGGATGCTTACTTGCATCGAGTCAACAAAACGAGCAAAATAATTATGGAAATTATAAATATTTTGTTAAATATGCATAAATAAAATCTGGAAAATATAAGCAAGTATAACATTGACGACATAGGTAATAGAGAATATAATATTATTGAGCAATCGGTTGCGCAACTGTAATTGTTTCAGAGGGAACATAGGTACACGAATCAAAAAATAATGTTGGAGGTAAGATTATGGTAAAAAGAAAGTTAAGAAATGTTATAGCGTTTGTAGTATGCTTGGCGATTATTTGTTCATCTTTCATCATTCCTTCCCCTACAAAAGTAACAGCAGCAACCTTTGTTAAAGGTGCTGATGTAAGTTGGGTTCCGGCAATGGAGGCCGCAGGTAATGTTTGGTATAATAAAGCAGGAGTAAAGACAGATATTTTGAAAATCTTAAGAGATGATTATGGTATGAATACCATAAGATTAAGAGTATTTGTTAATCCATCAGGTGATCCTGGTAATGGTTGGTGCGATACAGCAAATACTGTTAATATGGCAAAGAGGGCAAAAGCACTAGGCTTAAGCGTAATAGTAGACTTCCATTACAGTGATTCCTGGGCTGACCCCGGAAAACAAACAATTCCCGCTGCATGGTCAAGTTATACCGTTGATCAGTTATATACCGCTGTATATAACTATACCTTGTACGTTATGAATCAGTTAATAGCAGCAGGTGTTACACCAACTTATGCTCAGATTGGTAACGAAACAAACGATGGTATGCTCTGGCCATATGGTAAAGCATCAACCAGCTCAACAACTATGAAGCAATATGCTAACTTTGTGACTTCGGGCTATAACGCAGTGAAGGCTGCAAGCAGCAGTACAAAAGTTATTGTGCACCTTTCAAATGGGGACCAAACCAGCCTATACACCTGGAACATCGGTGGATTGGTAAGTAACGGAGCCAAGTTTGATGTAGTAGGATTGTCACTATATGCATCTGCGAGTAACTATTCCTCTCTAGTTAACTCATGTGCTACAACGATGAGTACTATAAAATCTACCTATGGAAAACCGGTAATGATTATGGAATGCGGTATGGATTATGGCTCTGCATCAACCAGTAAGACATTTATCAGCAGCTTAATCACAAAGGTGAAAGCACTTGGTTCTGGTACATATGGGTTAGGAGTACTCTATTGGGAACCAGAAGCTTATTCCGGTTGGAACGGTTATACTATGGGTGCATGGGCTAAGAATGGAAAAGCTTCCGTTGCTTTAGACGCATTTATCGGTCAATAAATAAAATAGTGAAGTAGCATAAATATATTTTAAGAAATAGCCTGCTCGTTTCATGACGAACAGGCTATTTACCGAGTATATTCCATGTATAATTATAGTTTGCATACAAAGTCATAAACGTTGTCATTCCAATCCGATATTCCAATCCCCTTTTGCGGTAAATAATGTACTTTCCCTGCTAATTCTGGTGAAATATGGTTTTACCTCTTTTATACCCATTGAAATCCTTCAGGGAAAGTACATTATTTACCGCAAAAGGGGATTGGAATA
>JASGEU010000126.1:0-28601 GCA_047606065.1 Mobilitalea sp.
CTCGCAAATATGGTAAGGACAAGGTGGTGCAAATTTCTACCTTTGGTACAATGGCTGCAAAAGCCGTAATACGAGATGTGGGACGTGCCCTTGATTTATCCTATGCGCAGGTAGATATCGTAGCAAAAATGATACCCACGGAGTTAGGGATTACCATTGAAAAAGCGTTACATGATAACAAAGAGCTAAGACAACTATATGAATCCAATTCGGATGTTAAGTATTTGATTGACATGTCGAAAAGGTTAGAGGGCTTGCCAAGACATACTTCCATGCATGCAGCAGGTGTTGTTATTGGCAAAGAAAGCATTGATGAATACGTACCATTATCTCGTTCCTCCGATGAGTCCATTACGACACAGTTTACAATGACCACCTTAGAAGAGCTGGGTCTATTAAAGATGGACTTTTTAGGGCTTCGTACCTTAACCGTAATTCAGAATGCAGAAGCATTAATTAATAAAAATAGAAGTATAGATGACCAGTTTGATATTAAGAAAATTAATTATCAAGATGAAAAGGTATATGATTTAATTACATCTGCCAAAACCGAGGGTATCTTTCAGTTAGAAAGTGCGGGGATGAAGAACTTCATGAAGGAGTTGAAACCACGTACAATAGAGGATATTATCGCTGGATTATCCCTGTTTCGTCCAGGTCCTATGGATTTTATTCCTAAATATGTTAAGGGAAAAAACGAATCTGGTAAAATAATTTATGAATGCCCGCAGTTAGAACCAATATTATCACCAACCTACGGTTGTATTGTATACCAAGAGCAGGTTATGCAGATCGTACGAGAATTGGCAGGTTATAGCTACGGTCGAAGTGACCTTGTTCGACGTGCCATGTCAAAGAAGAAGGAATCCGTAATGATTAAGGAGAGAAAGACCTTCGTCTATGGTAATCCGGAAGAGGGTATTCCAGGCTGTATCAGTAATGGCGTTCCAGAGGCAGTGGCCAACCATATTTTTGATGAAATGATGGACTTTGCCAAGTATGCCTTTAACAAATCCCACGCGGCTGCATACGCTGTAGTTTCCTATGAAACAGCATATTTAAAATGCTATTATCCGGTGGAGTTCATGGCAGCACTAATGACTTCAGTGATTGATAATCCGGGGAAGGTATCAGAATATATCTACCATTGCAGACAGATGAATATTGAGATTCTGCCACCGGATATTAACGAAGGGTTTGGCGTGTTTACCGTAGCAGACGGTGCGATTCGTTATGCATTGGCAGCAATTAAGGGAATTGGAAGACCTGTTATTGAGGCAATTGTAAGCGAACGTGAAGCAAATGGTCCATTTAACAATATAAGAGACTTTGCATCCAGACTATCCGGCAAAGAGGTGAATAAGAGAACCATTGAAAGCTTTATAAAAGCTGGTGTATTCAGTGGAATACATTCTAATCGAAGACAGTTAATGATGAGCTATGTGCAGATTCTTGACAGCATTTCCGCGGAGAAAAAGAAGGCTCTCACCGGACAGATGACATTATTTGATATTGTGGACGAAACAGAGAAAATAGAATATGAGGTTACAATGCCAGACGTAACTGAATATAATAAGGAGCAACTTCTGGCTTTTGAAAAAGAAGTTCTTGGTATCTATGTCAGCGGACATCCGTTAGAAGAGTATGAAGCGAGAATTCGTAAGAATGTTACTGTCAATTCCACTGATTTTGAGATTGATGAAGACACGGAAAAGCCAAGAGTTATAGATGGAAGAACAGAATTAATCGGAGGGATGATTACTTCAAAGACCATTAAGTCAACAAGAAATAATAGTATGATGGCTTTTATTACGCTGGAGGATTTATTTGGCATAGTTGAGGTTATAATATTTCCTAAGGACTTTGAAAAATATAAAAATCTTCTGGGACCGGAAGAGAAGATATTTGTTCGTGGAAAAGTTACGGTAGAAGAAGAAAAGGCAGCAAAAATGATTTGTCAGGAAATTATTCCATTTAATGCACTTCCATGTGAGTTATGGATTAAATTCAAGGATTTGGCTTCCTTCCAGGCAGAAGAAAGCTCTCTGTATCAACTTATAGAAGGATTTGATGGAAACGATGCTGTTGTAATTTATTGTGAAACTGAAAAATGTATCAAAAGACTTCCTAAAAGTAGAGGGGTTAAAGCGGATAAAGATTTAATTAGTCGTCTAATAAGCCAATATTCAGAAGAAAATGTACGAATTACTGAAAAGAGTATTGAAAATTTAGCGAAAAAGGGTTAGAATACAGACATTGTCAAAATATAGTACAAAGGGTTTGTAGAAGCTACAAAATGAGGAATTTGCCATGTAGGAATCATAGAGCCACAGGGACTGAATGGACATAGATGATAATTATCGGAGGTTATTAAATAATGGGAAACGTTAAGACAATAGGAGTACTTACAAGCGGTGGGGATGCACCCGGAATGAATGCGGCCATCAGAGCTGTAGTTCGTACTGCATTGGCGGCAGGAGTAAAAGTAAAAGGTATCATGCGTGGTTATCAAGGTCTTCTTGAGGAAGATATCATTGATATGGATTCCAGAAGTGTATCGGATATCATACAAAGAGGTGGTACAATTTTATACACCGCTCGTTGTTTAGATATGTTAAAACCTGAAGTTCAGGATATTGCAGCAGATATCTGCCGTAAACATGAAATTGATGGATTAGTCGTTATTGGTGGAGATGGATCCTTCAAAGGAGCACAGGTTTTAGCAAGAAGAGGAATTAATGCAGTAGGTATTCCTGGTACTATTGATCTTGACATTACCTGTACCGATTACACCATTGGATTTGATACAGCAGTAAATACTGCAATGGAAACCATAGATAAGGTAAGAGATACTTCCACTTCCCATGAAAGATGCAGTATCATTGAGGTTATGGGCAGACATGCTGGTTATATTGCATTGTGGAGTGGTATTGCTAACGGCGCAGAGGAAATCTTGATTTCCGAACGTTATGACTATGATGAACAGCGTATTATTAATCGTATTATTGAGAAACGTCTAACAGGCAAGAAGCATTACATTATTGTAAATGCAGAAGGCGTTGGCGACAGCAATGGTATGGCTAAGAGAATTGAAGCGGCAACAGGCATGGAAACCCGTGCAACAATTATCGGTCATGCACAGCGTGGCGGAAGCCCAACAACCAGAGACCGTGTATACGCTTCTATGATGGGTGCCAAAGCGGTAGATTTATTAGTGGCAGGTTATAGCAAACGTATTGTGGCATATAAAGATGGTCAATTTGTTGATTACGATATTGAAGAAGGTCTGGCAATGAAGAAGGATGTAGATCAGTATATGTATGACTTATCAATTCGCCTTTCAAAATAAGAAACATCTCGAATAAGATTTTTTTTCTCCGGGCTATTTCGGTTCTGCCGATCTATCCCGGACTTTTTCGCACTATAGCATAGGTGAGCATTGTAAGTATCACATAATTGTAAACTATATTGTGCGAATTGATGAACTATATTATGTAGAGCCAAAGGAGGTACATACATTTATGAATTCAAGAATGAAGAAATTGATATCTTACTATAAACCCTACAAAGGGTTGTTTTTTGCGGATATGTTCTTTGCTTTGCTGGCAGCAGCTATATCCCTGGTATATCCAATGATAGTGCGATATATTACGAATGATGTGCTCATTAACTATGATATGTCCCAAGCTACACCAATAATAATTAAGTTATTACTGGCAATGCTTGGATTGGCAGTTCTTGAGTTTGTCAGTACCTTTTTTATCTCCTATCAGGGTCATATCATGGGTGCCAAGATGGAATACGATATGCGAAATGATCTTTTTGAACATTATCAAAAGCTATCCTTTAACTTTTATGATAATCAGAAAACGGGTCAGCTTATGTCCAGAATTACCAGTGACTTGTTTGACATCTCCGAGCTATGCCATCATGGACCTGAGGACATTGTAATTTCGATTATTAAAGGTGTCGGTGCCTTTGCGATTTTAATTCAGATTAATGTACCTCTTACTCTATTGGTCTTTGCTTTTCTTCCCTTTATGTTTGCCTTTGCCTACTTTATGAGAGGAAGGATGAATCGGGCTTTTCGCAAGAATAGAGAGCGAATTGCAGAGATTAATGCACAGGTAGAGGATAACTTATCCGGTATCCGTGTAGTTAAATCCTTTGCAAATGAGGAAATTGAAACGAAGAAATTCCAGGCAGGGAATGCAAGATTTGTTGAAAGTAAAAGAAATAGCTACTGGAATATGTCCAGTTTTCATTCAGGACTAACTTTATTTACAGCTCTAATTAATATAGCCATGATTGCTGGTGGTGGTTTCTTTATTACTCAGGGACTTATTAATATGAGTGATATGCTTACGTTCTTGCTTTATATCAACACATTAATTGAGCCGGTTAGAAAATTGATCAACTTTACGGAAACGTATCAAAATGGTATGACTGGCTTTACTCGTTTTAATGAAATATTAGAGATTAATCCAGATATTACAGATAAAAAGGATGCAATTACTCTTAGAGAAGTGAAGGGTGAGATCGAATTTAAAAAGGTTGCATTTAAATATACAGAAGCCAACAACGAAGTGTTTCGTGACATTGACTTAAAGGTTGAAGCAGGGGATTATCTGGCACTAGTTGGTTCGTCCGGTGTGGGTAAAACAACAATGTGCAGCTTGATTCCGCGTTTTTACGAGGTCTCCGATGGAAGTATTAAATTAGATGGAACAGATATAAGAAATATTACGCTTCGATCCCTTAGAAAGAATATTGGTATTGTACAGCAGGACGTTTATTTGTTTGCAGGTACGGTTATGGATAATATCAGATATGGTTGTCTTGAAGCTAGTGAGGAAGAGGTCATAGAGGCTGCGAAGAATGCCAATGCTCATGACTTTATTATGGAATTACCTGATGGTTACGACACTTACATTGGACAGAGGGGGATTAAACTTTCCGGTGGACAGAAGCAAAGACTTAGCATTGCCAGAGTATTCTTAAAGAATCCTCCGGTGTTAATTTTTGACGAGGCTACCTCGGCGCTGGACAATGAGAGCGAAAAGGTAGTTCAGGATTCCTTAGAGCGATTAGCGAAGAACAGAACGACGTTTGTAATTGCTCATCGTTTATCAACCATAAAAAATGCGAAAAAGATTCTGGTACTTACAGAGGAAGGTATCAAAGAAACCGGAACTCATGAGGAATTATTATCAAAAAATGGTATTTATGCAGGACTTTATCGATTAGCCTACGAGCGTAAAAATGCTTAATAGCATATTGATTAGTTTTAAAACGAAGAATTATTTATAAGAACTTTTGTAATAATAAATAGAAAAAGCTCAGATACAATGATTAAGAATAATTGAAACATTAATTGAATGCTGGTTTATATATGAAGAATTAGTAAAAGATTCATATGTAAACCAGCTGTTTTTATGGAACCCTGGAGGATGTACCCCCGTCTAATGGTTAGAAAGAGGAAAGAGTGCATCCATTTTTATCAAAACAAATGAAGCATTTTTTGTTTCATCTTGTTTACATCATCTGCCAGTCCATGTATACTATACTGTAGAAAACAGGCGGTTTAAGCCTGCAGGAATAGTAGGGTATGCAAAAGAAGGAAACAGAGGATTGTAAGAAATAGGATAGGGGGATGGAAGGATGCAGAAGGATGTGCAAAATGACCTCTTCGAAAAGGTACCTGCTTATGACATAGAGAACCTGATGCGCGAATATGGAAATGACGTACTACGAACAGCGTATATGTATGTCAAGGATATTCATACGGCAGAAGACATTTTCCAAGATGTGTTTATTAAAGTTAGTCAAAAGATTTCTACATTTGAAGGCAATTCAAGTATTAAGACTTGGATCATACGTATCACAATCAATACCTGCAAAGATTATTTAAAAAGTGCCTATAGCAGACGAGTTGTTCCAATGATGGAGTATCAGGAGGATGCTATTGTAAGTGAAAGTGATTATGACGAGGTAGAGAATAAGGATACCAAGGATCTGGTTAGACAGTCGATTCTTTCATTACCAGCGAAATATAAGGATGTGGTGCTCTGTGTTTATTATCAGGATATGACTCTTGCAGAGGCGGCCAATGTACTTAATATAGCGGAAGGAACGGCAAAAAGCAGACTATCAAGAGCAAGGCAGAAATTAAAATCATTATTAGAGGGGAGGGTTTCTGATGAATTTTAACGATAAAGAAAATGAGAATATCGATATTGAACAACTTAATATAAAATCCCATCTGAACACTTCTTTGGAACTGGAAGGAATAAGCGTATCAGAGGATTTGATTCATAGAACCCTACAGGCAATTAATAAGCAATCGGTAGAAAAACAGGATCAGCCGCCTTTAAATTCACAACAAGCCAAGCTTAAAAAGAGTTTTTCAATAAACAAATTTGTGCGTGGTTTTGCTGGAGTAGCGGCTGCGGCAATAATAGTAGTGGCTGGAACACAGCTGCTGAATGGTAACATTGGCGGTAGTAAGAAGGATTCCGCAGCAGATATGAATTCCGCAGCAGTGGAACAAAAGACCACTTCGGAAAATGCTGGCTACAGCGATGAATCCTATTCTACTCTTCAGGATGATACTGCTAAATATGAAAGTGCACAAACTGAAGATGCAGAAGTTAGCATTGATGACAATTTGGTGACTTCTGATGCAGGTGAACAAGGGGATGAATCCAATGCGATTGCCTTAGCACCGGAGTCAACTACAGAGAGTGTGGATTTTACTGGCGTTACATCCAGCACAGAAACAGAAAAGACTAAATTAAGTTTTTCACAGTTAATAGTACCTGAACTAACGAGTACAGCAACTATAGTTGTAACAAAAATAGAAGATAATACAAAGGTTACTCTTATTGATCAAAAGGATATTGAGGAATTCTATTTAGCAATGGAGAAGCATCAATTTACAGCCTCCACTGTTGCGCCTGCAAATATGGTCTTTCAAATAGAATTAACAGATACAGAGCAAAATCAGACCTATATGATATCTGTGGGAGAACATCTTCAGATTGAATATTCAGATACTCAAACAACCAGTATGAGTACTTATGATGTGGTTGATAACGAAGTATTTCAACAGGATTTAAAAAATTTGATAGATAAATACAGTAAATAAAGGGAAGAGGAATTACTGTTAACAAAAGAATTACAGAAGAGAAAAAAGGTTCTTAATGTGTTGCAGTCAAGCAACCGCTTTAAGAACCTTTTTAGTGACAAATAACGATTAGATCAAAGGATACGATCTATAAAATACTTAGTATTTTAATCTTATTTTTCTAAGCGGAAGGTTGTTCCTCAGAGTCATCTTCCGGAGTAAGATTAATGGAAACATATTCTCTCGAATCTTCTTCTGCTTCTTCGTCCGTTTCGAAGTCCTCGAAGTCATCCTCGA
Organism: Mobilitalea sp.; assembly: GCA_047606065.1. Lineage (GTDB taxonomy): Bacteria > Bacillota > Clostridia > Lachnospirales > Lachnospiraceae > Mobilitalea. The sequence goes on from JASGEU010000126.1 coordinate 7,424, forward strand.
AATCATCAAAATCATCCGTAGAATCCTTCTTAATGTAGGTCTTATAAAGATAATAGGCACCGGCTGCAACTGATGCTGCTGCAACTGTTCCGAATAAAAATTTTCCGAATTTCTTCATATGCCGAGTCTTCCTTTCTATATTATATTATAATTATATACTATTATTCGATTATAATTCGATTGCATCAAAAAATAAAGTAAAAATTATATAAAATTGAAAATATTGCTAAAAGGGACAGACTTTGCAATTGATTTTAATAATTTATGCTGAAATAAATTGTTAAGAGGTTGAGAAATTTCCTTAACCTTACAATTACAAAAGATGACAGACAATAATAGGATAAGAATTAGCATAAGCTTTAGCTTGATAGTTAGAACTATGTAACAATTATTATTACCCATCTTAACAAAGTTTTTGAAGATACTAATTAAAGTTATTATACAATTTAACAAAGCAATAATAAAACCTATCTATTGACAGTTAAATCAGTATTACAACCAGAATAAATTCCATAGGTCAGCCATAATAAAACAACTCGACATAATTTTGACAATGCTGTCTATTTATGTTACGATAATTAAAGTGAATTTAGATAAAGAGTAACCAAAACCTAGTAAAGTTTTGCATGACCATGAAGGAGTAAAACAGAAGAGGAAGATAGTTTTTCGTAAGAATGGAGGATGAAGATGAGAAACACATTTTACAAAAGGATAGCAGTGCTCCTGGCATTTGTACTTATACTACCATTGCTTTTCAATCAAAATACTGCAGTGGTAACAGCAGCAACAGCAACGCCATCCCTTGTACAGACAAAGGTAGAAATTATTGGAACTGGAGAAACCTACCAGCTGGAAATTAAAGATAAGATAGCAAAAAGTACCTACAAATGGACCAGTAGTAGTACGAAAATAGCAAAAGTTAATTCAAGTGGTCTGGTTACCTCGGTTAATAAGGGAACCGCAACCATCAAGTGTGTAGTTACATATCCATCAAAGAAGACTAAGACTCTCTCCTGTAAGGTGACAGTTACTATTCCGGCAGAGAGCATTGAGATAACGAACGATGTATTGGTGAATGGTGCACATGTACTTTCACTGGGATCTACAATGAAATTTAACACCAGCTTACTCCCTAAAAATTCTTCTGATAAGGTCTATTGGAGTGTTGAGGGTGGTGATGCAGCCTGTATTCGTATTGATAATGTAAGCGATGGCAGTATTACTGCATTGAAGGCTGGTAAAGTAATCCTGAGAGCGTCAGCTGCAAAATCAGCAACCGCACAGGCAGCAGAATTAAGTATTATCAATGACGCAGTAATAGTGGAAGTTGTGGGACCAACGGCTACTGTTAAGAGTGTGGAGATGATCTCCTCAAAGGAAATAAGAGTTCTGTTTGACAGTGCAGTGAATGCAAATACCATCATTGGCTCAAATAGCACATTAACAGATAATATAGAGATTACCTTAAGTAAGGATATAAAGGGCGTACTTGCAGCGGACCCTGGTAAATTAACCGCAAGCCTTTCCACAGATGGAAAGACCCTTACTATAAACACACAGAATTCATTAAATGGTTCTTATGGTATCAACTTTACAAGTGATATCTTGACAACCACCGGTGTAGCCTTGGAATCCTATTATAAGAAAATAAGTTATCAGGATACAACACCACCGACCTATGCTGGATATACCATAGATGATTCGGGACTTGTTGTTACGATTAACTTTTCAGAGCCACTTGATTTTTCCAATCTTAAGATTTCAGGGGCAACACAGGTATCCAGCAGCACAACCGCTGCGACGGCTACGACATTAAGTGTATTAAATAATGTGATGAATTATAAGATTTCCGAGGATAAAAAATCTTTGGTAATAGATCTTACTAAGATATCAGCAGCAGATTATAGTAAATATTTCTCAATTGTAATTTCTGGTGTCACTGATTTAGCTGGTAATGCACCTGCAAATGCTTACATTCAAGCATATCTACAGACAGATACATCACCAAAGCCTCAAGCGAAGTTCGTTGGTATTGAAAGAACAAGTTATAACATTATCACAGTAACTTTTGATAGGGCCATTTCCTTTGGAGGATATTTACAAGTAGAGGGTGGTTTAACGATTACAGGTGTACCGGATGCCACTAATACGAAGAGAGTTAACTACACCATAAGTGATGCAGAGGCAGCTGTTTATACTGGGGTTAAGAAAGTATCTATTGGATTCTGGAAAAGCTACAATGTAATAGCAAGCGATACCTCTGCTGATAAAATGACGACATATAATCTTGACCTTACAATTGAGAAGACGAGTCCAATTCTTCTAACTTATGATTATGACTCGACTTCAGCTATTCTGACCTTGACTTATAGTGAACCAGTTGTTATTAATGCTTCCAGCGGCATCTTCAGTTCGATCTACAGCTCTATTAATGAGGATGTAAAGCCAAATACGAATATTACCTATTCAAATCTGGCACATTCGGATGGAAATAAAGTGATTAAGCTGCAATTAACTGGTTCCAGTATGATTGGTACTTATCAATTTGATTTAGTGGCTGGATTTGTAACAGATAATTTTAGGAATAAGAGTATTACAAAGAACTTATTAATTAACAATACAGGAACTGGTAGTTCGGTACAGCCCGGACCATATGAAATTGTACAGTCTACAACAAGTTCTAATGATATCTATGTAAGGTTCTTAAATAAGTTAGATACGGTGTCAGCATTGAATATTAATAATTATAAGATAGCAGGGCTGACAATTACGAAAGTGACCTTACAGGAAAATACAACCTCTGGAGCTACGGTAGTATTGACCGTCGCAGATGGAACCATAACACAGTCCATTGATTATCCAGTTACAATTACAGGTGTCAAAGGATTCAATAATAGCAATACCGCCATTGAATTATATAAATCCAGTGTCGCACTTAAAGAGAATATAAGACCAACCTTTGTTGGAGGTACCTTTGATTCCGTATCAAAGAATGTGGTAAGGCTTAACTTCTCTGAATCCATACAAGGAACCCTGGTGGTAAAGGCAACAGTAACTTATAGTTCCTATTCATATGAGATTCCAGCAACAGTATCCTTTAGCGGTACCTATGCCCTTGTTACCCTTTCATCAATACCTACCACTGGCAGCAGGATACAAATTGACATTTTAAGCTCAAACCTTACAGATTTAAGCGGTAATGCATTGACATCAATGCCGACGCCGATTAATGTAGCAGCCAGTTACTAATCTTAACTTCCGTAAAGTAAAGAAAAATAAACATATATGCCAGATGCATAAGATGGAGGAGTAATGTACGAATTTAAAGAGGAATTTAAAATTGGTATTGAAGAAATTGATCTGGAGCATGAGAAATTATTTGAAATTGCAGACAGAGCATATGTGACCTTAATGGATGATTTTATTCCGGATAAATATGATTATATTGTAGATATCCTGAAGGAATTACAAGAGTATGCAGTCTTCCATTTCAAGAATGAAGAAGAGTATATGATGAAAATCCGTCACAAGAAATTACTCTCCCATAAGGCAGAACATCAGGACTTTATTGATAAGGTTTCCAGTTACAATTTCGACGACATTGATGAAAATCAAAAGGGATTTATATTGGAGGTTCTTGACTTCTTAGGTGATTGGTTGGTACATCACATTATTGAAAATGATAAGTTAATCGGACAGCAGTAAAAGCAAGGTCCAATGTAATAAAAATAGTGGCAGTGTAGTTTCAAGGGTGAGAAATGATTGAAACTAGGCTGCCACTATTTCAGTTTAGGCATAGCATATTCTTTCAATGTGCCATGGTCAGTGTAAGTAAGGTAAATCTCATACAGATAATAAATCAACTCTATAGACTAAAATCCCTGGTGAAGATGTCACTTCGCTCCAGGAGACTATCAACAGTATCAAATCCCAAACGATGTAAAAGCTCAATTACATAGGGATTATCAATTGGGGTAGGGTAGGGAGCAGCATTTCCGTATTCCTCGACATGTTTCCGTCCTTCTTCTTTTGGAATTATTACTCTTGGGCCGCCTACACAACCACCCACGCAACCCATGCCTTCAAAAAAGTTTGCCGTGATTTCTCCCGACAGAATGGACTGTATCATTTCCTTGCAGGCGGGTACGCCATCTGCTTGTTGGGTATGCACGGATATTTTACGATGTGGATTTAACCGCTTCACTGTTTCACTAACCGCTTCGCTTACCCCGCCGGTATGCGCATAAATTCTGCCCGCCCTGGAGGAATGATCCTTTTCACTTTCTTCCATCCTTACCGGATCAATATCCATAACTTTAAAAATATCCTGAACCTCTTGAAAGGTAAGAACATAGTCCACAGCATCTGCAATATCCTTTTCTTTTGCTTCAGCCTTTTTAGCCAGGCAGGGACCAATGAATATGGTGATAGCATCTGGATGCATAATCTTTACGGCACGTCCCGAGGCAATCATAGGTGACACCGCAGGAGGTACATGCGGAACAAGTTCTTTGAAGATTTTACGTATCATAGCGATCCACATAGGGCAACAGCAGCTGGTCAGCTGATAATCTTTTTCGGTAATTATGTTTTTATCAAATTCCAGAGCTTCTTTTAAAGTGAGGATATCTGCAAATAAAGCAACTTCAATCATGCCGTCAAAACCAATAGCCTTCAAAGCATTACGTAACTTACCAGGGGTAACCTCCTGCTGGAACTGACCTAAAAAGGCAGGTGCTACCAGGGCATATACTAACCCCTTGTGAGATCGGATAGCTCGAAGGGCAGGAATTACATCTTTGCTGGCGGTAAGGTTTTTTGCTCTGCATTCCTGTGTACATATGGAGCAGCCCACACACTGTTCTTCATCAATTACAATCTCTCCGGCAGCACCGGGGTGGATGGCATGGAAAGGACATACATGCATACAGTGATGATCCGGCGATTGACAATTGCATTCACCTGTTTGCCATATAATAGGGTGTTTTTCTGGATGTAAAAGACAATCCAGTTGATGTGTATCATAAAGGTCAAGTTTGTCTAAAAAGGCAGTATCTTTTTCTTTTAGGGTTCGTACTAAAACCTCATAATACAATTCTTCAAATGACTTCATAAGCTTTCAAGTCTTCCTTTCCCTGCAATGAGTAAAACTAGTTAATTCCTTAAATAAATGATTAGCATATTTAAAGCTTTTATTCGTATTTTAGTCGCTATTATGCTTTACTGGTGTTTGGATTTGTTTTATAATAAATTGTATGACATGAAATCCTTACCAAACGTAAAATTTACGAAAGAAATATACCGGAATTAAGGATAGAAATGTAAGGATTATGAATATTTTAACTGGTTGCGGATAGTATAGTTAGAAAATATAGGATTTGGAGAAGTGTTTTGAAAACGCATAAAAATTTAGCTATAACAAAGCTGGGATGGCTTTTGTTTTATTTATATATAGTGCTACTTTCCTACTTTTTGTTCTTTAGTGAAGCTTATGGCAGGCTGAGTGTTCATGAGGAATATCGCTTTAACTTGGAGTTCTTTAAAGAAATTAATCGATTTATCACGTATCGCAGTCAGCTTGGATTTCAGAGTTTTGCTGTAAATATTATTGGGAATGTACTTGCTTTTGCACCTTTTGGATTCCTGCTGCCTTTATTAAATCAGCGATATCGAAAGTTTATAGCTATCTTAAGTTTGAGCATATTGTTTAGCTTAGCAGTTGAAGCAATTCAGCTTTATTTAAAGGTTGGAATTTTTGATGTAGATGATATTCTATTAAATACCTTGGGGGGAGTGTTCGGCTATTTATGCTTTTGCATTTACTGGAGCATTTTAAAAGTTGTTACCTCGAAGAAAAAGAATAGGAGGAAATAGGTGTGTTGTTCAAGCGTAATAAGGAAATGATTCATTTTTCTGGAAGAAGACATGCAAAAACGGGAGTGGCAGCAGCAATTGTTGGAGTAGTCAGTGTAATTGGATTCCTCACCTTAAGTATTTTATCAGGTGTGGCAGGAGGACACGGTGGTTTCGTAATAGGGATTATTGGTATCTTACTATTTGCATTATCTGTATTCGGTTTTGTATTATCCTATCGAACATTTCAAAAAAAGGATATTTTTTATCGTTTTCCAATTATCGGGGCACTGTTAAACGGATTTATGAGTATTTTAATGTTAGCGTTGTACATTATTGGAATTGCTATTTAAAAAAGATTGGTGAGTACGGGATTAGAACCGTATGAATAAAACAATTAAGAAAAAGTACCGGCATAATTTATGGCTTGCACTAAGATGGAGGATAGAAATGAAGTATTTAGAATTATTCAAAGAAGAAAATGAAGCAATTCGTGAGAGATATGAACTTGCGATAGAAAGAATTACATTATTTGAGAAAGAGGGAACAGTAAGTGTTCGTTTTGCTCCATATTTCAAACGTGTTGCTGCTCTTGTACAATTAGTTAATAGTATAGTTGAAATGCGCACGAGTGGACGTTTATCAACTCTTGAGCTAAAGGAACAGGAAAGTTTAAACAAGGCATTATACAATGATATTGCAGATGAGAACTATCACTACAGTTACGCTAATCCAGAGTATGCTTGTGAACAATTAGGGGATAAATTTGGTAAACTCTTATCCTTCTTAATGACAGAGCTTCGCGGCATTATTGTATATGCATATGAGTATCGTTTGCATGAGATTACAATATATTTAGAATTGTTAATTGAAGTATATAATCATTTTGAAGAAGAGGATGAGTATACTTATAAGGACGTAAAGCGCGTTATCTATGATTTCATGTATGATTATTGTGACCTCCTGGTAGAGGGAAGAATTAGAGAAATGCTTGATACGGATATGTCTTTTGCCAAGGATATTATTATGGAATCAGATTTATCAAATCCAGGTTATCTTTATCTTTTCGGTGAGCATATTACGGAAGCCGAATTAAAGACAGTACAATTCCTTAATACATTACCGGAAGAGCAGATCGAGGCAATGGCACATACTTACACAGAAGGATATCGACTAGGCTTCGTGCATAATCGTCTTGACCTAAGCAAAAAGAAAATCGTTAATATCCGTTATCAACTTGGATTTGAGAAGATGGTGTACCATGCAGTACTCCAATTTAGAAAGATGGGTCTTGAGCCTGCAATCTATAGAGCTGCTTACAGTGCAGTAAATAAACTGCAGCACCTAAAGATTGGATATCATTCCACCAGTCCCAATAAACAATATGACTATGATCATCGCTTTGACACTGGTCTCTTTTTGGACAAGGCCTTTAAGGAGAGAAAGTTAGAAAGTGTGAGACTCGCTTATGAAAAATTTAAGGAACAGGCAGCAGTATTTGCAGGTCCCGCGGTAATTGAAGTGTTTGGTGAAGAAAATTTTGCGCCTGAAGATATTAAACAGGCAGTTAAGTTTGATAAACGCCAGCAGGAATTATCGGTAGAAATGAAAAATGAAGAAGCCCTTTTGAAGAAAGACTATTTAAAGATGGAAGAGACCTCTTTCACAATTATATCTTATCCTGTTCCGCAGATTGGTGAGGACTATGAGGCAATATTTGCAGAAACAGTGAAAGTGAATACCCTAAAGAGTGATGAATATAGAGATATACAGCAATTTATCATTGATGCGTTGGATCAAGGTGAATATGTGAGAATTCTGGGATCAGGTAATAACCGTACCAATATGATGGTGAAGTTATATCCATTAACTGATGCTACTAAGGAAACTATATTTGAAAACTGTGTTGCAGACGTCAACATACCGGTGGGTGAAGTATTCACAAGCCCAGTTTTAAAAGGAACTTCGGGTTTACTTCATGTACCAAAGGTATATCTCAATGATCTTGAATACCGTGAACTTGAACTTGTGTTTGAGGATGGAATTGTAAAAGATTACAACTGCAAGAATTTTAACAAAGAGCAGGAAGATAAGAGTTATATTAAAGAGAATTTATTATATAACCGAGAATATCTGCCGCTTGGAGAATTTGCAATAGGAACGAATACAACTGCATATATGATGGGTAAGAAATATGATATTGCACATAGACTGCCTATTTTGATTGCAGAAAAGACAGGACCTCATTTTGCAATTGGTGATACCTGTTACAGTATGAGCGAGGATGTTAAAGTATATAATCCTGATGGAAAAGAAATTGTAGCAAGGGACAATGACATATCCTTATTTAGAAAGACGGATATTTCAAAAGCATACTTTAACTGTCACACAGATATAACTCTTCCTTATGATGAGATTAAAGAAATTTCAGTATGTAAAAGGGATGGATCTACAATTCCTATTATTCTCGATTCCAGATTTGTTTTACCAGGGACAGAAACTTTAAATCTGGCATTTGAGCAATAATAGAAATGACCATTATATAAGAGCGAAATATAAAAACAGTATATAGAAGCTTAAAATTTAGTTTGAGTGTTAATCTGATACATTCAAACTAAATTAATATTTATGCATCTGCGCTACCAACGGCTGAATACAGCCGTGAGAAACTCGCATAGCGTGTTTATCCAGTTCATGATAAGGTGAACGACTTGTCGTTCACCTTGTATGCTATCATATATAATAGAAGGGAGCAGTTAGGGATGTTAAGCATTAAGAATTTTTCAAAAAGTTATAAAAGCGAGAAGAAAGCGGTAGATAATTTAAATCTCGAAGTAAAGAGTGGAGATATTTTTGGATTTATTGGACACAATGGTGCCGGTAAGACAACGACGATTAAATCCGTGGTAGGTGTACTTGATTTTGAAGAGGGAGAAATTACAGTTAATGGGATTTCAATAAAGAAAGAACCGGTTGCCTGTAAGCAGCTGATGGCATATATTCCAGATAATCCAGACCTATATGAGCATTTGTCCGGTATAGCATATCTTAATTTTATCGGAGATATCTATCAGGTGAAACAATCGGAGCGTGAAGCACTGATTGCAAAGTATGCGCAGGATTTTGAAATTACGGGGAATCTCGGGGATAGCATATCCTCTTATTCGCATGGAATGAAGCAGAAGTTAGCAATTATATCAGCCTTGATACATAAACCAAAATTATTGGTACTTGATGAACCTTTTGTTGGGCTTGATCCGAAGGCTGCTCATACCTTAAAAACAATTATGCAGGAACTATGCAATAATCAATGTGCGATCTTTTTCTCAACACATGTACTTGAGGTTGCAGAAAAGCTTTGCAATAAAATAGCAATTATTAAGGGTGGAAAACTGGTTGCCTATGGTACAACGAGCGAGGTGAAAGGCAATAGCAGCCTTGAAGAGGTATTTATGGAGCTGATTGAGCAGCAGTAGATTCTTAGAAAGGTGTGGGTATTAACATGAAAAAGGTAATGCGTTTACTAAGTGTTCAGATATGGATGGTGCTGGGGGAGATGCTTTCTGTTGGACGATCGCAGAATAAAAAGCCAAAAGTATTATACATCGGTGTCGTATTTTTTACCCTATTAATGACTGGTGTGTCCTTTATGTATAATTTCATGATAGGATCAGGCCTAAAATATTTTAATAGTTTAGAGCTTCTACCAGCATTAATAATGGCGGCTACCTCTCTAATGATTGCGATGACTACTGTGTTTAAGATAAAGGGAACGATTTTTGGTTTTCGTGACTATGACATGGTAATGTCCTTGCCGATTAGTACGGGCGGTATCGTGGCTTGTCGAGTAATCATTTTATATGCCTTTAACTTTTTGTTTGTCATTATATTAAATATACCAATGATTGTTGTATATGGTATTCTTGCGGCCCCAGGTATTAGTTTCTATCTAAGTAGTTTATTGCTCATGTTTTTTCTGCCGCTGATACCTATTATATTGGCATCCGTTTTAGGAACAGTAATTGCCTATGCAGCAGCAAGGTTTAAGCATAGTAACTTTCTAAATGTTGTTTTTTCGATGCTTTTAGTTATTGCGATTATTGGAGCATCCTTTACTTTAAATGGTAACGGACAACAGATGGTAGTTATGAGCGAAGCTTTAACTAAACAAATCAACTCAATCTATCCCTTGGCACAGATGTATACAGATGCGGTAATCCATTCGGATATTATAGATTTGGTGATGTTTGTTGTTATTTCCGTAGCAGCATTTTTGATCTATACGTTCATCATAAAGGCAGTATTTAAGAAGATGAATACAATGCTTCTAGCAGGAAGTTCACGTTCAAATTATAAGTTGGGAAGACTAAAGACCTCTTCTATATTTATTGCGCTTTATAAAAAGGAGTTAAAGAGATTTTTCTCATCTTCGATCTACGTGACAAACACGGCATTTGGTATTGTTATATTAACAATAGCTGCGATTGCTTTAATTTTTATAGATTTAGATAAAATATTTCCAGACCCTATGATTTTAACCATGCTGGTTAATTATATACCGTTTATTATTACCTTTTGCGTAATCATGACTTATACAGCGGCTTCTGCAATCTCACTGGAAGGAAAAAGCTTGTGGATTTTAAAGACTTTGCCAGTGTCACCGAAGACAGTGTATCATGCGAAACTTGCTGTTAATCTGACAATTACTGCACCTGCTGTTGTTGACATTATAATAATCGGAATAGTACTTAAGCTTGGTACAATTCAGACTATCGTACTTCTTTTCGTTACTGTTGCATGTGCCTGCTTTACTTCATTATTAGGTTTGTTAACTAATATTGTAATTCCAAACTTTAATTGGAGCAGTGAAGTAATGGTAGTCAAACAGAGTGCGGCTGGTATGATCAGTGTATTTGCAGGTATGTTTTATATCGCGGTTCAATTTGGGTGTTACGTATTACTCCCCAATAGTTTATGGGCTAATATAACCTTCTTTATTGTGACTGCAATTTTGGATGGTGTGCTATATTTCATGATTATGACCTATGGCAAGCGTAGATATTATTCGTTCTAATAATAAGCGATTGTAAAACAGACTCTGAGGAAGCAGCTTTCCAGAGTCTGTTTGCGTTTTACGTTTTTTTTTCATGCAAAATTTAGGCTAAGTGCTTTCGAAGTACCAGGATTAAAGTTCATGGGTATTTCTCTGCGGAATAAGTCCTCTTTTCGAATATACCAATACTATACATATTGACAAGTTGTTTCACCTGATATCTATATAAAACAGGACGGAATACTTTCACGTTATCCGTCCTGTTATTGTATGATTCATTTTGTATAAGGTTTCTTGTATATATTCTACCACCATGTGTAATATGGATTATTCTTTTGTTTCCTTTCTTTACCGGCATCGTCAGTTGTTTTATTGCTTGTGCTGTTGGTTGAGCTGCTAGTTATATTATTACTGGTGTTGATACTCGTATTATTTGAATTACGTGTGCTTTTCTTTAATGGCATTTAATCCAGCCTCCCTTCAAAATTTTCTATTATTATTTGCATTTCTTGTGAAATAATGCTGTCAATATTTAATAATTTTTATTACAATAACAAGGTTATTAGGATGACTAATAAAAAGTATAAGAAATTTTCCTCCGAAAATTAACGACAAACCAAGGTGATTATGCTAAAATGTGAGCATAAATAGATGGACATACGAGAAAATGGATAGATTACAACATAGGCTGGTTTTGCCGGATTGGGAGGTTTTCATATGGACTATAAAAAGGCTGGGGTCGATATCGAGGCAGGTTATAAAGCGGTTGATCTGATGAAAGAACATATCAAGGGAACAATGCGTAAGGAGGTATTATCTGATATCGGCGGCTTCTCGGGAGCATTTTCCTTAGCAAGCTTTAAAAATATGGAACAGCCCACTTTAGTATCTGGTACAGATGGTGTTGGAACGAAATTAAAAATAGCATTTTTATTGGATAAGCATGATACCATTGGTATCGACTGCGTGGCAATGTGTGTGAATGATATTGCATGTGCAGGTGCTGAACCATTATTTTTCTTAGATTATATTGCCTGTGGTAAAAATGAACCGGAAAAGATTGCAACCATAGTAAAGGGTGTTGCAGAAGGTTGCAAACAGGCGAATGCGGCACTTATTGGTGGGGAAACGGCTGAAATGCCTGGGTTTTATCCAGAAGATGAGTATGACCTGGCTGGATTTGCAGTTGGTATTGTAGATCAGAAGAAGTTGATTACCGGAGCATCAATGAAGGCAGGAGATACGTTAATCGGTATTGCCTCATCGGGAATTCATAGTAATGGATATTCCTTGGTTAGAAAAGTATTTCGTATGCAGAGACAAACCTTAGATACCTATTATGAATCACTTTCATCAACGTTAGGAGAGACTCTTTTAACGCCGACTAAGATTTATGTGAAAGCTTTACAAAGTTTAAAGAACGGGAATATTACTGTAAAGGCATGCAGCCATATCACAGGTGGTGGTTTTTACGAAAACATTCCCAGAATGCTTCCAGAAGGGATTCATGCTAAAATTATTAAGAACAGTTATGATATTCCACCAATTTTCCAGATGCTTTCTAAGGATGGAGATATTGAAGAGCAAGTGATGTACAATACCTATAATATGGGTCTTGGTATGATGATTGCAGTTGATAATAAAGAGGCAGATACAGCCATGAGAATTCTAAAAGAAGCTGGTGAAAAGGCTTATATTGTTGGAGAGGCAGTTCAAGGTGAGAAGGGAGTTAGCTTATGCTAAAGCTGGCGGTTCTTGTATCAGGTGGAGGAACGAACCTACAGGCTCTGATCGATGAGATAGAACAAGAAAAGCTCACTGATGTTAAGATAGAGGTTGTAATCAGCAATAAAGCAGGCGTATATGCGCTGGAACGAGCTAGGAAGTATGGGATACCGGGGCATACAATTCTAAAGAAAGACTTTGGGAATCAGGATTTATTTGCAGAGGAATTGCTTAAGCTGATTGACAGTTATCAGCCGGATTTGATCGTTTTAGCAGGTTGCCTGTTGATTATTCCAGATTCTATTTTGAAAAGTTATAAAAATAGAATTATTAACATTCACCCCTCTTTAATACCCTCCTTTTGTGGAGACGGATATTACGGTCTTAAAGTGCATGAAGCTGTACTAGAGCGAGGTGTAAAAGTAACTGGCGCAACGGTGCATTTTGTGGATGAAGGGGTAGATACAGGACCTATTATTCTTCAAAAAGCAGTATTGGTGCAAGAGGAGGATACACCAGAAATACTCCAAAAAAGAGTTATGGAAGAAGCTGAATGGGAACTTTTACCGGCAGCAGTCCGTTTGATAGCAAATAAAAAGATAAAGATTGAGAATCAACGTGTTATTGTTTTATAATAAAAGATAGAAGGAAGCAGATAGTAGGCATTTTCCTGCTTTCTGCTTTTTCATATAAAATGAAAGTACAAAATATGCATTTCACCAAAAGAAATGGTGAGAAGTTTTGCAATGGAGGTAATTATGAAGATATTAATCGTAGGCTCTGGAGGAAGAGAGCATGCAATTGCAGCAAAAATAGCGATGAGTTCAAGAGTAACGAAGCTCTTTTGTGCACCAGGCAATGCTGGAATAGCAGAGGTTGCAGAGTGTGTTAATATATCAGTAAATGAATATGTGGAGCTTGCAGAGTTTGCAGCAAGGGAAAGTATTGATTTAACGATTATTGGACCGGATGACCCTTTGGTGGGTGGAATTGTTGATGTCTTTGAAGAAAGAGGGCTTCGTGTATTTGGTCCGCGAAAAAATGCAGCAATCTTAGAAGGTTCCAAGGCATTTTCTAAGGAATTGATGAAGAAATATAATATTCCAACTGCTGCCTATGAAAGCTTTGATCATCCTTCACAGGCAATTGCCTATATAAAAGATAAAACTTACCCATTAGTATTAAAGGCAGATGGCTTAGCTCTTGGGAAAGGAGTTTTAATCTGTAATAATCATAAGGAAGCTATGGATGGTATTAAACAAATCATGGAAGACAAACAGTTTGGATCTGCTGGAGATCGGCTTGTGATAGAAGATTTCATGGTCGGCCGTGAAGTATCTGTTCTTGCATTTTGTGATGGTACAAGCATAGTTCCAATGACCAGTGCCCAAGATCATAAGCGTGCAAAGGATGGCGATAAAGGGTTAAATACTGGAGGCATGGGAACCTTTTCTCCAAGTCCTTTCTACACAAAGGAAATTGATGAATATTGCAGAGAGCATGTTTATCTGCCAACAATGGCTGCTATGAAAGCTGAAGGAAGAGAGTTTGTCGGAATTCTTTTTGTGGGATTAATGTTAACAAAAAATGGACCAATCGTTATAGAATACAATGCTCGTTTTGGTGATCCAGAAGCGCAAGTTATATTACCAAGAATGAAGAATGATTTGGTTGATGTCATAGAAGCTTGCCTGGAAGGAAAGCTGGACCAAATAAATCTTGAATTTGAAGACAATGCGGCAGTATGTGTGATTTTAGCATCCTTTGGGTATCCGGAGAAGTATGCAAAGGGGTTGCAAATCAATGGATTGAAGGAATTCGAAGGAAAGAAAGATTATTATGTGTTTCATGCCGGAACGAAAAAAGTAGGAGATAAACTGGTAACCGATGGTGGGCGTGTAATTGGTGTTACAGCTCTTGGTACTAACCTGCAAGAAGCAAGAATAAAAGCCTATGAAGCAGCTGGATGGGTAGACTTTGCGAATAAATATATGCGAAGCGATATTGGAAAAGCGATTGAAGAAGCATAGTTAGTTAAAAGAAAAAGAAAAGAGTAACGACTTCCCTCACACACAGATTGACAGACAGAGTGTTAATTAGGGGAAGTCATTACTCTTTTCTTTTTCAAATGTAAATTTTATAAAAGATCCAATAATATTTATATTTTCAAAGAAGGGGACGTTGTAATTAGTATTAAGCGGTAGGAATACGCATTTGTAGATGATTGTAAAAAAAAATTCGTACAAAAAAGGTGTTAATAAACTTAAAAACAACATAATAGGTTAAGATGAGACAAAGAATCACACAAATGCCATAGAAGTGCCACAGTTAATTCTTATAATGGACATCATTATACGGAACTTGCTTACAATGCATGGCTTGATAAAGTCCAACTCCAAATTCTGCTGAGTAATTGGCGATAAGGGAACATTGATGCATGGTTTAGCGAATGCTCACTCAATGAAAGGGGTATGGTATGAGAAAACAGTATTTTAGTTTGACTATGATTTTTCTTTTGGTAACTGCACTCATAATTCCGTATGGATTATTTGGGACAAGCAATCATGCAATGGCGGCTCAAACGGGAACAGTAACTGCATCAACACTAAATGTTCGATCAGAGCCATCATTAACGGCAGCCATAGTTCAACTAAATGGTACGAATGTATACCTTATAAAGGGAGAGAGTGTTTCAATACTTGGGGACGAGGGAGACTTTTATAAAGTAACATTAAAATTTAATGGAAAGACTGTAGAAGGGTATGTATATAAGCAATATGTAACGGTTAGTTCGGGTGAGACACCAACACCAACTGCAAAGCCGACACCCACAGTGACCCCAACGCCAACTGTTAAGCCGACAGCTACTGTAACTCCGGCACCTACAACGAAACCAACACCCACAGTGACCCCCACACCAGGGAATACTGCTGTAAATGTTATTGCAAAAGAAGTTAAAATAAAGGGAAATGTAACTGCAACTACCTTAAATGTCAGAAGTGGTCCTGGAACAGCTTACAATAAGCTGGCATCCTTAGCAATTAATGCTTCAGTCATAGTTATCAATAAAACAGCAGCTACAAACGGAACAGAATGGTATGCAATCACCTTTGCCAGTAATGGTAAGTGGATAACAGGGTATGCAGCAACTGATTATATTAAGATTACATATGGTTCTAAGGGAATAAGAGCAAAGGTTTCAGAAACCAAGCTTATGTTGAAATCCAAGGCCTCAAGTACATCAGCATATGTTAAGAATAAAACCACCGGTAATATAGTTAGCATAGCAAAGAATCAAGAAGTTCTACTATGGTCAGAGACAACCAAATCAGGTGTAAAATGGTTGAAAGTATCAAGAACTATATCAGGAGTTAAATATGTTGGTTATGTTGAAGCTACAAAAGTAAATTTTAAACCTACTATAGCAGTAACTACACCAACGCCGACACCAACAGTAACGCCCACACCTACGAAAGAGCCCACAAAGGCACCGACGGTAACACCAACACCTACGAAGGCGCCTACAAAAGCCCCGACGGTAACACCGACACCAACCAAGACACCAACAAAAGCCCCGACGCCTACACCAGTATTAACCCCTTCACCAGATATATCAGGAAGTGATATGCAGAATGTAGAAGTAAAAGTTTTAGATTCAGTAACGAAACTTTATCGAGGCTATGTGTGTAATACATATTACCTGAATGTTTTTCAGGTCACTTCCAATAGCTTGAGTCTTTTTTATGATGAAAAATTGAATCCGATTGTTTTACAAGCTTCACAGGAAGTAATTGTATCAGCCAAAACTACAGTTGCCGGTGAAACCTTTTACAAGGCAGATTTCTGGGATAATGGAACGATTAAAACCGGTTACGTTCAGGTATCCTACATATACATAGACGAGGACAGCGCAACAGAGAATCCTCCGACCAATACGGACAACCTTAGTTTTACAGATAAGTTATTAGCGGAAGGTTTTCCTCAAAGTTACATAGCACCACTTTTAGAGTTACATGAACAATATCCAAACTGGCAGTTTAAAGCATATCAGACCGGACTAACCTGGAACGATGTAATAACTTCTGAAAGTGTTCTGGGTAGAAATGTACTTCCTAATTCAAAAGCATTAGAATGGAAGTCAATGGTAACAGGTGCATATAGTTGGAAGACGGATACATTTACGATTTTTGACAGCCCCTCCTGGGTGACAGCATCTAAGGCGGCAATCGGGTACTATATGGATCCAAGAAACTTTTTGACATCCAATTATATATTTCAATTTGAATTATTAAATTACCAAAAATCTTATCAGGTAGTAGAAGGTGTGGAGAATATCCTGAAAGGAACTGCTCTGTATAAAACCTCTTACAGCTTTGTGGATGAAAATGGTAAGACTCAAACTTATACCTATGCTGAAACCTTTGTTAAGGCGGCAGAATATTCGGGAGTTAGTCCATATCATCTGGCTTCCAGGGTTAAACAGGAGGTTGTAACAGGAGCGACTACCTTAAGTGGAAGTGTAACTGGTAAATATCCCGGTTATGAAGGTTATTATAACTTCTATAACATCGGAGCCAGTGACAGTGCCAGTGGCGGCGCAATTGCAAAAGGCCTGGCTTATGCAAAAACAGGTTCTAATAGCGCCACGACTAATGCCACTTATATGATACCTTGGAATAATCCTTATCGAGCGATTGTAGGTGGTTCAAGTTTTATAGGTGCCGGATATATCAATGTGGGACAGAATACCATATATCTGCAAAAGTTTAATGTTACCTCACGTTCGACTTATTACCATCAATATATGACAAATGTAGAGGCACCTTATGCAGAGGCAAAGAAGATGTTTACCGCATATACAGGTATGACAGATAAAGCAATTGTCTTTTCGATTCCGATATATCTAAACATGCCGGCAAGTAAGGTAGATGTGCCCAAAGCTATGTTGAATCCGAATAACCGACTTAAGGCTTTAAGTATTACGGATTCAGCTGGTACCAAATTAGTTCTGACACCTACCTTTAATTACGAAACCTATAACTATACTCTGGTAGTAGATGCAAAGGTTGACACAATAACGATTGCAGCAACAACGGTAAGTACAAAGGCTAAAGTAACAGGAACTGGTACGATGCAGCTTAATAAGGGTAAGAATGAATTTTTACTTCCTGTAACAGCGGAAAGCGGAGATGTTATCGTATATAAAGTAACAATAACGCGAAGCGAGTAATAAAAGAGTTTTAAGCTATTACTAAAATGTAATGTGGCTTGTTACACATAAGGATAGGACTTAAAGTCCGGCCACGGGGATTTACCTGTTGGCCGGATTTTTGCTCCGCAAAACATGTCAATGGTTTTAATAAATAATTACTTGAGAAAGAAGGAATAAAAAAGACATGAAAAAGAAAGTTATGATTTACATAGTGGCTATAATATGTTTTTTAGCAGGTGGATTTGCAACCACTAAGACTTGTCAGGCTGCCAGTGCACAAGTTACCATCACCGCGGATTCTAAAGATATAACGGTTGGTGATAGCATTTTTGTGTATATTAATATTGATTCAGATACTCTTTTTGGTGACTTTGAGGCTAATTTAACCTATGATGAAGAACTTTTGCAATATAAGGAGGGGGAATCCGTAATAAACGGTGGAGATGGATTCTTAAGAGTTTCTGATATGGGCGTACTTCAGGGGGATAACACAAGAAGATATACTATGGAGTTTGAAGCAATTAAATCGGGCTATTGTGAAATATCCTTTGAAGGAAGAACACCGGTTTATGAGTTTACCAATGGAAATGAGATGTCAGTGTCAAGTTCTGAACTAACTCTAAATATCAAGGCACAACCGACTGCGTCCACGAATGCGAAACTAAAATCCTTAACAATTAGTTCCTATAAGTTGTCTCCAACTTTTGATCCGGGTATAACCGAATATGATGTTAGTGTTGACAGTGAAACAGAGGAATTAGTTATTTCTGCATTACCAGAAGATGAAAAAGCAACTATTTCCATAAATGGTAACGAAAAGTTTCAAGAAGGAAAAAATAATATTATTATTTCTGTGATAGCAGAATCAGGAGACGTCATAAAATATACTATTCATGTTAATAAATCCGGAGTAGATGTTGTACCAACAACACCGCCGGATCAAACAACACCAGAGGAAACAAATGCCTTTGAAATTGTAAGCATTGATGGTGAGGAATACATTATTGTCAGTGGAAGATTTAAGTTAATTGAAGCTGGAAGCGAAGTTCAAATACCGGAAGGCTATCAAGTGAGCAGTATAACTTTAGCAGGAACTTCTGTTACAGCTTATGTTCCAGAGGACAATGCGGGAAGTGATTTTATACTCCTATATGCAATGAATGAAAAAGAGGAAGCCAATTTTTATCGCTTTGACAAAGTTGAGAATACCTTACTTAGATATAATCCTGATGCACAGAAAATAGAAACAGATGACGGTGTAAGTGCAGATAAGATGATAGAATTAGAAAAACAATACAACGATAATCTAACTAAGGCAGCAATCTTTATTGCAATTCTATGTGTGGTCAGCGGAGTGCTTGCGTTTGTAAGCATACGATTCTGGTTAAAACTTAAAAGGAGAAGATAAGTTTAGAATTATATAATGTAACTATTCAGATCCAAGCTCGAAAACCTGCGGTTACTGGCTGTTTGGCTCCCGCCAAACATAAGTATTCAAAGTGAAATGACATATCGTTTCGCTTGTATAAAAAATATCCTGAGAAAGCAAGCTTTCACAGCTACTTTATTAATATCAGCTTGGTTCGGAACAGTTATATATTAACGGTAGATGAAATAGATTTGATGAAAAAGTACATTAAAATAAAAGGTATTGACATTTATAGTATATTTGTTATATTAAATGTATAACAGATATAACGAAATAAGTAGAGCAATTTTTGCTTATATTATATGTTGGTATCTTTTATTTAACTAATGTACTTTTTTGTATGGCAGCAATATTTCTGCATAGCTGAAATCTGTTGTAAGCCGCAAGAGAAATCAAAGAGGTGTTTTTCATGTATTTGCAAATAGATTTTAATAGCGATGAAGCAATCTATATACAGCTTAGGAATCAAATAATTTATGGAATTGCTACATCACAGCTTCAGGAAGGCGAATGCCTGCCTTCTGTAAGAGATTTGGCGGAACTCATAGGAATTAACATGCACACTGTGAATAAGGTATACACTCTTTTGAAACAAGAGGGATACGTAAAACTTGATCGCAGAAAGGGTGCAGTGATTGCCGTTGATATCAATAAAATTTATGCAGTTCAGGAGATGCGAGATGAGTTGCGGATTGTGTTAGCAAAAGCATTTTGCAAGAATATTAATTGTGAAGAGGCACATCAAATTGTCAACGATATCTTTAGTGAATTTGAAAGGGGGTAACACCTATGTTATGTGATAGATGTCAGAAGAAGGATGCTAAAATTCTATACACTGAGATAGTGAATGGATTAAAAAAAGAACAGCATTTATGTGAGGAGTGTGCTACCGATTACACCTCTTTCCAAATGGAAAAACCAATTATGAATAGTGAATTAACACTAGGTGATCTCTTATCTACCTTACTTGATAATTACAATACCTATGATAAGAAGAGAACAGGTGAAGTAAAGCCTGCCATTAAATGTTCCAGCTGCAATACCACTTATGATGAATTTATTCAAAAGGGACGCTTTGGCTGTGCCGATTGCTATAATAATTTCCATTCACAGCTTGGAAAAACCTTTAAGGGAATTCAAGGTGCAGAACAACATGTTGGAAAGAAACCACGTGGATTTACCGCTGCAGAAACAGCGAAAGTGATAAAGGGAATTTCAGAAATAGATAAACTTACTTTAAACCTTCAAGAGGCAATTGAGAAGGAAGAGTTTGAAGAAGCAGCGAGACTTCGAGATTTAATAAAGATCATGAAGCAGGAGGAGGCAAGCAATGCTTAAATGGTATGAACAAAATGTACCAGACAGTGATGTGGTAATTTCCAGTCGCATAAGGCTTGCAAGAAACCTTAAAACCTATCCCTTTTCGTCAAAAATATCAGAGCAACAAGCGGAAGAGCTGGTGGAAGAGGTCAAAGCCATTGCCCCAATTCTGTCTGAAAAAGAAAACAGAAGATTTTATGCCTGCAATATTAAAACACTGAATGACATTGATAAGACAGCAATGGTGGAGCGACATATTGTTAGTCCGCTGCTGGCTGAAAAGGAACAGACAACAGGGCTCATTTTATCAGATGATGAGACCGATAGTATCATGATTAATGAGGAAGATCACGTAAGAATTCAGGCGATTGTGGGTGGATTAAATTTAGAGAAAGCCTATAGTGAAGCAGACCGTATTGATGATATCGCTTGTGATAAACTCAATTTTGCTTTTGATGAGAAATACGGATATTTAACCTCTTGTCCAACAAATACAGGAACAGGGCTGCGTGCCTCCTGTATGGTGTTTTTACCAGCGCTTAGTGCTGCAAGAATGATACAGAAATTAATTGAAGAGGTAGCTAAG
>JASGEU010000127.1:0-18226 GCA_047606065.1 Mobilitalea sp.
ATTGTATTATTAACTTGTAGGACGCTCTGCCTAAGCGAGATGCAGCGAAGCGTAATCGAGCTTATGGCTGAACTGTTTGTTATTTAATCATAGGATTTTAATACAATAGGAAGGAGAAAGCTTGCTTTCGGATACATATTGTATTATTAACTTGTAGGACGCTCTGCCTAAGCGAGATGCAGCGAAGCGTAATCGAGCTTATGGCTGAACTGTTATCTAATCTGCCTTAACTCTAATTATGACCAAAAAAAGAGACTCAAAATCAATCTTGAGTCTCTCATTTTATAATTCATGACAAGTGAAACGACTTATCATAAATCTTATTATATTAACCTGATACTTCACGTTACTTTTTACAATCTTATTTAGCCAAAGCCATCATGATCTCATTGCTTCTTTGAATGAACTTCGTCATTGCCTCTGGCTCCAACTGCTTATGACTAAGTAGCGCAAGATCATACAGCTGCTCACAAATCATTGGTGTTGCATCGGAGCTCTCGTTAGTCAGGATATACTGCACTAACTTATTATTCGCATTGAGAACTAAGGTCTCGCCGCCTCCGAAAGCATTCATATCCATTCCAGGCATGCTGTACATACGCATCATATCCTGCATTCTACGGCTTTCTTCGGATAAAGTCATTACAGAAGAAACTTTCTCATTCTTGAATTTCTCCACTTTTACTTCTAGCTTATCTTTAGCTAAAACCTTCTTAAATAATGCAGTCATCGCCTCGGTATTATTCTGTAATACCTTTTTATCCTTCTTCTTGGTTTCTTCCTTGAAGCTTTCGGTAATGTCAGCATCGATTCTCTGGAACTTAATCTTCTGATCCTGCTGCTCTACCTGTGTGATAAATGGCTGGTCAATGTTGTGAGTCAGGATTAAAGCGTCTACTCCTGATTCCTTAAACATATTAATGTACTGACTCTGTTGTTTTATATCAGTTACATAATACACAGTTGTCTTCTTATCTTCCGGAACCTCATCTTCGTCATGATCGTGTCCACAATCACAGCCATCTTCATGATTATGGTCATGAGAATGTTCGCCGTGTTCATGATCATGATGATCATGTCCACAGTCACAATCTTCTTTATCAGCCTCTGCGTCTGCTTCTGGACCTTTCACTGCCGCAACATATTCTGCAAGAGAGATATACTTACCTTCAAGGTTCTTATAGATAATAACATCCTTCATCTTCTCACGGAACTTCTCATCTTTTAAGCAGCCAAATTTGATAAATGGGCTAATATCATCCCAGAATTTCTCGTAGCTTTCTCTTTCAACTTTATACATTCCAGCGAGCTTATCAGCAACTTTTTTGGAGATATACTCGGAAATCTTCTTTACAAATCCATCATTTTGTAAAGCACTTCTGGATACATTGAGCGGCAGATCAGGACAATCAATAATACCCTTTAAGAGCATTAAGAACTCTGGAATAACTTCCTTAATATTATCTGCAATAAATACCTGATTGCTATATAACTTAATGAGACCCTCTAAGGAATCATATTCAGTATTAATTTTAGGGAAATAGAGAATACCCTTTAAGTTGAAAGGATAATCCATATTTAAATGAATCCAGAATAAAGGCTCTTTATAATCATGGAACACATCGCGATAGAAATTCTTATAGTCCTCTTCGGTACAGTCATTGGGATGCTTTGCCCATAGAGGGTTTGGATTATTGATTGGTTGTGGCTTGTTATCCTTCTTATCAGCCGCTTTTGCTTCCTCAACAACACCTTCTTCATCCACAGAAGCATCAATCACATCTTCTATTTCCTGTGCGTCATCTACTTCTTCTTTCACCGGTGCATTTGCATTAACAAAGTAAATCTCAATTGGCATGAAGGAACAATATTTCTTAATAATTTCTTTTACACGATATTCGTTAGAAAACTCATAGCTTTCTTCGTTCAGATAAAGAGTAATGTCGGTACCACGCTCCAGCTTTGTACCTTCACTCATTTCATACTGAGTGCCGCCATCTGACTCCCAATAAACAGGCTGGGCATCTGGCTGCCAGGATAATGTATTAATTGACACACGAGCTGCCACCATAAAAGCAGAATAAAAACCTAATCCAAAATGACCAATAATCTGATCTTCGTTAGTCTTATCTTTATATTTCTCCATGAATTTTTGTGCTCCGGAGAAAGCGATTTGGTTAATATATTCTTTCACCTCTTCTGCTGTCATACCCACACCATTATCAGAGAAACGAATGGTCTTCTCTTCCGGATTAACCGTTACCGTAAGTTTGTAATGATTATCCTCCGGGATATTTGCTTCGCCCATTATTTCAAGCTTTTTCAGCTTTGTAATTGCATCACTGCCATTTGATATTAATTCACGAACGAAAATATCATGGTCAGAATACAGCCACTTTTTAATAATAGGAAAAATGTTCTCTGAATGAATTGATAAATTACCACGTTCTGTGCTCATAATAACACTCCTTTTTCTTTAATAATCTAAGACGGATGTGGTAAGCTTGGCTCACCACCATACATTTGCTTGCCAATCTGATCCATGGCCAGCCATTTAGCAGTATTGCTTTTTTATTTATTTCTTCTAAAATATCATAATACGGCTATTTGTAATTGTCAAGATAAAATTAGCACTCTATCAACTAGAGTGCTAACAAAAAACTTATAATCCTATCATAGATTTGCCAAGGCTGAACTGTTACAACAAAAATCCTATGCCTTGTTCTTTTAAAATTATTTTTACCTGTTCATCCCATTCTTGTTCCAGTGTTTTATCAAGGGTAAACACTTTAATTGCCGTTCCAGTTATTATTCGAAGTTCACCTTTATCAAATAATATATTAAGAAATAACCCGCCTACATTTTCTATGGATAATCTGCCGCCTAGTCGGTTAATTAATGCCTCACACTGATCTATTGGTAACTGAAATATTATTTTAAAGGTAAGTGGTGTTTTACTTCCCTTAATCATGGCGTATACAACCTGCCTTACTTCACTCCACAAAATACTTGTTTTGTCCCGGCGTTCCTCAAGCTCTTCTTTGCTGAAAAAAGCTTCATTTAGCTGACCTGTAATTTTAAAACCAGTAAAGGACTGAAGTTCCAATTCTTTTAACAAATACTCATCAAATGTAGTATTTGTCAAAAGCTTTGCCATAAAAGACTTTACCTCGGTTATACTTAAAGAAATCATACTCGCCTCCATAGAAAAGTCATGTTAATAAAAAGAAATAAATGTAAATTCAATAGCTATTTTCTAGTATATATCTGATGCCTATGAAGAACAATATAGTATAAACATTTATAAATATATAATCCCTCGTTGACCCCAATTTTAGAAAAAAGGAGGATGTTGCCATGTATTTTGAGCCTTCCAAGAAAAGTTATTATCGTTTTCCATCCATTAATAGTGTTCACCAGATGGATTCAAGGAACTACTTTCCTGAAAAGCCCTATGCTTCCGGCGAAAATAATGCGAGGGAAGTAAGAACAAATACAAATTCAACTACAATAGAACCTAACAGTTCTTTTAAATAAATTGATAGATTAAAAATATAATAAATAAATGTGCGGGATAAAAGATGTAGAATAAGTATTTTACATCTTTTCCTTTTTGCCCATTGTATAAAGCTATTGGTATCATAGCAAAATTGGCAAAAAGACTGATAACATAAAATATGCTTCTTGTATTTACAAATCCAGGTATATTACTTAATAATGTAGCCGTAATTAAGAACAGATATAAAGAGGTAAGAATTTTTTTACCACGGAAAATATAAAATACTAAAAATATTAAGATTCCTCTATAATCATAATCTGTTTTAAGCAGCACCGCTGTAAAACAGATCAGCACTGTGATTACTACCTCAAGGATATTACAAATCAGAAGTTTCTGTAAGGTTTTTTGATTTAACAGTACCCTTCTTTCAATCATATTAATTAAGTGAATTAATAGTAATCCTAAAAATAGTGTAAAGAATACATTTTGATGTTCAAATAATCTGCCAAGTACCAGCCAGAATTCATTTAGCTTAAAGCCACCCTGAAATATCTGTGCTATATCATCCACAATATTCGTTTTATAATGAGTGGAATAAAATGCTAAGTCAAAGGGTATCTCTGATATTAATGCAAAAATAGCCATTCTCTTTAAATACTTCTTTACATTTCTCGTGTGATAATATCCTTCCACCACCAGGAAAACAAAAATAGGCATTGCAAGTCTTCCTATTCCTCGGAACAAAAGATGCAATTCCGGTTGAGTATATGGTGAAATAAAAACTGCCCCTATGTGATCAATTAACATTGCAATAATAGCTAATAACTTTAATGAAAAAGTACTCATATACTTCGTCCTTCCATTCTATATTAAATTACTTCATTGTAGAACCTTATCCTAATAATAATTCGACGATTAATTTTAAATATATTTTACTCAACTGACGCATTTTCCTGCACAGTAAAGACTAACAATATTTTATCTGACCTAAAATTAAAAGTCAAACGATATCTATTCTTCTAAGTTGCAGTTCAGCCTCAATTCCAAGTATAGCATATGAGTTCGCTAAATAATTTTAAATTCGGAAACATTTATCGAACTCATATCATAGACCGGGCCAGGCCGAACTGGACTCTTCCATTATTGTCTGAACTGAACCCTATTGCTATTCTTTTTATGAAATGATACAATAAATTTTATGGAAATTACGAGATATATAAGGTGATATAACAACTAACTTTAGTTTTAAGTAGGAGGTATTCATATGTACTACAAGCAGTACGGCAATACAGATATGAAGGTTTCCGCTATCGGCATGGGAACGATGCGTTATGATGATGCAGATGTGAAAGCAGGCAATTTTAACAAGTGTGCAGAGGTTGTTCTGCATGCACATGAAAATGGAATTAACTTTTTTGATTCTGCACCATTTTATTGTAATGATAAGAGTGAGGAAATTACAGGCTTAGCTTTATCACAATTACCAAGAGACAGTTATTACATTTCCTCTAAGGTTAATCTGGGTACCTGTGGTGGTCAATTCACACCTGATATCTTTCGAAAAAGACTGGAAACTACCTTACAACGACTTAAAGTTGATTATCTTGATTTCTACTATCTCTGGTGCTTGCTCGATATGGATTCTTTTCATCAGCAATATGATCTTATGTATCATTCCTTTGAACAAGCAAAGAAAGAGGGTTTGATCCGTAATATTACCTTCTCCTCCCATATGCAGGGCGATCAATTGGAGCAAGTAATTCATACTGATTCCTTTAAAGGTATGCTGATTGGTTATAATGCACTGAATTACCGTTTTCGGCAGGCAGGCATTATGGCAGCGCATGAGAAAGGTATGGGCATTGTTGTTATGAATCCCCTTGGAGGTGGTTTAATTCCTAACAATCCAAAGATGTTTGAATACCTAACCCTGGGAACCGATTTAACAGTAGCGCAGGCAGCCCTTCGCTTTGTGGCTTCCCATAAGGAAATCACAGTAACACTATGCGGCTGTACGACAAAGGAACATGTAGATGATGCTGTTAAAGCAGTAGAGAATTTGGTAGAAAAACCTGCTGCTGAAATCTATGAAGAATATGAACAAAAAGGACTTGCACTGAATACTCTTTGTACCGGCTGCGGTTATTGTAAATATTGTCCGCAAGATATCGATATTCCTAAATTCATGGATTCGTATAATGAAAAGATTCTTGGAAACAGCATTCAAAACCGTCTGATGTATCATTGGAGAGTATCTTCAAAGAAGGCTGCAGAATGCATTAAATGCGGTCAATGCGAAGAACTGTGTACACAACATCTTCCGATTATGGAACGTCTTGATGAGATAGCTTTGATTTAGTTAGTATGTCAAAAGCTAATCCAGTCTATAGATGATGAAGGCGACTGTATCTCTTTTAGTTTAGAAAGCTTTTTACACTCTAAATATATAAGAAAAAGGTTACTACTTAGCAACACTTTACCGCTAAGTAGCAACCTTTCGTTATATCTTTATGCATCTTCATCAGTGGCAGCAGCATCGGCACCACTATCTCTCATTAATAAGGTAATAACTTCACTTTCCGGCAAAGGCTTGCTAAATAGGTATCCCTGAATTTTATCACAATTATATTGCATTAGATATTCCAGTTGCTCCTGCTCTTCAACACCTTCCGCAATAACACACATTCCCATACTCTTACCCAGTGTAACAATATTACCAGTCAGGCAATTCTGTGTATCATCAATAATGGTATCCACAAAGGACTTGTCCACCTTAAGTGTTGAGATTGGCAATTGCCTTAAGTAATTTAACGAAGAATAACCCTTACCAAAATCGTCCAGTGCT
Organism: Mobilitalea sp.; assembly: GCA_047606065.1. Classification (GTDB taxonomy): domain Bacteria; phylum Bacillota; class Clostridia; order Lachnospirales; family Lachnospiraceae; genus Mobilitalea. The sequence goes on from JASGEU010000127.1 coordinate 6,345, forward strand.
ATTTTAATATTAATATCATGTAATCTCTGTAGCTCATCCTTTATTTGTTCTACAGATTCCATCAATACGGTCTCTGTAATTTCAAGTTCCAAATGTTTTGGCTCCATCTCCAACTCGTTTAATATTCCTAATACGATATCACAAAAATCGCTTTGTAATAGTTGGATAACAGATATATTAACCGAAATCGTGAAGTCTGAGTACCCCGCTTGAATAAGACTCTTCAGGAAAATACAGGCTGATCTTAAAACCCAGGTTCCAAGAGGAATTATATAACGAGTCTCCTCTGCAACCTTAATAAATCTTAATGGAGACACCTTTCCAAGTTCGGGATTGGTCCAACGAAGCAATGCCTCAAAGCCAGTAATTTTTCCACTATTAATATCCATTTGCGGCTGATAATAAAGCTCAAATTCATTATTATCCATGGCATTCAGGAGTTGCTTTTCTATATTCATTCGCTCCATAAATTCTTCATTCATTACGGAATCATAAATTATAAAGTTCTTTTTTCCATCTCCCTTTGCTTTATACATCGCAAGATCTGCATATTTTAATAATTGATCCAGCTCCGTTCCATGATCCGGGTATAGCGCAATTCCAATACTGACACTAATACGCAGAACACTTCCCTTTATATTAAACTCCCTGTCAAACTCTTTTAAAATAATATTAGCTATCTCCTGCGCCTGCTCAATATCCCTGATCTCCTGCTTTATTATGATGAATTCATCCCCACTTAAATGATAGATAGCCTCATCATCATCAAATAATTTCTTTAATCTGCCACTGACTTTTTTAATTAATTTATCTCCGAAGGCATGTCCCAAGGTATCGTTTACATTTTTGAAATTATCAATATCAACAAAAAGTAATCCTACTTTCTCACGCTCCGGAGTTAATATGTACGGTGCCTTTTCATACATTGAAAGCTTATTAGGTAAAGCAGTCAACATATCATGATAAGCCAGATAGGTTAGCTTTTCTTCGCCGATCCTTATCTTCTCATTTATCAGCAATATTTCGTCATATTGCTGCCTCATCTCTTCTTCAGAAGCCGTTAGCTCTTCGTATAGCTGCGTCAATTCTTCATGGCTTTCCGCAAGTTTTTTCTTCATTCTTTGAATTATTCTTATATAAACAAGCAGAACACTGATGAAACATATCAATATGCCAATTACAGCAATGGTTACTATTACATATTCTTTATAAGTCTCATAAAAAGAAAATGGCTTATTTATTATTTCCATATCGTCCGGTATAAGATCCTTATCAATACCGAAACGCTCCATCTGCTCAAAATCAACAACTGCCACAGTTGATGCAGGCTCTATAATAGGTATATTCTCTATATCCGCACCTTCCAATATCTGTAATGCCATTTCAGCTGCATAGGTACCCAGCTTCTTTCCACTTAAAAGCACTCCGCCAAGTGATCCATTGTCTAATCCAAAATCATAAAGATGATATACTGGTACCGTACTTTCTGCACTGACATTCTGATTTACAAAATCCATCTCTATTACTCTTCCAGTTACATCCTGAGAATAGGTTGTTATCATAACTGCACAGTCCGAATCCAATTGACTGACTGTTTTAAGAACCGAACTATACTCAAGCTTGTTCATTGGGATTATTGTTAGATTTGGAAACTTAGCTGCAACCGTTTCACTTATAATTTCTCCTGTGGTTAAGCCGCTTTCCGTATTATCATATAGAACATATAGATATTTCACTGAAGGGTTTATTTTGTATATTAATTCAATTGTACCTGTTGGATCAATTACTTCTGTAACACCTGTAACTCTCTCTGTGTTCTGTGCCAGTCTTATAACACCATCCTGATTTATGCCGCAAAAAACGATAGGAGCATCTGAAAAAATCTCCTTTCGATATTCGGTAGCAAATTCGAGAGCCGCATCATCCGTCGTAATTATGACATCAATTGGCTTATTCTCATATTTAAATTTATAATATTCATACAACCTTTGTCTATTTTCAGCAGTGGGGTAATTCTTCCAATCCATATACTCTATAAACAGATTATTACTACTTTCACAATCGCATAAAGTTTCTTGAATACCTTCTACCTGTTGACTTGTCCATTCCAGTCCTTGATGGTATGAATTCAGTACTAAAACATTCTTTGTTTCAACTTGTTCAGCTGCTAATACATTCAGAGGCACGCAGAATAAAAATAGTATCAGAAAAAATAAAATTCGCCCACAATATTTTAAACTCCCCGTCATTCATTCCCTCCTAGCTATCATCCGAATTTCTATTTATTAGTATTATAAATCATTTTTCACCAATTTCATAGTCTATTTTCTAAATATCGACTAAATTTTTACTTTTTATCGACAAAATAAAATTCACTTGCAAAATCAGTAATATACGATACAATAGAAATGGCGATTATTTATAATTAGATTCGATGAACAGCAGGCTGTTGCATCATATTCGGTAAGTAACCAGGAGGTAGGTTTTACATGATTCAGGCTAGTAATATTACATTAAGATTAGGAAAGCGGGCATTGTTTGAGGATGTAAACATAAAGTTTACAGAAGGAAACTGCTACGGATTAATTGGTGCTAATGGTGCCGGTAAATCCACGTTTTTGAAAATATTGAACGGACAATTAGAGCCCAGCAAAGGTGATATCATAATTACACCGGGGCAGAGATTATCCTTCTTACAACAGGATCACTTTAAATATGATGCATTTGAAGTTCTTGAAACAGTAATTATGGGTAACAAGCGTCTTTATGAAATAATGAAAGAAAAAGACATTATATATGCTAAAGAAGATTTTACCGAAGAGGACGGAATTCGTGCCAGCGAACTGGAGGGTGAATTTGCTTCCATGGATGGCTGGGAAGCTGAATCCAATGCTGCTTCTCTTCTTAATGGCTTAGGAATCGATACTGACCTTCATTATAAAAAAATGGCTGAATTAAACGGTTCTGAAAAAGTAAAGGTACTGCTCGCACAGGCTCTTTTTGGTAATCCTGATATTCTGCTTCTCGATGAGCCTACCAACCACTTAGATTTAGAAGCAATCCGCTGGCTGGAGGAGTTCTTAATTAACTTTGAGAATACCGTTATCGTGGTATCCCATGATCGTTATTTCCTTAATAAAGTATGTACCCATATTGCCGATATTGATTATGCAAAAATACAGCTCTATTCCGGTAACTATGACTTCTGGTATGAGTCCAGTCAGCTAATGGTAAAACAGATGAAGGAAGCCAATAAGAAAAAGGAAGAAAAAATTAAAGAGTTGCAGGAATTCATCCAGCGCTTTAGTGCCAATGCTTCCAAGTCAAAACAGGCAACCTCTCGTAAGAAAGCACTTGATAAAATTGAACTTGATGATATTAGACCTTCCAGCAGAAAATATCCATATATAGATTTCAGACCCAGCAGAGAAATCGGTAATGAAGTACTTACCGTTGAAAATCTTTCTAAGACCATTGACGGAGTTAAAGTACTTGATAAGCTCTCCTTTATTGTTGGCCGTGATGATAAAATTGCATTTGTTGGGCCAAATACTGCTGCTACAACTACCCTCTTTAAAATACTTTCTGGTGAAATGGAACCGGATGAAGGTTCTTATAAATGGGGAATCACAACAACTGTTGCATATTTCCCAAAAGATAACACTAAGCTCTTTGCTGGTGATGAGACCATTGTTGATTTCTTAATGCCATTTTCTCCTGAAAAAGATGTCACTTATGTACGTGGATTTATGGGTCGTATGTTATTTGCAGGCGAAGAAGGTTCAAAGAAAGTTAATGTACTCTCCGGTGGTGAACGAGTTCGAGTTATGTTATCAAAAATGATGATTATGGGTGCAAACGTACTAATTCTTGACGAGCCTACCAACCACTTAGATATGGAGTCTATCACTGCTTTAAATAATGGTATGATTAAATTCCCTGGTGTTGCTCTCTTTACTTCACCTGACCATCAGTTCATTCAAACCACAGCAAACCGTATCATGGAAATTATTAACGGTCATCTGGTTGATAAGGTATCTACTTATGATGAATATCTGGATAGTGACGAAATGGCTAGAAAGAGACAGGTCTGCTTGTTTGATGCAGAAATAGAAGACGAAGAAGAATAAATATATCTTAGACGTGTACCTGTCGGGCACACTAAGTATAAAGCTGCTACAACAGTGTATATTAACTGTTATAGCAGCTTTTCCAATATAATTAACAATTTGTCCGTTTATAAGACTTGCATTTTATTGCACAAAAATTTATATTTTGACTTCGTCCCACCAAAAATCCCCGCAACATGAACAACCGCTACGAATAAAATGAAATAAGAACATTTGTAACCGTTCAGCTATATCAAGGAGAATGCTTGCTTCTGAATGTATATTGTATAAAAAGTTGCAGGGCGCTCTGCCTAAGCGAACTCAAGCTTAAAGCTAAACTGTTACGAACATTTTGATAGGAGTAATTACGTGCCTAACTCAACTGTTGAATTAGCCAACCAATCTTATGTTCCTGTTATCAGGAATTCCAAAATCTCCTATGGTGGAAGCCAGATGTGGTTTCCAAAATCCATTCGGAATAGCAAAGAACATATCATTCATACTTATGGTTGCGGAACCATTGCAACTGCAGACATGTTTCTCTATCTGGCCTTACAAAAAAAAGAATTAAACACTACCCTGACATCAATTGCCTTACCAGAAACTATGCAAATCTTATATGACAACTACCTCTCCTACGTTCTGGAGGTTCACAATAAATATACCAAAACAAAACGATATCTTGCAGTGCTTGGACCAAGTCTGGCTCATGCCATCAATAATTATTCCAATCAATTTACCCTGGGTTATGTTGCTACCTGGAAATGGAGACTTAGCTACTATGAAATGCTTGACCAGATGGAATTCATGCTGTCCCAGGATATTCCGGTTATTCTTTCCATCGGTCCAAATACACCAAAACTCTGGGGAAGACATGGTATTAGTTTCTATGAACATAAAGAAATTGAATATCAAGCTTCGGAAGAAGTTATCAATACCTCGTCTGAAGTAATTGACTTATCAACAAACGATGATGAGAAGTTAATCATAGATGTGAAAGATAAGGAAGAAACTAAAAGCCCTCAGAATAATGAAGGCAATATAGTCAATAAGGATGTAACCGACAGCACCGAACTTAAAGACGATAAAGACCTTAAAGAATATAAAGAGCCAATAGAAGCTAAAAACAACTTAAATATTATTGAAAATAAATTAAATGGCACTGCAGAGCCCATAGTAAGACGAAAGCCATACTATTATAAGGCTTCTTATAATGATATTCATGGTCATTATGTAACGGTGACCGGTATTGTAAAGGATGACGTTGCTGGACGAATTATGCTCCGAATTTCTTCCTGGGGCAGAGAATATTATATCAACTATGAAGAATATCGTGACTATATTGAAAGCCACAGCGGAACATATACCTCAAGTATGGTTCATATTAAAAAGGACCGAATCTATTATTATCATAAATAAGTGTCAAAAAGGCGCATTACCATTGCAGTGCATCAGGCGAAGCATTTCGCACAATTACTGAGTTAGCGGACAATGGTATCATTAATGAGAAGGATCTCTATCCCGTTTGCCTTGGTCAGACTCTTCAAGATGCAAAAGCCTACTTAAATAGGAATAACCTTACCCTTCCACTTATGGTTGATGATAGTAAGTCGACAAAATGGGCTTTCAACGCCCATATACTGCCTGCTATCTATTTCATCGATGAAAAGGGAGTTATTCTTGCAAGGTCAATCGGTTGGACAAAAGAAACACCCGAATATATACTCAAATTATTTGCAAATAATTAAATTAAAATCTAAAGATGAACAAACAACTGCTTCATACTACAAGAATAAAAGAAGCAGTTGTTTGTTTTTTTATGCAATTTTATTCAGAATGACATTGCATAATTCATAAAAAGTGATTATGATAGAAACTATGTTTGCCAGGCAAGCTCACTTATACCCATAACAGAAGAAACGAGATGATTACGATTAAAATAAGAATAATTGAAACCTATCGCGGTCTCCCTAAAGCGATGTATATTATGTTTGGTGCCACCGTCATTAATCGGTTTGGTGAATTTGTTATGCCATTTTTAACAATGTATCTTACTTTAAAGATTGGCCTTTCCATTGAAATCGCTGGAATTATAGTTACCGTAGCCTCATTGATTGGCATACCTTCCTCCTTTTTAGGCGGAAAACTTGCTGATGAGTTTGGAAGAAAGAAAACATTTTTAATTGCTCAGGCTGGTGCTGCTCTATTCTTAGTGCCCTGCGCTTTTTTAAAGGACTCCGTAGCTATTGTAATTTGTCTTCTGATATCCACTTTTTTTCACAGTGCAGTAAGGCCTGCCATGACTGCCATCATAACGGACATCCTGCCACCCCAGCAGAGACAGTTAGGTTTCTCTCTTCAATATCTGGGTATTAATCTTGGGGTAGCGCTGGGACCAATAGTTGCTGGATTCCTCTTTAATAACCTTCTTCCCTTACTCTTTATTGGAGATGCTCTTACCTCCTTCATTTCGTTATTCTTAATATGGAAATATATTAAGGAAGTGAAAAAAGACAATATTCAGGAAACCATTCATACAGAAGAAGAAAAGACCGAGTCCGGAAGTACCTTGCAAGTCTTATTTAAGAGACCTCACATTATTTTATTCTTAGTTGTCTACATCATCTATAGTTTCGTTTATACACAACATAGATTTTCCCTGCCATTGGCTACTGCTGATAGCTTTGGTGACAGCGGTGCAAGCAAATTCGGCGTTTTAATGAGTGTTAATGCCTTTACTGTACTTTTCTTTACCGTTGCCGTAACTGCCATGACAAAACACTTTAAACCGCTGGTTAATATCTCTATTGCAGGAATACTTTATGCCATTGGCTTTGGTATGCTTGGGCTTGTTCATAGTTACCCTTTGTTTATTCTTTCCACTGTAATCTGGACCTTGGGTGAAATCCTTGTGGTCACAAACTTTGGTGTGCATTTGGCAAATCATAGCCCAGGTAATTTTAGAGCAAGATTTAATGCAATTGGCTCACTTAGCTGGTCCATTGGCGCAGCCTTAGGCACCTCGGTTGCAGGTAAATTCATTGAAATTACTGACTTAAATAATATATGGTTACTAACCTTCTTTTTATCTATTATTGGAATGATATCTATGTTTGGAATTCATATCTTAATAGAGAAAAAACAAAAAAAGATTTGGTCTTGATATGTTAACAAATGCTTTCTTTATAGACAATCAATATTGATTTATATAAATAATAGTAACCGAAAAACTCTTATACTTAATACTTTGAGCCAGCTTTCATACGTTAGATTTTAGTTCTAGCATATTGAAGGCTGGCTCAAATTTTAAGTATAAGAGTTTTTAAGTTTTAATCTATTTCTTGTTAATTATTTCTTGTTACTATTCCTTGTTACTATTCCTTGTTACTATTCCTTATCACTATTCCTTATTACGACCTGATTGAAACCAGTCCTTAGTTGCCAAACTAATATCTTTGGGGATCTTATTCTCTACTTCACCATGGAGCCAAGCCAGTGTCTTATTATTTAGGTACTGTCTCATCTGATCCTCAGCTTCCAACATCACTACCTTTATTAAACAGGGGCATTTCGTATAGGATTCAGGCAGGTTATCCTTGTCCAATACTACTTCATTGCGACGAATTTCTGCACATTGAAATAAGGGTGAACTTCCTTCCACTGCCTCAACAATATTCCAAAATGTTATTTCCTCCGGCTGACGAGCTAACATGTATCCGCCATTTACACCCGGTATTGATTTTACGATTCCAGCCTTCTTTAACTTGGTATATACCTTTGATAAATAGGTTTCAGATACCCCTTGAAACGTAGCCAGATCTTTTATCCCAACAGATTTACCATTCGGTATATCTATCATATATAATAAACAATGCAATGCATATTCAACTCCAACAGAAAATTGCATATGATTAACCTCCAAAAACTTAATTGAATAGTTATATCCTACTTTATTCTAATAACATAGTCAAGTAACTTGGTCTAATTACGGATATTATTTATCTACAATAGATAATTTAGCTTGACTTATTAAAAAAAAAGATATAATATAATTATAGATATCACTTATCTACAATATATCCATTTGTTAACTGTTTAAAATATTTAAGCAAATGATTATGAATTGTTGATAAGCGCTCCCTTATTAAATTGATATTAGACACATAATTAAGAAAATGTAAAAATCAAATTATACTTATTAGGAGGATTTAAGATGTTAGCAGAAAAATTTTATGACGTATTAAAACACGAAGGAGTTGTTACTATTGTATCCTGGTCGGATGCAGAACCCCATGTGGTGAATACCTGGAATTCTTATATCGTAGTAACTTCTGATGAAAGATTACTGATTCCAGCAGCTGGAATGCGTAAAACAGAGAAGAATGTTGACAAGAATGCAAAAGTAAAACTTACCTTAGGAACCAGAGAAGTATTAGGTTATAAGGATTATCAAGGGACCGGTTATGTTGTAGAAGGTACTGCAAACTATTTATCCTCCGGAGAAGAGTTTGATATGATGAAGGACAAATTCCCATTCTTAAGCAGAGTATTAGAAGTAACTGTAACTTCTGCTAAGCAGATGCTTTAATAACTGCACTACTTATTTATAACAATATATTATTAACCCGGAGGCAGCCCAAATATGGTCTGCTTCCGGGTTAACTTATATCTTATATTAATTTTGTTTTACGAGCAAATCCATCTATCATTTTAAACATATCGAACAGATTTTCATACTAATTATATGTAATCAATCTATGTCTCCATTATCCTCAACTGCGCTCCACTGCATGTCCCTTGGCTTAGGGCAAGAAAGCCCTTTTTTTACTGCTCTTGCAGCCACGAAGCAGCCACAGTGTCTGCACATTCCTTTTAAATTACTTTCACAGGCAGCACATATACTTAATCTTTCCTCATAAATTTCATCACTTACCTTGATTTCTGTATCCAGACCAGCTATGTAATTCTGCAATTCTTTGTCCAAATCACGTTCGTACATATCATTTAAAATGGAACACCATTTACAACCTACTTTTGTCATACAACCCTACTTTCAAGCAAATTACTGCAGGTATATTTTATAGCAGTTTATCCAGCTTATCTTTATTCCTATATTTTATAACTGTTCAGAGCTAAACAAGGAAACCATAAGTTTTCAAGCTTGTTCTGATAATTACTACAGCTTTAATATACCATACGTATATATCATATACAACAAGAGGCTTTGTGAAATAAAAGATAAGGGATTGCCGCAGCAACCCCTTATCTTTTATTCATGACAAGTGAAACGACTTGTCGTTTCATCTTGTTTAAAATCGATATAATAATATTAAAGTAACTTTTGGATTACTGCTGTATCATTAACACCTACATTCTTCTATACTTATCATATCTCTTTTTCAGTAATTCTTCCACCGGAAGTTCCATTAGGTTCTGCAAATCCTGCTCGATAATTCCCTTGATGTTCTGCGCACACTGATTATAATCATTATGTGCACCTCCTGTCGGCTCCGGAATTATACCGTCTATGATAGAGAACCGCAATAAATCCTGGGCTGTTAACTTCATGTCATTCGCAGCTTGCTCTGCTTTCGTGGAATCCTTATAGAGAATACTTGCAAATCCCTCCGGTGACAAAATCGCATAAATAGAATGCTCCAGCATATATACCTTATCGGCAACACCGAGAGCCAATGCACCACCACTTCCGCCTTCTGAAATAACAACTGATATAATTGGAGTCTTAAGTAACATCATTTCTGCCAGGTTGGTGGCTATGGCTTCCCCCTGTCCCCGCTCTTCTGCTCCGAGACCACAGAATGCACCTGGAGTATCAATAAAGCAGATAACCGGACGGCGGAATTTCTCTGCCTGCTTCATCAGTCGCAGCGCTTTGCGATATCCCTCCGGGTGAGGCATGGAGAAATTTCTTGCTATATTCTCCTTTGTATTTCTTCCCTTTTGCTGTGCAATCACAGTGACAGGTATATCACCAAAAAAAGCAATACCACCAACAATTGCCTGGTCCTCACCAAAGTGGCGATCACCATGCATCTCCATGAATTGATCAAAGATGCGATCAATATAATCAAGGCTCGTTGGTCTCACAGGCATTCGTGCCAGTTTAACTTTTTCCCACGGTGTAATATCCATATAGTAGTAACCCTGCCTTTCTAGGTTCTTTTAGAATATAACTATCTTCTATCATCGAAATTTCCGGTAACCGGAGAATGCAGCTTAAGAATTGTTCCTAAGGTATGCTTTAACTGATCACGCGGAACAATCTGGTCTATGAAGCCATGTTCCAATAAAAATTCTGCTCGTTGAAAACCCTCCGGGAGTTTTTGTCCAATCGTCTGTTCAATTACTCTTGGCCCGGCAAATCCAATCAATGCTCCAGGTTCAGCAAGAATAATGTCACCCAGCATAGCAAAACTCGCTGTAACACCTCCGGTGGTTGGATCAGTTAATACGGTTATATATAAGAGTCCTGCCTCAGAGTGCTTTGCCACAGCTGCACTTACCTTAGCCATTTGCATCAGAGAAAAAATACCTTCTTGCATTCTGGCTCCGCCGGAAGCAGTGAACACAATTACCGGAAGCCTTTCTTTTGTGCCTCTTTCAAATAATCTTGCCAGTTTATCTCCAATTGCGGTACCCATACTTCCCATAAAAAAAGCAGCATCCATTACTCCGATGAGTACGGATAACCCGTCAATTTTACCTTTGCCGGTGACAATACCATCCACTAATCCAGTTTGAGTCTGAGTTCTTATTAGTTTATCCCCATAACCGGGGAATTCAAGTGGGTCCCTGGTGGTAACTTGTGCATCCAACTCCAGTAATTCCCCATCATCTAAGATCATGGCAATACGCTCATTGGAGGATACCTTGAAATTATGTCCGCATTCGTCGCACCGTTTATAGTTCTTAAGTAAAAGCTTTGTATAAATAACTTTTCCGCATTTAGGACATTTCGTCATAATACCTTGCGGTACGTTTGGCCGTTCCTCTTCAGGCAGCTCGATATCCTGCGGTCTGGCACGATATATTTTTGAAGTAGCATACTGTTTTGTCTTAAATGGATTTTTATTCATAATCCTACTTTCCCTCAATTAAGCCAGTGTGATAATTACCCGAGATGATTTCATCCCTCTCTAACAAATCATACTGATACTCCACATTGGTTGAAATGCCTTCGATTACTAGTTCTGATAATGCGCGTTTCATTCTGCTAATAGCTTCTTCTCTGTCCTTCCCATAAGCAATCACCTTTGCTAACATGGAATCATAACAGGACGGTACCACATACCCTGGATACAGAGCACTGTCTACACGAACACCAAAGCCCCCAGGAAATAGCACATTGTCAATACGTCCGGGACAAGGCATAAAATTCTTTGTGGGATCTTCGGCATTAATTCTGCATTCAATTGCATGACCTTTAAATTCTATATTTTCCTGACAATATGGCATTGTCTCACCGTCTGCTATTCTAATCTGTGCTTTAATCATATCAATTCCGGTAACCATTTCTGTAACTGGATGTTCCACCTGAATTCTGGTATTCATCTCCATGAAATAATAATTACCTTTATTGTCTAAAAGAAATTCTATCGTACCAGCATTAATATATCCAGTTGCCTGTGCTGCCTTAACTGCAGCAGTTCCCATCTTCTTACGCAATTCAGCAGTCATTATTGCAGAAGGCGATTCTTCAATCATCTTCTGATTTCTTCTCTGCACCGAACAGTCACGCTCTCCCAAGTGAAC
>JASGEU010000128.1:0-6022 GCA_047606065.1 Mobilitalea sp.
CCGGCGTTTTTTTAGCCCTGATACCAGCAAAGCACGTTTCACTAGCTTTGTCATAACACATAAAATTACTAGTTTGAATGCGCCTGCTGCATTCCTGACATAAGAAATGAGGACGATTGTAATAGAAAATATAGCAATTAAACGACGGATTGACTTGACCTTGACCGGTTCTAACATAATAAGTTTTACGGCAGCATCTGTTTTTTTACCATATATATTATCAGCCATTGTGTTAGCATTTTTATCAATCTATATTATAGCTAATCAACATACCAGACAATTAATATTTTTACATAAAGGTTCCAGAGCTTTAAAAGCATTTTTCATCTACATGCTAGTTCTGCCAGTAGTGTTCCACAACTGGAAAGGCTTTGCAGTTGGAATTGGTGTATTGTTAATGCTAGTACTTGGACTTTATCTTAGAAGTGTGATGACCAGAGATATCTTTGAAAATGTACTTACTATGATCTGTACCTTGAGTTTGACCAGTGCCGGCTATGCATTTTTAGAAAGTTTAGTTAATTACTTAGATGTTGGAAGAAATACGCACCGTATCAGTGCAGTTTTCTCCCATCCGAATTATTTTGGAACCGTGGCAGCTACAGTTATCATTATCTGTGCTTACAAGGTATTGACCAGCAATGAAAACAAATTATTATTTTATGCAATAGCGGGCTTTAATGTATTTAGTCTTTATCTTTGCAAAAGTTTATTTGCTTTCATAGAAGTTTTTATAGGAATAGCGGTATTATTAATTGTACTTAGAAGTTATAAACTACTAATGTTTTGGCTGACAGCAGCTGTGGCTGGCGCAATATTAATATTTATTTTAAATGTTAATATAGTACCAAGACTATATGATGTTAGTGTTACCATAAAAATCAGGCTTAAAATATGGTCATTAGCATGGGAGCAAATTAAAGAAAATCCCTTTTGGGGTCATGGATTTATGTCTTTTGGGTATCTTTTTGATGCAACTTATAAAAGTCGGCAAATTCCTCATTCCCATAGCATTTATTTAGATATGATATTAAATTTTGGAATTATTGGCAGTGTTTTATTCCTATGGTATTTTGCCAGGTATTATATCAACGTGTGTATGACCTGGTTAAAAAGAAAGAACAATCAGGTAGCGTCAATAATTCTTGCAGTAAGTGCTGCAGCTTTGGTGCATGGTGCAGCGGATTTAACGATACTATGGATTCAGACCCTGCCCCTTCTATTATTTCTTCTTGCAGGACAAGGTGCGGAAGAAAGAGCAGAACAATTACCTGTAATACTAAACTATTCGAATGAAGAAAAAAGCTAGGTTCTTTTTTTGCATATTTTTACAGTGATTTCACATACTAACTCAAAGAAATAAGATGTTTTGCTAATCATCATATTAATGAGAAAAATGGAGATGGAATCATGTACTGTATAAAAAAATTACTTCATCCTGATATCTTTCAAGGAAGGAATAAAAAAAAGCGCTATTTTGAAGGCTGGTATTTTCGTTTTACAGACAGTAAAGGAAAGAAGACCTATGCTGTTATTCCAGGTGTATCCATTGGGAAATGGGATACACATGCATTTATACAGGTATTGGATGACAAGCATAAGGAATATTATTTCCATTATGAATTAAGTGATTTTGCTTATAATGAAGATAAGTTTGAAATTATGATAGGCGATAACTTTTTTTCAAAAAGCAGAATGAAACTGAATTTAATAAGTAGTGAGCTAAGTCTGATTGGCGATTTGTATTTTTGCAATATTCTCGAATATCCAAGAAGTGTACTTAGTCCAGGTGTTATGGGACCATTCTTACTTGACCCTTGCATGGAATGCTATCATGATATTATAAACATCCAACATGATATTATTGGCCATCTTAAAATTGCAGGAAAAAAAGTGGATTTTACAAATGGCATTGGTTACATCGAAAAGGACTGGGGACGATCTATGCCTAGCAGCTGGATCTGGTTCCAATCAAACCACTTTCAGCCGGATAATGTATCCCTATCTTTAAGTATTGCAAAAATCCCTATGCACTTTGGCAGCTTCACTGGCTTTATTGGAATGTTTCGATATAAAGATAGAATTTTTATGTTTACTACCTATAATGGTTCTAAAATAAAAAATCTTTACAGGAGTAATAATAAAATTAGAATTACGTTCAAAGATTGCCGGTTTCGCTTAGATATCAGCATTAATTATGCTGAAGGCGGTTCAATTAAAGCTCCGGTTGAAGGGCTAATGAGCAGAAGTATTACAGAATGTATTGATGCAGAAGTTAAAGTTCGATTTTCTGATCGCCATGGTTGTATTTTGTATGAAGGAGTAGGAACCAATGGAGGCTTTGAATTAGTCGAAGAAAAATAGTTTGAGTAGAGTATATTTATAATCTGTAATTGTGTAAATTGATGAATGAAAATGATTTACAATGCTTTTGACATTCTGCTCAAATTTAGTATTAGCAAAATTTTAGTATAGAAGGAACCTTCTGGTATTTGATAGCGTCTAATGTTTGAAGCGACAACAAATACATTTCAACAAAAGGAGAGAATTCTATGAAAAAACTAAGCAGACTAATTATATTAGTTATTATAATGAGTTTCTTTACGAATATGACGGCTTTCGCTGGTAGTCACACACAGAAGATTACGGTAACGGTAAACAATAAGTCTTTAAAGTACAATGCTTCACCTTATATTTCAAAAGGAGAAGTTATGATACCTTTAAGACAAACCGCCGAAGCTTTAGGTGCGTCTGTGAGATGGGATAGAAAGAATAAGACAGCCTGGCTAGATATTGACATGATGCATTTGGAGTTAGTTGTTGGTAAAAGTGAATTTTATATTCATCGTGATGCGGACTTTTCTGGAATACCGGAAACTGTTAAACTAAAAACTTCAATAAAATTCACTTGTGGAAAGATTTTTGTTCCTGGGCAAAGTGTATTTGAAAGTATTGGAGCAAAAGTTTCCTGGGATAGCAGCAAAAGAGTATTATCAATCACTAGGGATAACACTTCAGTAAAAGAAGTTGCGTATACTGAGATTTCAAAGGATGCAATTGCGAAAAACAAAGCTGTTTTGAACTGGTATAATGCAAATTATAAGAAAGAAGGAGTATCCTTTAAAAAAGAGAATAATGTAATTTATGTTCTTGTTGGTGCCGGTAAGAAACCAACCGGCGGATATACTATGGGAATTGACAAGATAACCTATGCCTCCTCGACTAAGGCCTATGTAGCCGCTTATGTAAAGTCACCTTCTCCTGATATGATGGTAACTCAGGTCGAGACTTATCCTCATATGCTCATAAAATTGAACATAAGGAATATTAAGAGTGCTGCCGGAGAAGTTAAAAAGGTTACTACAGATTTGCAACCAATAGATGTTTCCTATGAAGAATTAATGGTTGATGACATAAAAGCTAATAGTACGCTTGTAAAATGGTATAATGAAAATAATCAGAACCAGGGAATCCATTATATAAGAGATGGAAAGTATATCTATGCTCTAATTGCAGGTGGAGAAAGACCGACTGGAGGGTTCACCGTATCTTTGGATGAAATATATTATAGTACACCAGATATTTTAACAATAAACGCAAGAGTAACACCTCCTGGTGATAATGTAAGAGTTATTATGGTAATCACTTATCCTTCCCTGTTAATACGCGTTAAAACTGATACAGTTAAGGCAGTTATTGGTGATATAAGAGATCTTGCAAAGGAAAAATTGCCTGCCCTTGATTTGTCTACAGTAACGAAGATGGAATTGTTCAGCCTTGATCAGGTTAAAATAAGAGACCTAACTGATAAAGAAAAAGAAACCGTGATGCAAGCATTTAATGGAGCAGCCATTGACACGAATTTTTATATTGAAATGATTACAGGTAACACTTTAAAGATTACAACTACCGCAGGGTATACCATCAACTTTACAAGTTATGGTTCCCAAACAAATGTAGTCGCTAATATTGCTTATGATAATGATACAAGAACATTCCATCTTGCAGCACCTGCCATTGCAAAATTATTATTGCAAAAATAAACAATGAATTTATAATAAGTGTACTGTTAAATGTAACAGGCAGGATATTTATGTGATGATATATAGAAACAACAATGAGTTCGCTTAAAAGAGCCACAAAACCTAGGTTTTGTGGCTCTTTATTCATGAATAGAAAGACGTATTATTGTTTCATCGAGAATGTAATATCAATTTGTACCAGCAGGATTCTATTAATCTTCAGAATACTTTCCAGGAACTTTCATTTTCTCAAGGTCTTTAAGATTATCTGGTAAATGATAACTAATAAGGTGATTAAATTTATCTAATTTTACGCTTCCGTGCCAATCAGCAGAAAAAGTAATTTCATCAATTCCAATAGTGTCATGTGGTCCGAGATAAGGTTTTGATATGAAAGTAACATAGTAAGTATCATTATCAGAAGTAATGCTCTTCAAGAAAACACTATAATAATTTACAATTGGTGAAGTACTATAATATTCAGCATAGAAATTGTTTGATGCCTCTTTAATATGAGTTAAATATGTATTAACTAATAGCTGATTATACTTTTCTTTTATATCTGATGTTTTCATATTAGATGTCATCATGATCTCTTCTTGATTTTCTTTATAAAATAAATAGCTGATAAGAATAACATCTAATAATAACATCAATATAAGAGCTTTCTTTCTATTTTCTTTTAATAATCCAAACAATCACATCACCCCGCTAAATTATATGTGAGGATAAAAGCCTTCATGAAAAAACCTGTTACAATAACAGGTATCTTTCATTTTACAGAAAGCAAAGATTAAGTTTCACTTCAGAATAGTTTTATATTTTTATTAAAATAGTAAATATTAGTAACCATGCTATAATATTTCATGTGAAAAAGCTATAATAATAACAATTCAAATTCTGTACAAACTATTATATAGTGTAGAAAGAAGAAGTTTGCATTCAACATTTTGTGGATTTACATCTTTTGATTTCATAGAAAATATGCCATTCGAATGAAAATTTACTACATTTCCTTTCGAAATTGCATTTGTTATGATGACAATATAAGAGCGTAATATTTGAGAAATTGTTGTCTGCTCGAAAATAAAGTAATAATGAGTATTTAAGTGGGATATTGCATTGATTGAAAGTGCTGTGTCGAAGAATTAAAGTTTCAAAAATATAATTATAGACTGCCATTATGGCAAAAGGAGGATACTATGAAATTTAGTAACGGATGCTGGCTGCATAAGGAAGGTACGGAAGTATTTTCACCTGCTGAAGTTTATTTTACTAAGAATGAAGGAAACCAAGTGAAGTTATGTGCTCCAACACATAAAATTAATCACAGAGGCGATACCTTAGGAGGACCTAACCTAACCATTCGTATTTCTGCTCCTGCACCAGAGGTGTTAAGAGTAAGAACAAATCATTATATGGGGGTTGCTAATAAGGGACCCGAATTTGAAATAGAAATTGATGAAACCAGCAACCTTGTTGTTGAAGATTTAGAGGATACGCTTATTGTAAGAAGTGGAAGTCTTCGTGTTGAAATCAATAAGAAGTCCTGGAAAATGATTTTCTATCGTGGCGATGAAAAAATTACAGACAGTGGCTGGAGAGATTTAGCTTACGTTAAGACTGACTGGAAAGGCATTGCTTACGATGATGGCAAGGAACACGATACTTATATGAGAGAACGTCTTTCTCTTTCTGTAGGTGAGTTAATCTATGGTATGGGTGAGCGTTTTACACCATTTGTACGTAATGGTCAGTCCATAGATATCTGGAATGAGGATGGCGGTACTTCCACAGAACAGTCCTATAAGAATATCCCATTCTATATTTCGAATAAAGGTTATGGTGTATTTGTAAACCATCCAGAGAAGGTATCTTTTGAAGTTAGTTCTGAAATGGTGAAGAAAGTTCAGTTCTCTGTTCCTGGCGAAGGACTTGACTATTTTATTATTAATGGACCTTCCATGAAAGAAGTTCTGATGCGTTATACTGATTTAACC
>JASGEU010000129.1:0-15483 GCA_047606065.1 Mobilitalea sp.
CGGATTACCGGAGGCTACTAAGGATAACCCACCACCGATCACCACCACAAGAACAGCTAATATAGCAATAACCTGCTTAAGTCCAAGTTTATTTTCAACCTTTTCCTTGGTCAACAGTTCCGGTCTTGTACTCTGAATAAAGATTACCACCGCACCAGTAATTACACCTTCCACTGCTCCAATCGCTAAATGAATTGGCTGCATAAACATTAGAAATTGTCCGAAAGAAAGTTCTGTTATTCCAGAAGCAAGGGTTTGAAGTGTAACACTAAAAGCTCCCAGCTGAAGACTAACTACACTTGCAAGAATACTGACAAGCATTATTCTTCCCTTATTCATATTCTTTTTCATTAATGGTTTATAAATCAGCACATAACCTATAAAGCAAGCATAAAACGCCATATTCCATACATTACTTCCAAGTGCAAGGATACCCCCATCTGCAAATAGAAGTGCTTGGATGGCAAGGATTGATATCATGGAAAGAAATCCCGCATAAGGTCCAAGTAATATAGATAATAACAAACCACCGCATAAATGTCCGCTGGAACCGGTTCCCGGTATGGTAAAGTTAATCATCTGCCCTGCAAATACAAAAGCGGACATAACTCCCATGAGCGGTATCTTTTTGAAATCCTGTTCTAATCTAACTTTATTAACTGAAATTGCTGCTGCCCCCGAGGATGCAACATACATGGTCGCTGCGACTGCAGGTGCAATCAGTGCGTCTGCCATATGCATAATCTTGTTCCTCCCTAATCCTACATTCTGTTGGTAAATAGCAATATCTCCAATTATTTAACATTTATCCTGCTATTACCACTTAAATCATTCTTATTATAAGCTCTATTAGAATTTATACAAGCCGTAGGGGGGGATATAAATTTTTGTAACAGTTTAGCCATGCAAGTTATTGATACAATAGGTAAGAAAGCTTGCTTTCAATTACCTATTGTATCAATAACTTGTAAGGCGCTCTGCCTAAGCGAGATGTAGCAAAGCGAAATCGAGCTTATGGCTAAACTGATACAAAGTTTTATTTAATAAAACGATCTATCGCTACATTTAAATTCTTAATTGTTTCTGCATCACCAGATTCCACTGCATCTACGATACAATGCTCAATATGATCTTTTAGAATTACCTTTCCCGTGTTATTAAGCGCTGCAATCACTGCTGATAGCTGAATTAACACCTCACTGCAATCTTTTCCTTCCGCAACCATTCGCTTTACAGAATCCAGGTGTCCGATCGCCCGGGATAAGCGATCTAATACTGCCTTGGTGCTCTTGTGACTATGTTTATGCCCATGTCCGGAATCATGACTGTGCGAGTATACCTTACCCTCTGAGTCAATATGAGTGTGTGTCCCTGATTTCTCCTTCATATCAAATGGCCCTTTCTTACTGTATTATAATAACACTTTACTACGCTCTATTTGTTTGTATCTTATAACAATCCTATTATAAATACAATCCTTTTGTTAGATAGACTTTTGTTGATGGCAAAATCAGTTAACGTTTGATATAATCGAGTAAAATATTATTTAAATGTATAACAATTTATATACCATAAACATCCTTAAAGGAGTCACAAGTATGAGTTTAACTTTTCGACATGCTAATAGATCAGATACCCCTCTAATTCTTCAATTTATTAAAGAGTTGGCTGATTATGAAAAAATGCTGGATGAAGTAATTGCAACAGAGGAGTTATTAAACGAATGGCTATTTGACAAGAAAAATGCGGAGGTTATCTTTGCAATAAAAGACGAAATTGAAGTAGGCTTTGCCTTGTTCTTTCATAACTTCTCAACATTTTTAGGACGATCCGGTCTCTATCTTGAAGATCTGTACGTTAAATCTGAATATAGAGGTTATGGATATGGTAAATCCATTCTGAAAAAACTGGCACAAATTGCTGTAGAACGTGGATGTGGTCGGCTGGAATGGTGGTGTCTGGACTGGAACAAGCCAAGCATTGACTTCTATTTATCTTTAGGTGCAGAGCCAATGAATGACTGGACTGTGTACCGACTCACAGGTAACACCTTAAAAGAAATGGCAGATGAATAGCGTCTGTTGCAAGCCCTAATTTAAATCTAAACAAGATATAACGATAAATCGCTTTGTATGTAATAAACAAGTGAAACGACAAGTTGTTTCACTTGTCATGAATAAAAGGGTAAATAATCGTTTTCTCTCACACTGATTAACCGTGTGTTTACGAAACTATTATTCACCCTTTTCTATTATAAGCAATTTTATATCATCCCAACATTGCGCGTCTCTTCTTATTCTGCGCTTTATTCAGATACATTTCTTGATCTGCGGTATCAAGCATGCGATCCATATCCTCTTTACCAGCTATATAGTCACTGCAAGCCCCCATACTGATTTCGATTTGATAGGGTTTCTTGGATTTCAGGTTATAGGCTCTGATGTACTGTCTCACTGCTTCCATCATTTCTTCTCCGCGTTCAACTCCCTCATCAACAACTCCGGCAAATAAAAATTCATCCCCGCCAATACGAGCGCAGATATCATTGTCCTTGCAGCAACTTTGAAAAGCACCCGCCACTACAGAGATAATATTATCTCCTTCCTTATGCCCAAAGCTATCATTGACATCCTTCAAGTTATCCATATCAGCCATTACAATTGCTAACTTTTTCTTTTGGCTGATTACTTCTTGAATTAATTCTGGAAGATTTTGATTAAATCCGCTGCGGTTATAGATACCAGTTAATACATCACGGAACGAAGAACGATATAACTTTCTATGCGCCCTGTTATATTCCAGTGCATTCATTACGTTACAGCTCCAGTTTCTATAAGTAATATCAAAGGCTTGAACCTTATCCCCATAGGAGAGCACCGAATATCCAATAGTTCGATCGTTAAAATGCATTGGAGTAATATAATATGCCTTGGGTTTCTCCCTGTCCTTCCACAGATCTGGTATTAAATTCTTGACTTCAAAGGTGATATTACTATCCAGCACATTTCTGTTCTCACTTGCCATTGCAAGGGTTACTTTTGAGGTGTATCCAGTTCTTATATAAGTATCTTCTTCACTATAATTGTGTACGCTGCCGTCCCAATTATGGCACAGGCATAAGTAGTAGTCAGAATAATCTTTAATTAAATAAAGAAATCTACTAAAATAAGACAGACAGTCTTCCAAACTCGAAACAGCCGTAAGTGTCTCTGTCATATGACTTTCTAAAAGCCTTTTATAGGCCTCTGATTTATGCTTTAAACGATGAATTACACTTCGTTTCATGAATTCCATGTCATTGCAGCCACAGCTTCTTCCAATATCAAGTCGACTGGATTTCATATTACAGGGCTGCGCAAGTACACCAGTCATTAATCTAGATAATTCACAAACTGCATTTACACCTGTCTGCTTAATTGGAGGTGAATAGGTGGTTATAACCGTACGAGAAAGTGCCGCTTCCTCAGTTGCATCATAACCCGTAACCGCTATATCCTCGGGTACATGAATTCCATTCCTTTCAAGCTCAT
The DNA here is from genome assembly GCA_047606065.1 of Mobilitalea sp. Taxonomy (GTDB): domain Bacteria; phylum Bacillota; class Clostridia; order Lachnospirales; family Lachnospiraceae; genus Mobilitalea. The sequence continues at coordinate 3,531 of JASGEU010000129.1, forward strand.
TTACTAAGCCAATCGCCATGTAATCGTTAATACATACGACAGCTTCCGGTCTCTCTATTTCATTATTGATAATTTTTCTTGCAAAAGCTTCTCCTCCGCAATAGTAATAATCACCATCATAAGAGATCATGCTATCCTTCACTTCAATATTATGTTTCAGCATGGAATCCTTAAAGCCTGCTACGCGACTTATCGTTGCCGCAGTGCTTGGGTCTGCTGCCAGGCAATAAATCTTTTTATATTTGTGACAATCGATTAAATGGTCCGTTATTTGCTCTGAAGCTTTTCTATCATCGGTATAAATAAAAGGAAAATGTTCTGAGTACAGATCTATATACAATACCGGACATTTGCACTTCTTTAACAGAAGCTGTTCGATCTCCTGCCTAAGATTCGGCATGTCAAGAGTTACCCCAGCAACAAGAATTCCATCAAATAAATCAAAGTTTATTAATTGATAGATATTCTTTTCACCTATCTTATACTCCGGTAAATCCGTATCCCTTATAAAGGTTGAGAAAATAGCTACATCATAATCAAGGGAATAACATTGAGTTATAATCCCCTTCAATAGCTTCTGCTGATAAAGTTCCTCTACTTCAGAGACAATAACTCCAATTAATTTTCTCTTTTTCAGCATACTCACACCTCCCATTCTATACACTCAAACGATTCAATCATACCATTTTTCTACAAATATCTCAATTACAAACCATAATTCTTCCTTATTCTTCCTAAATTGTTTACAATTCTACACATTTCCTAAAGCCAAGCTATCTTTAAAAGATATCATATTTTAAAATAAATCTACTCTAAACACTGGGCCAAAGCAGCCTTGTTAATTAATTTAAAACTATTTCCATAGAAATCAATCAAACCCTCGTCTTTCATTCTTGCAAGCTCCCTGCACATAGAGGTTCTTGATACATTAAGATAATCCGAAAGCTCGGTACGATTTAACATGATCTGAAACATATTGCTACCACGTTCATTCGATTCCCCTAAAAGGTAGCTGGCAATCTTCTCTCTCATCCCCTTAAAGGTGAGCAGTTCCAGCTTACGATTCAGTCTTACATTCCGCTCACCAAGGACCACCATCATACTCTGTATTAAGCTAATATGAAAATTGCAGCTATTTCCGCAAGACTTAATAATTCTTTCATAAGGAATAAACAATATTTTTCCGGCTTCTTTCATTCGTACGGTTACCGGAGAAATCCTTCGCTCCGTACATACAATACCTTCTGCAAACATATCGGAAGCACCAAGAAAGGCTACGATGTGTTTATTCCCCGATAAATTTTCCTTCATGATTTCTATCATTCCCTGCAAAACGATTCCAATCGCATTTATCTCATCCCCTGCAAAAAATATATATTCATCCGCTTCAAAGCTTTTTACCTTAACATTAAGACAACCCAGCAAGGCTTCCATGTCATTTTCATCAATACGACGAAACAACGGACATTTTTTAAGTATGTCATAATACTGCTCCATAAGACTCTCCTTTTTGTATCATATTTATTTCGAATACTGCACCTGTATCTTGCTATATAAGTTTATGTTTCATGTGTTCTTCCATTTCAACAAAGTAGTCAAAACAACGTGTAATAAAAATATTTCAAAACATTTTCATGTTTGTAGCTGCAGCTACACTTTTCTATTTTTATTTGTATTATACTCATCTTGTTCCGAGAAAGTCAACTGGAAGAAAGACTCCGTTGATACAGGTACATTGGCGAAAACAAGCTGAAACGATAAGTCGCTTCACTTGTTATGAATAAAAATGATATGAATAAAGGAGATATTCACAATGGAAAACAAGATGTTTTGTTATCAGTGTCAGGAAGCTGCAGGCTGCACAGGCTGTACACAAATTGGTGTTTGTGGTAAAACACCGGATTTATCCAGAATGCAGGATTTATTAGTCTATGTTACAAAGGGCTTAAGTGCAGTAACAACTGCTCTTAGAAAACAAGGCGAGGATATCTCTGCTGATGTTAACCACTATGTTACAATTAATATGTTTTCAACTATAACAAATGCAAACTTTGATGATGAAGTTTTTTATACTCGCGTTGTAGAAACTCTTGCAATGAAAGATGAATTACTTACAAAAGTTGCAGACAAAGCAAACTTACCAGAAGCAGCAATCTGGACTGCTTCCACAAGAGAAGAATTTGTTGCAAAGTCCCCTAAGATTGGAGTTCTTGCAACTGAAAATGAGGATGTAAGAAGTTTAAGAGAGCTGATTATATATGGTGTTAAAGGTCTTGCGGCTTACATGAAACATGCAAATGAATTAAAATATGACAGTGCAGAAGTTAGTGCCTTCATGCAGAGAGCACTTGCTGCAACTTTAGATAACAGCTTAGATGCAAATGATTTAGTAGCACTTACATTAGAAACCGGTAAATTCGGTGTAGACGGTATGGCTCTTCTTGATGCAGCCAATACTGGTACTTATGGCAACCCTGAGATCACAAAGGTTAATATTGGCGTTAGCACAAAACCTGGTATCCTTATCTCCGGTCATGATTTAAGAGACCTTGAGCAGTTACTTGAGCAGACACAGGGCACAGGCGTTGATGTATACACTCACTCCGAGATGCTTCCAGCTCACTACTATCCTGCTTTCAAAAAGTACGATAACTTTGTAGGTAACTATGGTAACGCATGGTGGAAACAGAAGGAAGAATTCGAAAGCTTTAACGGACCAATCTTAATGACTACTAACTGTGTGGTTCCTCCAGCTGCTTCTTATAAAGCCAGATTATTTACTACTGGTGCAACTGGTATCTCTGGTTGTACACACATTGAACGTGATGAGAATGGTCATAAGGACTTCTCACAGATCATTGAACTTGCTAAGACTTGTGCAGCTCCTACCCAGATTGAAAAAGGTGAAATCATTGGTGGTTTCGCACACAATCAGGTACTTGCATTAGCAGATGCTGTAGTTGGCGCAGTTAAGTCCGGTGCAATCAAGAAGTTCTTTGTAATGGCTGGTTGTGACGGTCGTCATAAATCAAGAAATTACTATACTGAATTTGCAAAGGCTCTTCCTAAGGATACTGTAATCCTTACCGCTGGTTGTGCAAAATACAAATACAACAAGCTTGATTTAGGTGATATCGGTGGTATTCCAAGAGTATTAGATGCAGGTCAGTGTAATGACTCCTACTCCCTTGCTTTAATCGCATTGAAACTCAAAGAAGTATTTGAACTTCAAGATATCAATGAGCTTCCAATCGCCTTTAACATCGCATGGTATGAGCAGAAGGCAGTTATCGTTCTTCTTGCGCTCTTACATTTAGGCGTAAAGAACATCCACTTAGGACCTACATTACCAGCATTCCTTTCTCCTAATGTAGCTAAGGTTCTAGTTGAAAACTTCGGTATTGCAGGTATTGGAACTGTAGAAGATGATATTGAATTATTCTTAGCATAATTCCCAAAGAAATAGGCAAATCTACCGGATGAGACACAATAACACATCCGGTAGATTTAATTATAAAATCATATATTGTTCAATGCAACTTAGTGCCTTAGCACAGTAGAATGCAAGCATTGAATATTTGATAGTTATTTATATAAATATTGAAACGCTGCTGCTTTCTATGGAAATGCACAGCAACATAGGAGGCAGATTATGAGCGCATTTTTAGGACCCATTCATTACTGGTTATACAATAAAATACAGCAGCAACAGGCCATCGTAGACGAGCTCTACGTCCTTGCCGACAAACAGCAGCTCCCACTGGAAGCAGAATGCAACAGCATTTACGGAGAATTTGAGAACAAACCCCTGGAGGAAATGATTGATACCGGCAATATTCATGGTTGGTTACAGGAGCGTGTATCACAGGTAGAATATAAATATGCATATAGTATAACAAAGCTTCTTAACACAAATCCTGACCTGAACGCTTCTATTAAGGCAATTGTTATCAATAACGGAAGAAATCTTGCCATCACCTTAAAGGAATACCTTTTAGATGCTACCGGCATCTACAAAGCAATCACTGACAATCTTTTGGACGGAATGCCCTGTGATCATGCGAATCGAGTATTAAAACAGAGCAGTGACGAGGTTATCTGGCAAAGAACTCTTTGCGTTCACAGCCCATACTGGGAGGAAATTGACGGAGACATCACCATATACTATGATTTAAGAGATGCCTGGCTGGAGGCTCTAATTACAGAACTTGGCTATGGATTTGAAAAGCCGCAGGAAGATATCTATCGCATTATTGCATTATAAGGACTACAAAGGCATGCATTAAGTTGACATGGCTATGATAATAAATTGCTATCTGATTTCTAAGGTAACTTAGAAATCGAAATTATGAAAGGAGGATGAACCGATGGATAGTATTAAACTTATGGTTGAGGAACACACCTACATCCTAAGAATGCTTGAAGTAGTGCGAAAGGCTTGCTATGGCATTCTAAAAGGGGAAGAAATACAGTACGAGGACTTTAGCAAAATGACAGATTTCATTCGTAATTATGCGGATGCACATCACCATGGCAAGGAGGAAAAACTCCTGTTTAATGAAATGGTGACTCATCTTGGTCCTCTTGGCAACAAACTGATTACTCATGGCATGCTCGTGGAACATGATATGGGACGCTTATACATCCAGGAAATGAACGAAGCTTTATTACGTGTCAAAAGCGGTGACGAAGTAAGTAAACTTGATGTAATTGCAAATGCAATCAGCTACACCCATCTTCTAAAACGTCATATCGAAAAAGAAGACTCTGTTGTTTATACCTTTGCAGAACGTCAACTTGCTCCAGAAATTCTAAGTAAGGTAAACGAAGAGACCGAGAAGTTTGAAGCGGAGGCAACCGCGAAAGGTACACAGCAGTATTACATCGACTTAGTAGCAGCATTAGAGAAGAAATATCAATAATCTTTGCTGTACAATGACTTAAGAAAACTATTAAATATTTTCCTTTTATTTCATATAATATAAAGAAAAGAATAACACTTCCCTTTGCAATATAATTGGAAGTTGTTATTCTTTTTTATTGTTCATAGGCGCAGATTATTACTGTAATCGCTTGAAATAATAGTACAAGCAATATTATCTTTGACATACTTTTATCAGAAAATTATCATAGGATTGCCATATTTTGTAAATATAATTATGCTAACATGACAGGCAACGCATAACTTAATAACTCCTACCAAAGAATGTTCTGCAAAAATACATTCTGTCAAATAATTAAATATATTTTGAAAGGAGTTTCATTTTATGAAGAAGTTTCTTCACACATTAGTTGCTTTACTTCTAACCACTGCACTTATTGTATCCGTAATTCCACCTGGCACCGCATCAGCTAAAAGTCAAATAAAAAATTATGATTTCTGGTGGGACTGGTTTGACAACTATACTTATGATAAAGAAAAAGCAGATGACTATCTCGTATTAGTTGGCCTTCCTAATGGCAGCTATGTTGCTTATGATGATATCGCATTTTTAACTGGTGGTAAATACATCATGGTTAAGGCAAAGCCAATTTCCATCGCACTTGGTTTAACCTATCAAACTGTATCCGATCGAAAAGGAAAGAATGGCTTAACCCTATCACTGGGTCAGGATAAAAATGTGTATATTAGAAATTCAAAAACTTATTATTTTTATGATTACAATAGCTCCACCAATCGTACTACAACTCAAACATTAACTTCAGAATATAAACAAAGCGTTAATTCTAATTATAATAGTATACATAGTGCAACCCTAAGTACCCTTGTTAACTATCAATATTATAATACCCGTAATAATTCCTCCTATACCAGCTTAGGCTACTGTGGTGTCATAGTCTATAACAAGTACACTAAAATCAATAAGTTGCCTGATATAACAAATGTAACAAATTTTGACGGCTATATCCCAGACAATAATCAGGGTAATTATAACGATATCAATATAACCGTAAAACCCAGTATTTCAAAAGATCCTACCTATACTGATATAAAGAATGTAGAAGCTGCTTATACCATTAATCAAACAACCAATCGTCAAGTTCTAAATTTATCCGAAGTATTATCCACTTATACTTCCTACGGTCTTCCAAGTAATGGTATCTATGGCAGCGGTAACTGTGATACGTCTGTCACCTTGCAAGCCTATGATAAAAATGGTTATCTTATCAGTGAAGTTAAAACCAATGGAACTGAATTTTTAATGAACTTCCCCAATGCTGTTAAACTAATCATTACTGGTGAGGCTAAAAATCTAGTTCTTGATTTTACTCCCGTACTCCCTAAACTGATTACCAGCAATACAAAGCTGCCCTTCCAGCAAATCAGTTGGGTTTACTCCTCGGATGGATATGCTCGTCAATATTTTGTAATTGCGGATTACATGAAGCTATCCCTTGAAAATGTAACCTCCTCCTATACCTTTTTCCGTAAGTTTTTGAATACTGGCACCTATAGCAATCCTGACTATGCAGGTTCCTATCAGAGAATTACTGCTGTTCTAAAAAGTCCGTATTGGGAGCTGACTTCGTATAACTCCAGCTTTAATATTGCGAAAAGTAACAATGGTATTAACAATTCACTTGTATTCTTTGATAATACACAAAATGTAACACTGGCAGCAGACTATGAAACTAAGTTGCTTTCCATGATAACCACCGTACAGAAAATTGGTCTAAATACTTACCTGCCCAGCAAGAACTGGAATCGTCAGCTAATCATAAAGCTTCCTGATACTACAACTACTAACTACAACAATTATATCATCCTTGACTCTACCTGTTTTAATTTAGATTATTTCTATGATTATTATTTGACCATACATGAAATGGTTCGTTTTTACGAGTCAACTCAGCCACATTATGGCCAACGTTTTGAAACCTGGTCCGAAGGAAATGCAACTACTTTAGCCAAAAAGACCTTAGATGCCCTATCTGTAGCACATACAGATTCAAATGGCAGAGACTATATCGATATTATGTACTCCACCAACTTTAGCTTCCTGACAGAGGATAATAAAAAGAACTTTGAAGCTTATTACCTAAATGCCTCCGGAACCAATGCCGCATTAGTGGGTTATCACTTTACCGAGTTCTTGCAGGATATGTATGGCGCAGATATTATTTATCGCATTATGGATAAGGTATATGCTGCGAAGATTCCCACAGGCTCTGGAAGAAATAGCACCTATGACAAGCAATTTACCAACTGTATTAAGTCAGTCACCTCACAGAATGTATTTCAATTATTTGTTGAGTACTATATTCCATAATATCTGACATAAAAAGAGAGGAAGCCATCTTCGCAATATGAAATGGCTTCCTCTTTTATCTACATTATCTTACTTAAATTAATTTTATTACTTATGTACGCTTAATTCCCCATTTTTGTACAATCCTTAATACAAATCCTAAGAGAATTTAAAACATAGCATCAATAATTTCCTTCTTTTTTTGCTCATACTCTTCTAAAGTTATTAATTCCTTTTGATACATACCTTTTAATCTCTCAAGAGTAGCCTCGATTGAAGTATCAACCTTTGCCGTCTTTACTTCTTCCACTTTTTCATAATTTGCAATTTCATTCGCAAACGCGGCAGCGATAGCCTCAGAGTTTTTAATGCAGTTTCTCTTAGCCATCATATATGGAACTTTAACTCCACCTTTAATCAAAACTTTTGTAATGTTAGCCGCTTCTTGAGTAACCGTAGCACTAACATAATCCCCTGGTGAAGCCATGATTCCCTTTACTTTAATTCTAATGGTTCCAATGATCTCATTTTGTTCTGTAACTTCATAATTCGAAAGATTTGATACCGATTGCAGCACAGCATCAAAACAATCCTTAACTGAATAATTCACTTTTAACTCAATATCATGTTCCATTGACATAATAGCAAAACCCCCTTCCATTTATCGACATATTGTACCATATTATAGCATCTTTGTAAATTATAATAACCAACAAATAGTTGTATTTAATACTGTCTATTTATACATAAACAAGATGAAACAATAAATCGTTTTACTTGTCCAGATTAAATATAGTTTTTCCTCATATTTTAAAATATTGTAATTATTTCCTATTTAATGTATAATGTAATGTATTCATTCCATAATAAAAATCGATAAATCACTTGTCCGCAATTCTCTGTTAGCTAAATAAATGAGAGGAGTTAACCTATGATAGATATCTCATCCATAGATAAATATCTTCTGCTTCACGGTGATTGTACGGAGCAGTTAACAAAGATTCCTACTGGCAGTATAGAGCTTATCCTTTGCGATCCCCCCTATAATCTAGCTAAATATTCCACCGGTAATATGAGCTTTCGATGGAGAAGTGAGATTAATAATGATCTTGCTGAATGGGACTTAAGAGAGTTAGCACCGGTTGATTTCCTGAAGGAATTTAAGAGAATTCTATCTCCAACCGGCAATATCTTCTTGTTTACCAGTTATAACTTAATTGGCAAATGGCATGAGGTCTTTGATAAAGAGTTTGACACCTTTCAATTTATGGTGTGGCACAAGACCAACCCCGTACCCAACATTCGTAAGTCCTCTTTCTTAAATAGCTGTGAACTGATCGTCTGTATGTGGAATAAGGGACATACCTGGAACTTTTCAAAGCAAAATCAAATGCATAATTTCATAGAAAGTCCAATCTGTATGGGTAAGGAACGTTTAAAATCGCCAAAACATCCGACGCAAAAACCTTTGTCCATATTAAAACAGATCATCTCCATTGCAAGCAAAGAAAATGATCTGGTTCTTGATTTATTTATGGGTGTAGCATCTACCGGAGTAGCTGCCAGAGAATTAAACCGTCGATTCATTGGTATTGAAATTGATACCGCTTACTTTCAAGCCAGTGAAGAACGTATGAAACAAACACGATAGTAATACGAAGCATTTAATGCAACTATTTCAGAGTATGTCCTTTCTGATTACAAGTAAAGGCTCCTCCTTAACGAACGATCAATCTGGTTCTTTGCATGGATAACAGAGATTTTTTGATGTCTTCATATACATATTCTTTACCAATTGCTTGTAAAACTTTTCGATCAAATAACTCTCTATCCGAATCGTTCAACTCAATTTCTGTATCATAAACATTTCTGCATTTAATTTTATTAAATAGCTCTTTTATTTCATCTCGTTGACTTTCATCTATCGCATCAGGATTAATCATATAGATTTGTTTGAAATTGGAGCTGCTGGCATCTAATACCCCTAATCCTCGTCCAAAACCAATGGCTTCAATGGCAAACATACCGTAGATAGAATTTAAAAGCGCATGTATAAAATCCAGGTCCGCATCCTCATCTTTTTTAAGTAACCTTGTAAAACGTTGATCAACAAAGGTACTTTCCTCAAACTTTGCCACAAAAAGCCGCTTGTTAGGGTTTAAAGCCGTAACAAAATCTGCTTTTGTATCATCCTCCATCCCATACCACAGGCTGCCGGACTTATTTAAGGCGACAGGCAATGCTGTTCCAGTTCCATTTGTAAGGTGTTCAAACTTATTTATCCAATGAAAAGCACCCAGATGGCCTAGTTCTTGCAGCTCCTCTTTTGGTCTTTGACAGCAAAAGGCTTCCATGTCTGTTGCGGCTATATATGACTTTAAATTCGCCGGATTCTTTAGTACCGGCTTTATATATTCCGCCTCAATTCCATGTCCCTCTGCTGGATAGAACAAATCATTCCATCCACGTCTTTCCCCTCGCTTGACGGTCAGAATTTTACTTATTGGTATTAACTTTTCTTTAAGCTCCTCTATCCACGAGACATTATGAAATAAAGCATTTAAGGAAATGCCTTTTTCTTGGATTGCAGTAATTTTACTTAATGAATAACTTTTTAACTTAACCACGGTGTCATCGATTTCTTCCCTTAACACTACACTATTGATTAAGTTATCCAGATCAGCATCACATAGATTCTTAAGGTCCTTTTGTGTCAGGCAAAAGTCAATTAAGTTGTTTTCCTCTGGTTGCGAAATTTCTTTCTTTTCCATAACCAATAACGTAGTTACAACCTCTGCATTATCAAACCATCGCCCGGAATTACTTAACACAATCGTGCGTAAATTATAAAAATATTGTAAAGCCTGAAAGAATTTCTTCCCTATCTCTGTACCTAACCAGGAATTAGAAATAACAATTCCTAATCTGCCGTTTTCCTCTAATAATTCATGTACTTTAAAAGGTATATAAGTGTAAAGATCTGTTTTACCTAATTTAAAAGAAATACCGGTCTTTTCCTCAATTAAATCATTATATCTCTTGATATAATCATACTCATCCTCTGCTATATTATTGTATTTCACAAAGGGTAAGTTCGATATAACAGCACTTAGTGGTGGTATTATCACGTTGATATCTGTCCCATCAACCGGATTTTTTATCGTAACCTTCTTGCCCACTTCAAGCTCAAAGATATCTGATTGAAACAATTTGATTGGAATATTTAAAGAATCAATGCTTGTAAGAGCAATATTTGATATCTGCAACGGATATGCCGATTTATCCGATACCCACGTTGTGTCAAAGGTGGCTTCTGCAGAACGTAGTCTCTTCTTTTTATTATTTATAATTGCCTTTGCGATCGTTCCTGTTCCAGAACAAAAATCAGCGCAATGCCCTGTCCAATTTTCAACTGTAATCTGGCATAAAAAATCAGCTAGCCAAAATGGAGTGGAGTATTGTCCTCTCATTTCACGTTTTGATACATTGACCGTTCCCTCTAATAAGTCCTGCAAAACACCTTGATCTATATTTTGAATCTGATTATGAAACAAAAATTGATTGTAATCCACAAGATCAATCCAGGTATCTTCCGGTAACAACTCATTAAAGTCAATCTTTTTGAACACATTATAAAAATCGCCCTGATTAATAATTTGATTGATAATTTCATTGCCTTCCTCCGGTGAGGTTGAATTATCAATATTCTTTATCAGGTCAGCACAATTATGGTATCTTCTGATTAGATTAGCAAATAAAATTCGATTGGTCCAATTAAGTAATATTGTCTTAGCATATGCAAAGTAGAGATTGGTTTCATCTTTATCATACTCCTCATGAAAGGTATTCCACCAAACCTTCAATTTTCTTTCCATAACCATACTGCTATTCGCTTTTGTCTGAAGGTTTTCTGCAACTAAGCCTTTATTTCTCTGAATTAGCTCCGTCATAAGATGTTCGGTCAAAACCTCAGTAATTGGAGCAACTGTAATTTTCCCATTTACCAGATACTCATTGACCGACATAATAATCTCTCTAATTATTGGAATCCATAAATTTTTATGTGTATTAACATCCTCTCTTGTTCTTATGATGTCCGTTCCGGTCCATACCTTTTCTTCCTGAAATTTATGATCTGTCCCTTTGATATACAATTTCCCATAGGTGAAATTCCATATAACAAAACTATTTAGTCCAAGAGCAATAGCTTTTCTGGTAGCATCCTTGATAAAAGCTTCATCCGTTATCAGCACATCTGGCATTTTAAGCTCCCAACCCTGTAATGGCTTGGACTGTGCCTCATCCTCAAAAAGCAGAACATCAGGGAACATACTCTTTTTATTAACCGACAACGTACTTTCACCGCCAGCACGCTTCACTCTAATATTTATACCCTGTAACATTAGATTAATCTGAGTAATAATTTCGATTGCCCAGCTTCTCTCATTTCGTCTGATTATTGTCCCCATAATTTCATCTACCTTTGCTCAAACTCTGCAATCAGATTCTGTATCTTTATATGTTTTTTTGTTTTCTTATCTAAATTAATCCAGGCTTGTGAAAGTCTGTTTTTAGCTACCTCTATATAATCAATTTCTTCCCGTTTAAAAAGAGCTACATTTTCATTTTTCTCAATTCCAATGAAGTTTCTTCCCTCCATTAATGCTGCCACCAGGAACGAACCACTTCCAAAAGTATTATCA
>JASGEU010000130.1:0-27885 GCA_047606065.1 Mobilitalea sp.
CTCTAAATATTCCACCTGTTTCCCAATTCTAGGACGTCCGCTTAAAAATTCTGCTATGGCCTTTAAATAAATCTCTTTATTTGAATTTTTCTCACGAATTTCGGGAAAGTACTTTTGATTATAAGCAGAATATTTATTACTCTTTACACAAGCACATTCCTGTCTTATTTTAATAATATCTTCCGTCTCTAATGATTTTTCTAAACATTCTGTTACATCAAAGGCCCATTTTGCCCTTTCTTGTGGATTTTCATTTCCTGATGGCTCTTGTAAGTTTTTTAGTATTTCTAAACTTTTTTCATTTCCCACCTGTTTTTTTACTTGTTTACTCAAAATTAAATAATGTTTTTTAATATCCCCTAAATATTTTGCCATCTCCATAATATTTCTCTCCTCTATAATTAAAATTATAGGTAAAGCGTTATCCAAATTTAATTCACATCAAATTATGTTAATTATAATATCAATTGCTTCTTCTTGTAGCAAATAACTCTCCCTGTAACTTCCATGTACTTCCATCCTGTGCTCTTAAATTTTTCCAGCGAAATGATTTATCTGTAATCTCGGAAAATACCCATTTCATGTTTTGCAATGTTATTTCCGTTAAAACGATATTATCTCCTTCTTTTCTCGCCTCAAGCCGAGTTGCTCCACCCATATATCCATAAAAGATATCCCAAGCTTTATTATTCGGATTAAATAGCCTGACCGTCGTACCATATTCGGCATCCTTTTGACGATTAATTCTTCTTTCTTCTCGTGATGGACAGATAAATATGTCTTGAACTGCCGTGCCTTCCAGTATCCACGAAAAAATCCACTCGCCCTTGATGTGTCTCTCCTGATCTGTTCCATGTCTATCAACCCATTCAAAATCCCATTCACCTATCATCGGACCAAAGAAATTATATTCCTCCGGTATTTTATTACTTTTCGCTTCCGCTAATAATGTTTCAGCAAATTCCCTCATTGATAAACCTCCTTATATTCTTCCTTTTAGTACTTGTACTATATAATAACATGCCGATTTAGCATTGACTATTTTGAACTTATCTGTTATTTACTATTTTAGTTATTCTACCCTCCTTCAAATCAATTTCACAATGATTTATATATCCCATACAAAATATTTTATCATCGTATAATACCCTAATATCAAAATACATATCATCAAAGTATTTTAATCCATTTTGAATAGAAAAATCTTTGAGTAATTCAGCTATATTCCAAACCAATTGTCCGTTCTCATTATAAGCATTTATATTATTTTTTAATGAATCCTTTAAGGACAAATCATCCGGTACTATTAATTCTAGTATATATTCCCCCACATAGAATAACTTTTTCTTATTCACCCCTGCATCCCCTTTATATTGTGCTTTCGCAATTCTTAAATTTCCTATAATTTCTATTATAAACCAGCATAATTATTATATCAATGATGAAAAGGCATGAAAGTTTTCACTCTCATGCCTCATATCCTAAGTATCTCGATGTTTCATTACCATGTAATTTAATATTCTTTTTTTATTACAAAGAAGGAACCACGAATTGTACCGGCAAGTTTGGACTTCTGTCTGGCAAATTTAAACCTCTCTGCTAATTCCTTCGGAACTTCCATTCCTTCGGAAAGCTTAAACCCAACCGCTCTCTTCTTGGGATCATCAACGTTATACATGACATTAATACCTAGACCATCCTCATAAAATACGTAAGCCATTTTAAGATTTTCAACTTGAAAGCGTGAAGTCTCTAAAGGTTTTGCAGAAAACTCAAGTCCACGTTCTTCTTTCAAGATTCTGTTCACATAATCAAGAGTCTCCTGACTCTCACTGGCTGGAACAACCGTAAATTCATGCTTGTACTTTGTCATATAGTATCGTGCTTCATTTGCACGTAAGCCAGCAAATGCTTCTGCTACAGGGGAAGACTCCAGACCAACTGCAGATACATTTTTAAAATCAACAACATAGGACATACTCCTACCTCCAATTATCTTATTATTTTTTTACAACAGGAATCCACATTTCACCAAAAAACAAACCATTTTGTTGTCCCATCTCAACTGTAGTATTCGGGCCACCCACATAAGCAAAATCATTCGCATCAGGCAGGGCTTGTCCAAAAGCAATACCAGTAAGTTTAGAATTCAATTCTTCTACTGTCGTGCCTTCCCCTTTCACAACTATATATACACCCTTCGGGAACTGTATCCGCCTTGCATCTTCCGGTCCTTCGGCTTCAGTCATTACGCCAGCATAGTGCATCATTTTATTATTCACTGCCTCATTTACAGCGAAAATATAATCATTCAAGGCGATTTTCTTTAACTCTTTGAGGCTTCCATCTTCCTTTACTGTTTGCCAGAAATCTGATTTTTCCTTATTTAATCCAACGAAATCTGTATAGTTACTCTTTAGTTCCGTTCCAATACCTACAACAATAAAACTATCCTTTTCTTCTAAACTATAATTTGCCATATATTTAACCATCCTTTTTTATTTATTAAATGCTTGTCTTCATCAATTGATAGGTTTATTATATCCTTAAATCATGTCAAAAATTGATACTGTTTAGGAGTTGCAATGAAAAAAATTGAGCGAATTAATATTATTATGCGGTATATTAACAACCGTAATCACTTTACTATTACTGAACTCATGAGTGAATTTCATATATCCAGGTCAACTGCTATTCGGGATATAAGAGAAATCGAGACCATGGGTATGCCTCTTGTAGCTGAAGTCGGAAGGGACGGGGGCTATTTTGTTATGCACAACTCTGTCCTGCCGGTAGTACGCTTTACTGATAATGAAGTAAAGGCACTTTTCCTTGCATTTATGGCAACCAGGAATCAACAGCTTCCATATCTAAAAAGTCGTCAGTCCTTAACAGAAAAACTACTTGGTCTTATTTCTGAAAATCAACAAGATGACCTTGTTCTTCTGAACCAGATTCTCTTATTTGAAGGAACGAACCCTAAGAATCCTGACTTACTTGATCTTTCTGACCTTCCACACCCTATGTTAGAAAGACTCATACAGCTTTTATTAAAGGACAGCTATTTATCAATTACGTTAGAAATTAATAAGGTTACAGCAACTTCCCCCATCTATCTCCTGCACCTATATCACGAAAAAGGCATATGGTTTATTGAAGGATTTGATTTAATAGAAGAAAAAATCAAACTTCTTCCAGTTGACAATCTTATTAAAGTTGAGCCCTACTCTGAAAAAAATACCCTGAGTAAGAAAAAAATATTTGAAAAATTGAAAAATAAAGAAGCTGTATATAACCTTATTCTTGAACTTGGACCAAAAGCGATTGCACAATATAAGAAATATCATCCCATTAAGATTACTATTTCTTATATAAATCCTTATCAAAGTACAGCCATTCTAAAAACTTTCATTGACATTAATACTGATGAAGAGGTCAATGAAATTACTAATTGGATACTTTTCCTAGGTGAGGATATTATTATAAGGGAAGCACCGATTGAATTATTAAACCGGTTTCAAGAAAGAATAAAGCTCTATACCAGGAACCCTTAATTTTATTTTTTGACAAATTACTATTATTATAGATGGTTTCTTTCAAATAAAACTTACTATTTGCATCAAAAAATGTTAACAATAGACAAAAGTTTTGTAAGAATGATTTATATTTTCTGTTATTATAAAATTGAAGTCATAAGATTTTTATGTTATGATTAATTTCATATGAATTGTATAAATTATATACATTCTATTTTTATTCTATTGGAAAACCCTATTTTTACAAATAATATAGTTTTGGCTCATATAGAATAAAAATTACTCCATGCTAACGAACAACGTTTGCTTTGATATGGAAATAGAATATAGATTTTTTGATAGGAGATGAAATTATGTATTGTGTTCAGGAAATATCCCCAAATATATTTTGGGCCGGTGGCAGCGACCGACGTTTAGAGCTTTTTGAAAATATGTTTCCATTACCAAATGGAGTGGCTTATAATTCTTACTTAATTATGGATGAGAAAACCGCTTTAATTGATACGGTTGATCGTTCCATAGGCCAATTATATCTTGAAAATATTACTCATGTACTTGGTGGCCGTGATCTTGATTACCTGGTAGTAAATCATATGGAACCCGACCATTGTGCCAGTATTGAGGAAATTGCCCGCCGTTATCCAAATGTAAAACTTATTGGAAATAAGAAGACCTTTCAGTTTATGGAACAATTCTATGAAATGGATATGACCTCTAATTATCTTGAGGTAAAGGATGGTGAAGAACTTACTCTTGGAAATACGACCTTACGCTTCTATACTGCTCCTATGGTTCATTGGCCAGAGGTTATGGTAACCTATGAGACAACTCGTGGTATCTTATTCTCTGCTGATGCCTTTGGGTCCTTTGGTGCAGGTTCCGGTAATCTTTTTGTGGATGAGATGGATGATTTTGATGTGGATGAAGCAAGACGTTATTACTCTAATATTGTTGGTCGTTATGGACCGCAAGTTCAAGCCTTAATTAAAAAGTTATCTGGACTGGAAATAAAAATGATTTGTTCCCTTCATGGATTAATCTGGCGTAATGAAAAAATCCCATATATCCTGGATCTATATGACAAGTGGAGCCGTTATGAACCTGAGAAAAAGGGCGTGGTACTCGTATATGCTTCTATGTATGGTAATACAGAAAATGTCGTACAAGCTTTAGCAAATAAACTAGCACAACGCGGAGTTCGCGATATGCATATGTATGATGTTTCAAAAACTCATGCTTCCTATATCATTTCAGATTTATGGAAATATAGCCATGCAGTAATTGCCTCCCCCACCTACAATATGCACCTTTATTTTGGTATGGATGCATTGCTCAAGGATGTTGCTGTTCTTGGACTAAAAAATCGCAAGGTGTCCATTATTGGGAATCATTCCTGGGCAAGTGCTGCGATGAAATCCATGAAAGAACAACTCGAATCAATGACTAATATGGAATTAATCGGTGAACCAATGGATGTTCGTTCTGCTTTAAAAAAAGAGCAAGAACAGCTTCTTGATAACTTAGCTGATGCTATTTATGCCTCTGTGACCGAGTCATAATTTCAAAAGAATAGGAGCCCTGAACGTTGAATTTCACTTTCAGGGCTCGCTTTTTATATCCCAACAACATTCATTTATTCTTCTTTGGTGCATAGCCTTTCATCTCTGGTATAGCTCCTCCTGCTATTGCCCAAAGATACAAGCTTGCCACGGTTCCATAGGGGGAATACCGTTTTTTATACTTCGTAAACTTTTCTTTGTCAATTCCTTTATGATGATATAACATCCTCATTCCACGATGAATTGCCAGGTCACCAAAGCTTACTATATCTGGACGCTGCATACAGAAGGTCAAAAGCATTTCAGCTGTCCACATGCCAATGCCCTTTAAAGCTGAAAGTTTCTTGATAACCTCTGCATCTGACAATAATTCAAGTTCATTTATATCAAATTCATTATTTCTAACTTTTTCTGCAAAATCTCGAATATATTCCGCCTTTTTAAATGTCATACCAAATTTCTGTAAATCAGTGACTTCAAGTGAATATATGGTATCGGCATTTATTTCCCCTACCTTATCAATTAACCTCTGCCATATGGTTGCTTGTGCACGTACCGATATCTGTTGTCCAATAATATGATGAATAATGGATGAAAAAAGATCAACTTCTACTTCCCTATTAATGTACCCAATCTTCTCAATTGCCTCCCCAAGACGTTTATCCCGTTTTTTTAGGTAATCCATTTCCTTATCACTATATTCAAAGTACATAGTTATAAACTCCTTACGCTATTAAAGATACATACCCCATTGACATTTTTTCATATCAATACAACCGTTGTTCAGAAAAGCTATGCCCTCCTTCTCGAGCAGCGCACGCTGAATCTCTTCTCCTCCGAATACATGCTCTGGTGCTAGTCTGCCGGATTTATTAACTACCCTGTGACAAGGTAAATTCAGGTCCTCCGGCACCCTGCTCATAATATATGCAATCACTCGGGCTCCCCGTGGTCTCCCTGACATCCAGGCAATTTGACCGTAAGTAGCAACAAACCCTTCCGGTATATCCGCTACTATCTCATAAACTTTTTGATATAAGTTTGGATTATCCATCTTGTTATTTATCCTTCTCTTTATTATTTGCAAGCTTGCAAATACCTCATTCCGTTTTCATTATATCATAAACCACGTATTTTATGGAACTCTTTCAAGTTTTTTAGCCTTAGCAATATTTTTAACTTATAGAATATTATAGAAAAAGCTTGACATTAAATGATAATGATTATAATATTCATTTAGTAAGTTAGCCGAGCCTAACTTATAGATACATAATTTATTATAGGAACAAGAAGAAAGGGACATTTTATGAAATCAAAAAGCTTACAAGTAATTCTTGCAACTATGGTTGCAGCATCACTTATTTTATCAGGTTGTTCAAAAGCAACCCCATCTGATACCAATAAAACCGAACCAACACCTGTAGAGTCAGAAACTTCTGTTACAGAAGCTCCTACTCCTACCGTTGCTACAGAAGATACAGCAGCAGAAACAGTTTATCCAATTACGATTAAACATGCTTATGGTGAAACTGTAATTGAAAGTAAACCAGAACGTGTTGCAACCATCTCTTGGGGTAATCAAGACCTCCCCTTAGCATTAGGTGTTGTTCCTGTGGGCATATCTAAGGCAAACTATGGTGTTACTGATGATAGCGGTCTTTTACCATGGACTTTAGCTAAATACAAAGAATTAGGCGTTACAGATCCTGTTCTTTTTGATGATGTTGCTGGTTTAGATTTCGAAGCAATCAGTGATGTTCAGCCTGATGTAATTCTTGCCGCTTATTCCGGTATTACTCAGGAAGAATATGATTTATTAAGTCAAATTGCACCAGTTGTAGCTTATCCAACCGTTGCTTGGCAGACCTTATGGCGTGATCAGATCATAATGGATGCAACAGGTATGGGTATGCAGACAGAAGGTGAAGCACTTGTTAGTGATTTAGAAGCATTAATCGCTGAAAAGACGGCAGAGTATCCTCAAATCGCTGGTAAGAAAGCAGCTTTCTTCTATTTCACTGCTACTGATTTAAGTAAATTCTATGTATATATGCCAAGCGATCCACGTGCCGCTTACTTAACAGACTTAGGTATGGGCTTCCCTGACAGTGTAACAACTTTAGCAGGTGAGAATGCCAGCTTTGCTTTAGAACTTAGTGCAGAAAATGCAGATTTGCTTTCTGATGTAGATATTATTATAACTTATGGTACTCCTGATTTACTTAGTGCATTACAGGCTGATGCTCTTCTTGGTACTATTCCTGCCGTTCAGAGAGGTTCTGTAGTTGTTATTGAAGATGGTTCCAATTTATCAGCTTCCTGTACACCTAGTGCACTTTCCATTCCTGCAACTATTGATGAATATCTTGGTATAATTGGAGAGGCAGCTGATAAAGTACAATGAAACAATCAAAAATAATCATCTTACTGTTTTGTAGTTTGGTTATTCTATTGATGTGTATTTTAGCTTCGCTAGCCTTTGGAGCACGATTTGTTAATTTTCATGAAGTAATAGACACTTTGATTCATTCTAAAAGAGATACCTTAAATGAATTAGTAGTTCATGAACGGATCCCAAGAACTGTCTTCGGCCTTATGGCCGGGGCAGCGCTTGGGGTTTCCGGCGCTCTAATGCAGGCGATTACCCGTAATCCAATTGCTGACCCAAGTATTCTGGGTGTCAACACTGGTGCTTCCTTATGCGTGGTAAGCGGTATAGCTTTCTTGCACATACATACCTATAACCAGTATATTTGGCTGGCTCTGTTCGGAGCTGCCGTAACCTCTATATTTGTTTATAGTATTGGATCTTTGGGATATGGCGGTGCTACCCCCATTAAACTTGCATTGGCTGGTGCAGCAACCACTGCCGCTCTCTCTTCCATTGTTAATGCTATTATGTTACCACGTACAGAAGTAATGAATGCTTTTCGATTTTGGCAGGTTGGAACCATTGGTGGTGCAACCTGGGAAGGCATCTATGCAATGCTGCCTTTTCTTGTTGTGGGCTTACTCATGGGAGTTATCGTTAGTCCTGCCTTAGACGCTATGGCTTTGGGTGATGATGTGGCAACCGGTTTAGGTGTACGCACAGGAATCATCCGATTAGCGGGTGCCACTGCTGGTGTTTTGTTATGTGGTGCAACAACTGCTCTTGCTGGTCCTATTGCATTTGTAGGGTTAATGATACCTCATGTCATTCGTATGATTTGTGGTCCTAATCTTCGAGTGTTAATCCCAATGTCAGCAATTGGAGGTGCAATCCTTTTAATAATCTCTGATGTCATGGGCAGACTTATCAGCAGCCCGGGGGAACTTGAGTCAGGAATTGTCACTTCGTTCCTGGGTGCTCCGATCCTAATTTTCATTGCCATGAGAGCGAAGGTGCGTACATTATGATAAACACGAATATTAATTTAATCCGAGAGGGATATCGCCGCAGGCGATTAAGATGGGTGAGTGTAACCCTTCTCTTAGTATTAATGGCTTTAATTCTCTGTGCTACTGCTCTTATTGTCGGAAATACCATCTATCCTTTGGATACCGTTATTAAGGTGCTTCTCGGCGAACAGATAAAAGGTGCAACTTTTGCAATTGGTACCATAAGATTACCACGAATGCTTGCCGGGCTTCTAGTTGGATTAGCTTTTGGTATTGCTGGCAGTACTTTTCAAACTATACTTCGAAATCCTCTTGCCAGTCCTGATATCATAGGTGTTTCCTCCGGTTCAAGTGTTGCCGCAGTTTTTTGTCTCCTTATGCTCAAGGTAAGCGGCAGTATCGTTTCAATTAGCGCAGTAATTGCCGGACTTTCTGTCGCAGCAATAATCTATCTATTATCCAGAGGCGGCAGTTTCTCAGGCGGCAGACTTATTCTTATCGGTATCGGTGTTCAGGCGATGTTGAATGCAGTCATCTCCTATATGATCCTTAAGGCTTCAGAATATGACGTTCCTGGTGCACTTAGATGGCTAAGCGGTAGTTTAAACGGTATTCAAATGACAAAGATACCCAGCCTGTTTTTTGTAGTTATTGTCTTTGGTCTACTGATTTTCTTATTCGGTAGACATCTTAAGATTTTAGAATTAGGTGAACAATCTGCGATTACCCTTGGTGTTAGAACAGATGTAACAAGACTTTTGCTTATTTTAAGTGCCGTATTTTTAATTGCATTTGCTACTGCTGTTACAGGACCTGTTGCATTTACAGCCTTTCTCGCTGGCCCAATTGCTGCCAGGCTTGTGGGCATTGGGGCTCCAAACGAACTTCCTTCTGGTCTGGTAGGTGCAATTTTGGTATTGGGTGCGGATTTAATTGGTCAGTTTGCTTTTGATACCCGATTCCCTGTTGGAATTATAACCGGTATTCTTGGTGCCCCATATCTACTCTACCTACTCATTCGCATGAATAAAACAGGAGGATCAGCATGACAAATAATCATTTATTAAAAGCACAGAATATTGTTGCTGGATATGATAAAAAAATAATTATTGATGGGATTAATATCAGTATACCCAGCAATAAAATCAGTGTAATTATCGGTGCTAATGCTTGCGGTAAATCTACTTTGCTTAAGACTCTCTGCCGATTAATACAGCCGGTTTCCGGTGAAATTCTTCTGGATAATAAGAAGGTTACGGATATGCCTCCAAAACAATTAGCAAGAGTACTTGGTCTTCTTCCACAATCACCAGTTGTTCCGGAAGGTATTACCGTTGCCGATTTAGTCAGCCGTGGCCGCTTTCCTTATCAATCCTTCTTTAAAGGTCTCAGCAAAAAAGATTATGACGCTGTGGATGAAGCTTTGGAAATTATGGGGATTACAGAACTTGCAAATCGTAGTGTGGATGAGCTCTCCGGCGGACAACGCCAGCGCGTATGGATTGCCATGGCACTTGCTCAACAGACAGATATCCTGCTTCTGGATGAGCCTACCACTTTCTTAGATATCAGCTATCAGGTTGAAATACTTGATTTACTGACAGATTTGAACAAAAAGAGAGGTACCACTATTGTCATGGTTCTGCATGATATTAACTTATCTGCAAGATATGCCGACTATATCTTCGCACTTCAAAAAGGGAATCTCATTGCAGAAGGCACGCCTTCTGATATTATAACAGATGCTTTGATCAAGCAGGTTTTTGATCTTGACTGTATGGTCATAAGCGATCCTGTATCAAACTCTCCCTTTATCGTACCAAAGGGAAGACATCATGTGGGTTAATATAATAAATAGAACAAAATGGAGCCTATACCTCAATATTAACTGGGGTTAGGCTCCTCCTATATTCTATTTATATTTACACTTAACTGATGGAATTGTCCTCTACCTGATATTCCTTCATGAACTGCTTTACTCTTTGTATAACATCTTCACCGCCAATCACAAAAACAGTATCACCCTTCTCAAACCCCCCATATGGACCTGGAGAAAGAACCAAAGCACCCTTTCTTTGTATTGCTATCACAGTTGCTCCAGTATGCTGCCAGAACTTTGTTTCTGAAATCGTATGGCCTATTAATTGCGAGTCATCCTCAATTTCTATTTCCAGAGGTATCAGAACATTTAAATTCTTTAAACGATCAGAGTAATCTACAATTTTCTCAATCCGGTCATTAATAGAGTCTTCAATATTCTTTTTTTGAAAAAGAAGATCCTTAATCTCATTTTTAAGAGAACGAATGGTTTCCTTGTTTTGAAACTTTTTTACAAATGCATAGGCATTACTTCGTGAAGATATGTGGATACCACTCCCCTGGCTGGGAATCACCACTTGCATATCCTCTAGCAGGTTAACTGCCCTTCTGATTGTCTCTGGCGATACATTATATTCGCTGGCCATAGTTGAACGGCCAAAAATTCTTTCACCTTCCCTGAATTCACCATTACATATCCTGCCGGCAATATCTAGGGCAATATTCATATATCTTGGATTATCGATTCTTTGACTCATATTCATCCCCTTGAAGTAATATTCAAACCTTTGTTATTATATCACTCTTAGAGATGATTTGACAAATCTTTTAGCATATACTTTCATAATCTGCTAACAACAAGTTACTTAATCATCGATGAGTCCCACCTCTACCAAAAAGTCTCGGGCAACTGTATCTGCTTTTCTACCCTCATCATCCACCTTTGCATTCAGTTCCTGCATGATAGTCTCATCAATCTTTCCTGCAAGCTGGTTTAAGGCACTTTCTATTTCTGGATATTTGTCCAATGTATCTTGTCGTACAATTGGAATACAGTCATAAGGTGGAAAGAATTCCAAATCATCTTCAAGAATTGTTAGATCGAACACCTTAATTTGCCCATCTGTGGCATAAGCATCTACGACGTCAACCTCACCTTCGGACAGAGATCGATACATAATTCCATGATCCATTCCCTTTGCTTCTTTAAAATTCATACTATAGGCTGTCTGAAGTCCTGGATATCCATCTGGACGATCCTTAAATTCAAATTCACATCCTAGTATCAGTTCACCAGCTATTGCGGTAAGGTCACTAAAGGATTTAAGATTATATTTTTCTGCTGTTTCTTTTGTTACAGCAAGAGTATAGGTATTATTAAAGCCAATGGAATTCATAGCTTTTAAATTATCATCTGAAAGAAGTTCTTTCGCTCTATCAAGAGTTTCCTGTGAAGTTCCTGTCTCTTCCTGATAAAAATTAGCAACTACAGTTCCTGTATAGTCAGGATACATCTGAATATCATTATTTTCCAGAGCAGTCCAGGCAACATTGGAACCTCCAAGGTTTACTTTACGAACAACGGATAATTCAGTATTTTCTTCAATTAAATCAGCCATCATATGAGCGATGATAATATTCTCGGTGAAATTTTTTGATCCCACTGTAATTGACTCTTTTCCTTTTTCTTCGCCATTGCATCCAAATAAAGAAAACATAAGAAATGTAAGTATGCATATTAATGTAATTTTTTTATTCATTCTATATTCCAACCTTTCTACTAATATGTTTAGTCCCTGCTTTCGTTTGTTATGTATGATACGCTGAAAACAAAAGGAGGTATTGCAAGCTTGCATGCAAATACCTTTGCTTTGTATATTTTATTTGCTACACCTTTAATCCTCTAGGTGTCGAAATCTTCTCCAATATTCCCAGCAACCAGTCAAAAACAAGCGCCAGCATTGCCGCTGGAAATGCACCGATTAACACTAGAGCATCTATATTTCTTGAAATACCCAGGAAAATAAAATCTCCTAGTCCTCCTCCGCCAATAAAGGCTGCTAGTGTTGCCGTACCTACATTGATGACTGTAGCTGTTCTAATTCCTGCCATCATTATACTAAGAGCAAGCGGCAGCTGAACCCTGTATAAAATTTGAAAGCTTGTCATCCCCATCCCTCTTGCTGCCTCTAATGTTGATTTATCTACATCCTTTATTCCCGTAAAGGTATTACGAATTATGGGTAATAACGAATACAAGAATAATGCCGCAACAGCAGTCCTGATACCGATACCAAACAAAGGTATCATAAAGCCCAGAAGTGCAAGGCTTGGTATTGTTTGTAAGATGCCTGCCACACTCAAAACAGGCGTTTCCAGTGCTTTTACACGTGAAACAAGAATACCTAAAGGTACTCCAACGACAATTGCAATTACCATAGATATTAAAACGAGCTGAATATGTTGCAATAATGCCTGAACTAAATCAAGCCAGCGCATTTCCAATTGATATGCGATCTGAACCCAAATAGACTCATTTCTCAAGAAGCTCTCCTCCTTCCTGTGTCCACTGATTTGCAAAGAAACTTAATAAAGACCCTCTTGTTACAACCCCTATCACCTTTCTGGTAGCATCAAGAACTGGAATTATACCATAAGATGCTTTGGTTATCATCTTTAATGCATCCATTGCAGTAGCCGTATTTTCCAAATAAATCTCTACGGGCTTCATTATTTCTGCTATAGTCTGTGTGTGTTCTTTCAGATGTAGCTCATACCCTGGCATAACTCCCAATAATTTCCCGCCCTCATCCACAATAATTAATGTATCGGTTTTGCGCTGTCGCATAAAATTTATTGCCATTGTAAGGGTTTTGGAGGGTAAAGTCAGTGCAGGATTTGCGCGCATGATATCAGTAATTGGGACGTATTCCGGATTTTGATAAATTCTTTTTCTACCAATGAACTCTTCTACAAAACCATGTGCTGGATTATTCAATAATTGATCCGGCGTATCCAGCTGTAAAAGTTCTCCATCCTTCATGATTGCTATCCTATCTCCTAATTTTAACGCTTCATCCATGTCATGAGTAACAAAAACGATTGTCTTATGCATTTCAGACTGGATACGAAGCAACTCGTCCTGTAGCTGCTCTCTTGTAATAGGATCAAGTGCCCCAAAGGGTTCATCCATCAATATAACATCGGGATTTGCCGCCAAAGCACGGGCTACACCAACCCTCTGTTGCTGACCACCGGAAAGCTCTTTGGGGTAACGCTTTGCAAAAACTTCGGGTTCTAAACCAACCGTTCTCATCAATTGACTTACACGATCCGTGATTTCTTTTTCTTTCCATTTGTTCATTCTAGGTATTAAAGCAATGTTATCTTCAATGGTATAATGCGGAAATAACCCGACTTGTTGAATTACATATCCTATTTTACGACGAAGCATTACTGGATCCAGTGAATTGATATCCTTGCCATCAATAGAAATCCTACCTTCCGAATGTGTAATAATGCGATTAATCATCTTCATCGTAGTTGTCTTCCCACAGCCACTTGGTCCAATTAATACTAGCAACTCACCGTCCTTTATTTCAAAGTTTAATTTCTGAACGGCAGCTGGACCTTCACCGTATTTTTTTGTGACATTCTCAAACTTAATCATACAGTTTTAGCTCCTTTCTTCGTAAATAATAACATAGTTTTTTTACAATGACAACCTTTAATTATTTTAAAGTTGTCACTTGTCATTTTATGTAATGTTGCAGAACCAATGAATTAAAAACCAAATATACTTTACACCCTTACACTTTCAAATAGTTTTTCTGCACCTTTATTGATTTATCCAATTAAAAATTCAGAAAAATCCTCTCAAACAAGATGAAACGACAAGTCGTTTCACTTGTCATGAATAAACAAAAGGCCTCTTCCATCCAATCTGGAAAAGACCTTTTGTTTTATTATAATTATTTTCTTAATCCAATACGCTTAATCCAGCACTAAAGATGGTGCACTGTATACTCTGGCAGCTAATTCACTGTCAAGCATGTACAATCCCTTTGCATCGGAAGCAAATAACTCGAATTTTTTAATCAAGGTATCCGCATTATTCTCTTCTTCACCCTGCTCTTTTACAAACCAGTCTAAAAACTGCATGGTTCTGAAGTCCTTCTCTGCATAAGCACTATCGTAGATGTTATGGATGAGTGAGGTTACATACTGCTCATGCTCAAGTCCAACTTTAAGAGGATCTATAAATTTTGTAAACTCTTTTTCAGGTTTAGCAATAGCTTCTAATATAACATTTTTGCCATTATTCTGTAAATACTGAACAAAAAGCAATGCATGGTCACGTTCCTCCTGTGCCTGTATCTTATACCAGTTACTAAATCCCTCTAATCCTTCATTCATATAATAGTTGGAGATATCCAAATATAAATAGGCGGAGAAAAATTCCTGATTGATTTGATAATTAATTAAATCTACTACTTTTTGACTTAACATAACATGCTCCTTTCTGATTATCGATATAGTGCAGTTCCATTATTTATGGAAAAGCTTATATCTATCTTACAGGATTTTTCCATAAGCGTCTAGTAGGAATTATCACAAAAACTTCTGATTGCAGTTTCATAGAATATTTATTCCTGGCTAGCCAACAATTGATTTACCACATCATTAACCATAGCAATACCTGAGTAAATATCGGTATAGTAAGTAAGAGCCGTATTCATTACCAATACTCTTTCATTCTTTACTGCTGGAATCGTATTCCAGACAGCATTCTTTGACATACTCTCTGACAAATCACCTAAGTGGAAGATATAATCTCCACAGAAATCTGTTAAGGCTTCCATGGATGGAGTTCCCCAATATTCTCCCGCATCAATAATTCCTGTCTGAAGAGCCTTAGGTGCTTTTAAGCCTAATTCATCATATAATACTTGTCCCAAAGCATGCTTATTACCGGCAACCCAGGTACCATCCTCTGTTACTAACATGGCAGAAATTACAATATCACCAAGTCCAGCTTCCACCAGCTTTGCTTTGCCTTTTTCCAATGTGTCATAATAAGCAACCGTTGCAGCCTCTGCCTCCTCAGGCCTGCTTAGGACCTCACCCAAAAAGCTTAGTCGTTCTGCTGTTGTCATAGTACCGTAGGGTACAACTACAGTTGGTGCTATTTTTGATATATCTTCATACTGAGTATCACTGGCAAGTAAAATCAAATCTGGCTCCAGTAACATAATATCTTCCAGACCAAAATCCCATCTACCCAGGTCCGTTGCATCTTTAATTTCATTTTCATATGCGGCACCTTCATTGATGGTGGTCACACCAATCGGTGTAATATCCAATGCCACCAAATCACCCATTAAGTATTGTACAATAACTCTTTGGGGATTTGTAGGTACTTCCACCTCACCCATTACTGTATTTACTATTTTGGTTCCGTCTGCAGGGGGATTAGTAACTTCAATCTTTGGTGCTTCAGTGGTAGTTGCTGTCGGTATAGTATTAGTACTATTGGTATTAACTGTTGCTGCACTGCAAGCAGTTAATGTTAGCATCAAAGATACTGCCGCAGCTGCAATTGCTTTACTTCTTATTTGTTTTAACATGGGATAAGCTCCTTTTCCATTAAGTTCGCCTTGACTAACCAGGCTCCCCTTATTATAGGAAAATGTAAGCATATTTCCAATGGTGTTATCTTGAAACTTAAGTGGTGAATTCTTTCGATATGTATTAGGTGATACTCCATAATTTTTAGCGAATAACCGATAAAAACTGCGTTCATCTGCAAATCCACAGTGTTCTGCTATTTTTTTCATTGGAATGTCACTGGATAATAGCCACTCCGCTGCGGCTTCCAATCGTAAATAGATTAAATACTCCTGGGGACTTTTACCAGTTTCTTTTTTAAAACTCTTATAAAAATTGCTATAACTGATTCCAAGAATATCACACAGATCCTGTATCGCAATCTCACCGGCATAATGCTCCTTTAAATAGCGCATTGCCATATTGACAATATCCGGTTCAAACGTATGTATGCTACCCTTCTCCAACTCCTCATATATTTCATATATTATGCGATAAAAGGCAGTTTTTCCATAAAAAAGATTTAGTGGTGTCGGCCCTTTCCATCTTTCATACATTTTACGTAATTCTTCTGAAAAGAAAATTGGATTATCCGGTATAAAGCCATATTGCTGACGAAATGGATTCACCTGCCCCAGGAGTCTTATCAGCTCTTTAGCATAAAAGGGGGGATTTTCCGCTCGATATAGCACAAGATAATAATCCATCCAATCCTCCAAAGGTCGAACAGAGAGCTCTGTTCCCTTCCCTCCGTGAAACAATCCAAACTGTTCTACTTCATAGATGTTGTGGTTTAGAGATACTTCCGTTTTGCCACCACAGGTATAAATAAACCCACTGGCTGGCAAGCGATAGTTCAAGATTGCTTCCTCTGGTGAAATCAAATTATGGCGAATATCCAAAAGGGAAATTGACGCTCGGTTCCATATTTGGAGCCCAACATCGATTTCCCCCTTATCATAAATAATCTCATTCTTCTGTATATACATTGACATATCCTCTGCAACTATATAGTTAGATTTATCTAACTATAACTATAGCATACCTTAATTGGATTGTAAACCTAACCTCTTAACATCTGTTGTTTATTAAAAAAATCTTTCCAGGGATCAGTCGTATTCAATCGCTGCAAGGCTTCGTTCATATCAATACCATCCGGAGCCACTTTATCCAGCTCTTCCCAGGTTATGGGCATGGATATTTTCGCACCTTTCCTTGCTCTAATCGAATACGGTGCGATACTGGTAGCACCTCTGCCGTTTCGAATCCAGTCTATAAAGATCTTGCCGGCACGCTTTGATTTTCTGACATTGCTGGTGTAGCGATCAGGCCATTTCTTCTCCATTACCTCTGCAACGCTTTTGGCAAAATCGTGTACCACTTCCCAGGAGGCTGAAGGTTTTAAAGGGACCACTACATGGTAACCTTTTCCACCGCTGGTTTTAAGATAGGATTCAAGAGATAGCTCTGTAAGAATATCTCTTACATCAAGAACTCCCTGACGCACTTTACTTAAGTCCATTCCTTCATCCGGATCCAGATCAAACACAATCATATCCGGCTTTTCCAACTCCTCTACACGGCTTCCCCAGACATGAAATTCAAGAGTTCCCATCTGTGCTTCGGCAATTAATCCAACTATATCTTCAATATAGAAGTAATCCTCCATATCCTTGCCGTCATTGGAAACCGGTATAATAACAACTCCCTTACTGCTTGCTTCTGGATGTTTTTTAAAGAAGCATGTCCCTGCCACTCCTTTCGGGCAACGAACAGCACTTATAATCCTATGACTCATATAAGGTAACATACGCTCCGAAATTTTTTCATAATAACGAATCACTTCTTCTTTTGTTATATTCGGACTTTCAAAAATCACCTTATCGGGATTTGTAATCTTAATTCCTTGAATCATAACGCCTGATGGATTCGTCTGTTCTTGTGGGCTTTGATATTGTTGATCTGTTTGCTTTTGTGTCTCCGGTTCATTATACGTCATTTCCATTTTCACATCCTTTGGATCTTTATCATCACGCAAACCTTTAAAGCTTGCCTGTCTTAACAAGTTTTCACTTGTCCATTCAGCAAATCGTATCTCTGCGACTAGCTGTGGTTCCAACCACATAACCTGTTCCTTAACCCTTGACTCCGGCACAATTCGAAAGGGAGGCACTGGCCTTTTTAAATGTTCAAAGCTTTCTTCAAGCTCCTTCTGGCTATGTTCACTTAGTCCAGTTCCTGCTCGTCCAACATACACTAATTCATCTCCTATATAGACACCCAGGATTAAGGAGCTCACACCTCTTACCTTCTTATCAGAAAGTGTATACCCACAGATAACAAACTCCTGGCGTTTCTCACATTTTAATTTGATCCAGTCACCATTTCTTGTACCACTGTAGATGGAATCTGCTCTTTTCCCAACAATACCTTCCATACCCGACTCGCAGGCAACTTCGAGGCTTTGTTTGCCACTTCCACTGACATGCCGGCTGTAATAGAGGTTTTTGGGGACATCCTGCATTAGTACCTCCAGGGTGTTTTTTCGATCCACGAGAAGCTGTTCTCGCAAATCTGCACCATCCAAAGCCAGCAGGTCAAAGATGATATAGGTAAGTTTCTTTCCTATCGGATTTTTAATATAGCTTTGCAGTGCTTGAAAATCTGTTCTGCCAGACTTATCAGTTACCGTCATTTCACCATCCAAAACCATTGATCTTCCAGCCGCAAGCTTCACAAGGGAGTCAACTATATCCGAAAACCGGCCTGTATAATCATTTCCATTTCTGGTTATTAAACGCACACTGTTTCCCTCTATAAATGCAACAATCCTGTACCCATCATATTTTAACTCGTAGACCCAGCCCTCATCCTTAGGTACTGATCGAACTAATTTTGCAAGTTGTACCTCGGCACGTGAAAAAGGATTCTTAATAATTTTATCTTCCTCACCTTGTTCGATTTCTTCAATCGTGCGTCCGGTTCTTATGCTGGTTGTAAATTCAGAAATGCCGGGAGAGTCCTGAACAAATTCATCTTTTTCCTTTAACAATAACCAGTTATCCTTCGTATCACCTTCTTTTGGTTTTAAGCGGACCAACGCCCACTTTCCTCTGAGTCTGCGACCCTTGATTACAAATTTCAGTGCGCCTTCCTTCATCCCCGTCGGCACATCCACATAGGGTTCCCAGTACCCTTCATCCCAGAGCATTACGGTCCCTCCTCCATACTCTCCCTTGGGAATTGATCCTTCAAAATTTCTGTATTCCAAAGGATGATCTTCTACATGCACGGCAAGTCTCTTATCATGGGTATCATAGGAGGGGCCTTTGGGTACTGCCCAGCTAAGCAGAACTCCATCCCACTCTAACCTAAAGTCATAGTGGTCTCTGCGCGCCAGATGATGTTGGACGACAAATCTTAATCCTCCCATGACAGCTTCCGTTTCGCCTTGGGGTTCCAGTGTTTTTTCAAAGTTTCTCTTTTGGTTGTATTTCTCCAGCTTTTCCGCCATAAATTATGCCGTTTCCTTATCGTTTTTCGCCTTTTCTACGCTAGCCCTTAAAGCTTCCATAAGATCGATAACCTTACCATCATTCTCATTTTCCGGAGCAACTACTTCTTTCCCTGATATCTTAGTCTCAATTAGTGCTTTCAGCTTGATTTGATATTCATCTTTATATTTCTCAGGGTCAAAAGGCGTGTCCATGGAATTAATGAGCATCTTTGCCATACTAAGTTCCTGTTCTGCAACTGCTGGTTTCGCATATGGCTTCTGTAACTCCTTGATATCGTCTGCATAGTACATTGTGGATATCAGAATTCCTTCTTCTCGAGGAATAATAGCCATTAATGTATCCTTAGTCCCCATAACGGCTTTGCCTATCGCAATCTTCTGTTCTGCCATCAGTGCTGCCCGAAGAAGTTCAAACGCTTTTTCTCCGCCTACTTCAGGTGCAGCTTGATAGGTCTTATCGTAATATACTGGAGAAATTTGATTCAACTGTGCAAAATGAAGAATTTGAATGGATTTCTCTTTTTCTGTTTTAATTTTTTCAATTTCACTGTCAGTAACGACAACGTACTTTTCATCATCATATTCAAAGCCTTTTACAATATCTTCTGTCTTAATCTCTTTTCCACAATGCGCACAGGTTTTCTTATACCTGACACGACTATTATCTTCTTTATGCAGCTGGTTAAAATGGATATCATTATCCTGTGTGGCGGTATACATTGCTATTGGAATTGCAACCATACCAAAGGTTATTACCGATTTACGCGCTACCATTTAAAACACCTCCAAGATTTTGTATTAAAATCATTGTTTCCAAGTTTAAAAATTAGTATACGGTTTCCAAATATGTAAAAAGCACTAACCATATTTTGCTTTATTATTATAATTTACATTTTACCCAATGCTATTTCAGGTTAATACAGGTTAAAGAAAAAGGCTTCTGCAATCTTGCAGAAACCTTTTTCTAGTATTATTATATTTATTTTACATCTTCCTGCGCATCGGTTTCAGCATCAAGCGTTGGTGCCACTAACTCCAAGGCCACATCAGAGGCTTCCTTCACTTTTACTCCAAGTTTCTCTAATGTTATGAATTTAAGTAAAGTATCTAATATAGTACTGCTATTTCCCTCATTATCCTTATCATTTCCGCCCATGTTGACTACCGTCTTTGGCACGATATCTACCTTAGCACTCTTAATTGCCTCGGACAACTTATCTGTTACTTCCTGTATGATACGGAATTCGGCACCGCCATAAGCCTTAACCTGAGCATCAATTGCTCGTGCCTTAGCCAAACCAATATTAGATTCCTTGGAAGCCTCTGCTTCACCTTCCAATGCTATCCTTGAGGCATTTGCTTTTGCAAGAGCAACAATCTGATTCGCCTCCTGCTCTGCTTTACTGGCAAGTGCAGCACCACTATTACGCTCGATATCAATCTGTATCTTGGATTTGGTTAGAAAACTTTGCTGCTCTGCAACTGCCTGCGCTTCACGCAGAGATTTTTCACTTTCTGCTGCAGACTGCTGTTTCTGATAAGTTACCTTCTTTTCTTCCGCAATTTGTCTTTCACGCAGCTGTGTAAGAATATTTTCAATTTGTATGTCTGCTACTGGTGATTTTGGAGTACCAATGAGTACCTCCTCCAGCTGCAAATTATATTTAGCAAATTTGTCTTTCATTTCACTAAGTGCTTTTTCACGAATTTCACTACGTTCCTGAATTAATTCAATTAGAGTTTTTGTCTGAGCAATATCTTTAAAGTATGCGCTTACCAGCGGGTCCAGGGATTGGTTAACCAGCATATTGATATCACCAAAACGCTGAATTACCCAAGGCGCCTGCTTGTAGTCAATATGCATAACAACTGATAGCGGTAAGGAAGGCTCAAAAGCATCCTTTGTAATAATATCAACCTCGGTAAGGTTTTCATCGTATTTATGGGAACCAATTTCTTCTTTATTCCATTTTAAGATAATGTTAATGGTAGGTACCAGCACTACTTTTCCTGCATCTGTATTAAAAGCATACTTACCAGGCATTAAAGGTTTTTCTAATACACCCTTGCAGCCTTGACCAACCAACTCTCCGTGCTTATAGTCAGAACCGGTAGTATCCACGCCTTCTTTGCCATAGAAAGATACAACAACTCCCACAAAACCAATCGGTACGACTGTCTTTGATCTAAATTCTACAGTTGCAAATAAGCGGTTGATATAATAAGTACCATCCGTCAGTACCTGTATCTGCTTACCTCGTCTTCCGTTTAATTGCAAGAACATCTCCGGATCTTGAAAACTTGCATGTTCTTCCCCAACATATGGTGCTATTATTTCACCATCCTGCAAAGAAAGTCCATCATGAACAGTAACAATGCCCATGATATCGCTTGCTTCTCCTCCATTCCCCATAATGATAACAGGGCTGAAGGCATTACGTTCAAGTAATGTCTTTTGCATGCTCACAAGCTCAACTCGTTCACCCTTAGAACTATTAAAGATTGCTTTAATTTCCCCCGGGGTAATAACTATAAATTGTGCGAGATTAATAGCGTATGTACCTTCTCTAAGTATTCCTCTCTGTGGTCCACGTTGTCCGCCGTTTTTTAAGAACCCGGTAACATCCTGAAAATTATTAGCCTCTGGGATAACTTTACCCAACGTCTGAATCGGTGCCAGTGGTTTACCATCACGTGCGAAGATATATGCAATCTGTCCCTGTGGAATTGTAATTAAAGGGTACTTGTGAATTTTAAACATTAACGCCGATTTAAAATGAATACCACCACGAAGGAGGTTGGGTGAATATCCAGCTTCTCCGTTTAAAGCTATGATGGAATCTTTTAACGATCCCCTAAAACTCCACCACTTTTCTACTACTGCCACCTGATCTGAGGAGATTACTCTTAATCCGAAAATAACAAAGATTAAAAGATACAAAACAATAATTACTCCAACCGCAATTAATAATCCAATTACATATGAATCCATTGTTTTCGCCACTTCACTTTCTATAATTTTTTGTTATAAATGTAAGATAAACTTATTAAACTAAGAACCATTTACTTTATAACTCATTATAGCTCCTTCTC
Organism: Mobilitalea sp.; assembly: GCA_047606065.1. GTDB lineage: Bacteria > Bacillota > Clostridia > Lachnospirales > Lachnospiraceae > Mobilitalea. The sequence continues at coordinate 22,512 of JASGEU010000130.1, forward strand.
TGTCAAGGAAGTATAAAGAAACGATAAGCGGTATAAATATTGTGTAAAGACCTCGCACTTATTTAATTTTATTTGTCATCGTCAGACATTTTGCTTTTATTTTCTTCGTATTAGTTTTAGAAAGCATACAAGCGATATGATAGAAGAGAATATAACATAAAATACCATCATGCATAAATAAGGCATTATTCCATTATAGGAACCTACGACATACCTAAAAAAGCGGCCTACAAAAATTACAATTGGTAATAGATCCACAAACCATATGCTAATTCCATAAAACCAACATCTACTTACTTTTTTGATTTTATTCTCTACTCTTGTATTGTAAACTTCAAATAATACAACTCCTAAAATTTGAATAATGATACCGGGTGCAATTAACTGAAAGGGTAAATACTCCAATTTAGCACCATCAGTTGATCCTCTTGCCCATCCAACAATAAGCCCAATGACAATTAACGTTAATGATATAATCAATATTATATTCTTCATTGCTGTATTATTTATTGCTGTATTATTACTCGTGTAGTCTCTGCCAGCTCTAACGCTCTGTTCCTCATCTGAACTATAGTCCTTAATCAAATAGTCGGTGGTAACTTGAAAATACTCACTAATTAAAACCACTTTATTAATATCCGGAAACGATTCACCAAGTTCCCATTTTGATATTGCCTGTCTGGAAACCTCTAATTGATTCGCTAATTGTTCTTGAGATAAACCTTTTTCTTTTCTAAGCTTTTGAATTTTTTCACCTATAGTCATATGAGTGCCTCCTAAATATTATGGTTTTATTTTACGAATAATGTCAGTTGCACTCCACCAAACACTCCTTGAACTTTCGCAACCTTTGGTTGCAGACTTGCAAAATCAACTAAAAAGAATTGAATATATAGATTACTGATCCCTGTTTATCTTGCAAAAGCATGAAATGGATTTTCCTGTATCAGCATACGAATGGTATCCTGATCGACACCTGCCTTATGAAGCTTAGGCAGGAATTCGTTCACTAAATAGGTATATGCTTTTGGCTCTCCACCCAAAGGCTGTGCCGGGTCATACCAACCTCTATCCTGACTAAGCAGTAATCTGGAACCAAAACCGGCATCCAGCATTTTTAAAATCAACTCTATATATGGCTCATCCGGTCCACTTCCAATCCAGTCGTATTCAATCCAGACACCTCTTTTTGCCATCTCCAGATGAAGATTAAAATCAGGTTCTGCTTGCGTATGTATCCAGATAAATCGTTCCGCACTATATCCTGCTTTTTCAATAATAGTAAGCTGATCTCTGACTACGCTGCCTTTGATTGTATGGCTGCCGATAACCGCATCTACTTTCTTTGCACTTTTACACGCTGCCCGCAGAACTTTAGCTTCATTTACTGTAATTCCATCATCACCGGCACTTAATTTAACAAATCCCGCCTGTACCTTTGTTTCCTCTATTCCATCGGTAAGCTCTGATAACATCCATTCTTCCAGATATTTTTCATCTGCCTCTTTCACCCAGGTTGGCAGCCATGGTTCACGATAAACTCCAGTTGGTATTATGAATGGATATTCTGCTGTCATAGAAACAGCCTTTAAGATATCCGCTCTTCTTCCTACTCCGATTGGCCCGCAATCGACGATTACTCCAATACCGGAATTTTTAGCAGCACTAAGATACGGTTCCATAAGCTTGACAACATCCGCAGTTTCCGCTTGAGCATACCCTTCCTGTTCCGAGGTTCTTAAATCTACAAATACATGTTCATGCGGCAGTATAATACCTGCTTGCTCCATGGTCAGATTGCCAAGTGTGGTAACTAGTTTTTTCATCCTTCACCTTCTCCAAATATGATTTAAACTTCCTTTTATTATCAATCAAGAGTATCTATCTATTCCAGGTATCAAGATTGAATTCTTTTTTAAAAGTGAAACCCAGACACTTATACTTTATCTTCACAACCTCGATTGTTTCTTCATTATTAACTTTTATTCCATAGTTAATTGGTGTCGTTTTTGTTTTTACTGCTTCTTCAAATTCTTCCGCTGCCAGTTTGGGATGAATTGGTGCTGAATCAATATTTATAGATTTTGTTAACGGATCATCTTCAATTCCCGCTGATACCAGTTGTCCAGTATAACTAATCACTAATTGCAATTCTGATGGCTTTTTATTATTAATTAATACTTCCTTCAAATGAATATCAAACCATCCATTATTAACTAACTCAATATAAACTTTCTTATCCTCTGAATTGTTATATTCGGTATAACCACCAATTCTTAATGGTTTACTATTTAGAAAGAGAACCAAAGTAAGTCCTAATCCCAAAATGACTAATACTATTACTGCTATTATAATTTTTCTCTTCAACATAATACCTCCCCCAATAATGAAAATTTCAAGTTCAATTGTACTAAAATTTCAAAATACGCTCCTCTTATTTTCACAGGAACGGTTAAAGCATTCTCGTTTCCTAAAAGTATTTTGAATACTCCCCGACTGGAATTTCTGACTGTAAACCTAAAATGCGAGGCCACATTCCTTCTCCCGCAATCACATAGCCCATTAACATTCCTATATGCATATCAAGATGCCTATGTTGCGCAAGAATGAGGTTAAATCTTGTATACTGGCATTTTGGTGGTGTTTCTAGGAGTTTTTCGCTGCTAAGTTCATCAAGATAAGAAATAATTTTTTCTTTGATTTGATAATAGTACCCTTTCATTAGCTCTCTCGATAAAAAACCATTCGTTTTCACATCAAGATCATTCAAATCTTGTGTATGAAATGACGGTTCCTCATATACCAAGGGATTGATATACCACATATCAAGAGAATGCAGCGTGTGATAAACATGCTTCCAAAGCGGCATTTCGCAATATTCCTTTTCCCAGTAGGCATCCGGTATACTGTCTATTACATTATTCAGACTCCAAAGTGTTCTTAGTGTTTGGTCTTTAATTACTCCGATAAAATCAATAGGAACTGCCATTATTATCCCCCTTGTCAACCTGATATCAATCTACTAAATCTACTGTAAAGTATAACAAAAAAACGTGAACAATTCCACAAAATTAGTGTGAGCCTCTTCGCGGTATATCAAAAAGTTTCCACAGGCACTATCCAGCAGAAACTTTTAAATGAGATATTCTATTTTAATGTTAATACTTTATCATACATTGACAAATCTAAACTCTGCAATTGTTAATTTTATTCTTGTACAACACTAGTTACGACAATTTCAATTTTTCCATCTGGTACTTCCCATTCTACGGTACTTCCTACACTGTAACCCAGTATTGCAGTACCTAGTGGAGATAAAACCGATATTTTATTCTTGAGTACATTTGCCTGCTGTGGATATACCAAAGTTATCTCTTCCTGAGAACCATCCACTAATAAACTTACCGTCGAATTCATTCTTACAATATCTTTGGCTATCTGGTCCGCACTTTTCACTACTGCTCTATCAAGCTCTGCCTCGAGCTTCTTTATGTAAATGTTTGACCTACGTTCATTATGCCTGCTATCCTCAATTAATTTACTTAATTCCTCTTTATCTGTATTTGTAATATAAATTGGCTCTGTCAATGCTCCCCCTCCTTCCCTGCCGTATCTTCAGATACCATATAGTTAATTACATATTTCTGCATAAGCTTTGTAATAGTCATAATATTTGCCATCGCAAGCAGAAAACAGATAGCGGGCAAAAATATTAGACACCTGATATCCTTTTGCTTCAAGATATTCCAGATGAGGCTGGTAAGCATCAATTGACGGACTGCTGTAATCCACCTTTAACACAAAGGACAGGTATTTTGATTTCATATTTTTCATCCAGAGTATTTCTTGATTCTCCGTGGTGGCAACTGCTAATCCGGTTTCTATTTTCTTATCCAACGGATTATATAATAAAACACTCTGATATTGATCCTTAATATAGATGGACCATGCTTCCGTGTCATCAACGCTAAAGGAATAGATACGGTCATAATCCGGCTCTTCCTCTTCGTACTGATGCTCAAGCATTTGATTATATTCCTTGATACACTCCTTCTTTTTATTGATATATTCCTTCGCCGTATATAGTTCCTGAAGTTTCTGATCCAGATCACTCTCCAGCTCCGTCAAGGAATCAGAGAGCTCATTTGGAGACAATCGCGGTAATATCTTCATCTCATGCAGAGACATACGAAGGCACCTAAAATGCGCAAGGTCAGAGATGGTATAAATTGAGCCATGGTTATATTTTCGATAATTGTTTACGTTATCTCTGGGTAATTTAATCAAGCCTTCACTTTCCCAATAGCGAATTGTAGACTTTGGAATATTTAATAAGCGTGATATTTCACCAATTGTAAATGTATTTTTCATGTGCATGTATTTTTAACCACCTCTAGTTCATTTGTTAATCTGCTATATTCTACTATGTAAGCTAAGTAAGTATGCGTTTTATATAACGTTCCATTGTCATACTGTATAACCTGTAATTACTGAAATTACTTTCATGATGAAATCCTGTTTTTTCAAAAGCTTTTACCGATCGTATATTCCCTGGATGTATCTTTGCAATGACGCGTGGAATTCTCCACTGAAAAAACGCCTTACTAAGGCCTTGTTCAATGGATTTGGTTCCAATCCCCTGACCCCACTTTTCTTTCTCGCCAATTACAAGTACAATCTCTGCTTCGCTCTTTTTGCGAACTAATTTTAAAAAGCCTACGGGTTGGCTGGCGCCATGTAATATCATGCAAAAAGTTCCATCCCGGTTAAATAAATGTGTCATGATATCTGTATTAAATCTACTTACTATATCGTTTATTTCAGTAGAGATATTCTTTGTTTCATTTAAATATTTTGTTATTTCTGTATTTCCTAGCCATTCTCCAATGATTAAAGCATCTTTTCGCGTCACTTCCTGAGTCAGGGTCACATCGAGTGCTTCCATTATATCATCCCTTTCATAATATAATAAAAGCCTTTCATAGCTCCATGGTACTATGACGGTTCTTTCCATACACGACTATTATAAACGTTCAAGTTACTTTAATGTCAATAGTATTTCTAATATCTGTATATCAATACATGTTAGTTGCTAGTTATAACTATAAAACGCAAGCTCATTATGCTTGCGTTTTTATAATTCATGACAAGTGAAACGGCTTGTCATTTCATCTTGCTGTATTGATTTGTATATTATCTATAAAATTTGATACATTTCATATTGAGATATTGGGTCTTTTATAAAGTTTAAATGTTTGACAAAACCTAGCAGGTTAATATTGTTAGAGAAGTTAATGATAAACTTCTCCAACAATATTAACCTGCTAGGTTTTGTCAAACATTTAAACTTTATAAAAGACCCAATATCTCAATA
>JASGEU010000131.1:0-28173 GCA_047606065.1 Mobilitalea sp.
ATAGAAACTAATCTTGCTAAGTTTGAGGTGGTTGGAAATGAAGCCACGATTACTGCACTGGGGGATGGTGAGTTTAGACTCCGTTGCTCTGCAAATAACGGCGGACCAATTCCACAGATAATATCCGAGCTGGAATTTGAAATCAGCGGGGTAGGAGCTGCGATTATGAATCCCTATCAGATGTTGGATGCGGGTCTGTCTAATGCAGGAAATCATGAATATGAAACTGGTCTGCTTGGAGGAATTGCTACTTTGGCAGACACAAGAAACTGTGTTGGGTTTGTTGGACTTGACTTTGGCGAGTATGGTTCTGATGAGGTGACATTGCCAATTAACTATTGGGCAAATGATGCGATACCAATTGAGATATGGGAAGGAATGCCAGGAGAAGAAGGGGCAGAACTTTTATTAAATACACATTATCAGGCAAATCTGGTCTGGGAGACCTTCCAGCCTAACACCTTTAAGCTTCCTAAGAGATTAAAGGGAGTAACAACCGTAGCTTTTGTATTTTATAATAAAACCAACTGGAAGGGCTTTGAATTTAAGTACCTGGAAAAAGGTCTGGAGCGATTGGCAATAAAAGATAATAATCAGATTTATGGCGACAGCTTTACCGTAGCAGAAGATGCAATCGTTAATATCGGTAACAATGTAACCATAGAATTTGATAATATGAATTTTGGAGAAGAAGGCGTTACAAAGCTGCTGCTCTGTGGACGTTCCAATCATGAAGGTGATTCCATTAACATTCGTTTTAGCAGTGAAAGCGATAATCAGAAACAAATAGTGGAATTCCCGTATAGTAAGGAATATGTAGAATTGGAATTTGCGCTTCAAAAGGTGACTGGATTACAAAGAGTAAGCTTTGAATTTCTGCCTGGCTCTGATTTTGACTTTAAGTGGTTCCGGTTTGTAAGATAAATGTATAGTAAATGAAAATGTGAGCTTATATAATCATCTGGACTTGCCTTACCAAACTTTTATTTGCAAAAGCGGCAAATAAAAGTTTGCCGGTCTGCGCCATCTGATCATATAAGCTCATATTTTCATTGTTCTAGTATATTGAATAAAGCAAATAAAAGTAAATAAAAACAAATATGGAGATTATTAAAACAAACGGAACGGGTCGATATAAGACATGAAACTGAATTGTTTAATATAAATAGCATACTAAAAACGGATAACCACTTCTACCTATTTGTAGGAAGCTGTTATCCGTTTTTTAAGGCTAACTCCAAATAGCCTTATACTCATACCAGGTATGAGGTTTGTTGTGTTTGATTATATCATGTGAAAACCACATGATAGTGGCACTTGCGTGCCAGTGATGCGCACTCACTTTGTTCGGCGCAGAAATAATGTCTGTCGACATTATATCCAATTGGAGCCGGGCATAGAGATGTTTTTCAGGGCAGTCTCTGCACTGTTTTGGCATTTTGGCTCTAAGGAGATATCGCCTAATGCTACAATACCAACAAGACTATTGTTTTCAACAATTGGAAGCCTTCTGATCTGACGGTCACTCATTAATCTCGCAGCATCATCAACTTCCATTTCTGGATTTGCGAATACCACTGTTTCCGTCATAATATCACCAACTCTTTGCTGTGAAACGTCCTGACCAGAGGCAACACTTCTTACGGCAATATCACGGTCAGTTACAATTCCTATTAATTTATCCTTAGTACAAACAGGAATTGAACCACAATTATATTGCTTCATTAGCTGTGCCGCTCTCTCAATGGAGTCATCTGATCTTAAGCATGCAATATCTTTTGACATAATATCTTTTACTCTCATTCATACCTCCACCTATACAAAACCATAAATTTGTGTGTAAGCACAAATTTACCGTGTGAATTGTTTTATAATTCACACTACCTCCATTCCTAACCACCAAAAAGGTAATGATAGATTGCGTTATCATTACTTAATTAGGATGCCCGGTAAAGCGGTATTTTATTAGTCATCATCTTCACATTCTGTACAGTTTGGCGAGTAAGGATTGTGCTTGCAATCAAAACGAGAAAGAGGTTCTGGTCCTCTTACTAATTGCCGATCAATGCGAACAACTCCATTATGATCAGCAACCATACGCCAGTCTACCATACTGATTTCTCCATTTTGAATTTCTATTCCGGAGATGCCTCTGGTATGGATACAACAGCCGGTATTAAAATAGGGCAGTTCGCCATTTTTCGGGTATTTGGGCCGATGGGTATGACCGCAAATTAGCATCATCTTATGTTTTTCAATCCATTTTTTATATGCTTTTTCAACCTTGTGTCTTTTATAAAGATTACGTGCGGGGCTGGCAGGATTTTCAAAGCCAACCACATGCATGAACCTCCAGAAATATCTCATTAACAGCATGGATACCAGCCAGAGTTGATCGTTCATAAAATCCCCCTGATGCCCATGCAGAATTAGTACTTCCTGATCCGTTCTTTTGTGCTTTAGCAAAAGTGCTTCATGAGCTTCCATGTCTTTAAACAATTCAACTCTTTCCTGCTTATACTCATCATAAAACGTAAAATAATTATCTTTAATATATTGCTTGGATTTCAAATATATATTGTGATTACCATAAAGTATTCGCATTCGTTTATCGTCGAAAAATTTTTTCAAAACAACAAAGATATCCGTATGTGCAAGCCGAATGTGCTTAAAGGTGGGATATTCCCATAGCTCGTCGCCATCTCCAACTTCCACATAGGTAAAACCTTCTTTATGGTAATAATTTAAAGCATGTAGATATAAGTTCTGATTTCTGCTGAATTCATCAGATACACTGTCGTCTCCACGATGAACATCACTAAAAAAAATATACTTTGATTTTTCATCAAAGTATTCAATCTTTGCATTATGATATGCCTTTGTTAAGCGTTTATCCGTCTGCATCTCATCACCTTGACTTTCTTGCATTTTGATTATTTCTAGGAAATAAATTATTGATAGGTAGCTATATTTTTTATAAATAGTAATAATTTACCATATTATTATATGCGATACATAATTAATAGTATATTGTACATTCAAAACGTTATTCATGTAAGAAAACGAAACTATTGTACAATCCTATATAATGTCACAGAAATAACAAAGATTGGAATTTTTATTGAGTAATTTATGACTTTAAGGTACAATAAATAATAGAAAATAATGTAATTTAATTAAATAATAATAGACTGAGATCTCAGGTTATGCTCTTTAAGTTTGTGCGGAGGCTATGTGTGATTAAAAGAAATATAATAGTATCAAATTTATGGAAATCACTACTTTTCTGTGTAGTAATACTAATCATTTGTGGAGCAATTTATAAATTAAATCATATGGATAGAAGGGGAACTTCAAAATGGGAGGAGTATCTCCATAAAGGAGAAACACTGATTGATGGGGTGGAAGAAGGAGATTTGTCATATCTCATTATAAGTACCAATGGAAGAACAGATTATGGCAACTACCTTGTTATTTTGGAGTCAGAAGGAGCAAAGTATAATCGAAAATATGAAAATAATTTTCATGATTTAAGACCCTGGAAGATTGACGTAGCAGATGTTGACGGGGACGGGATTATAGAGATAATTACGGTCGTGAAAAAGGCAGCACATTATGATAAAGAAATAAGAAACCGATTATTTCTATTTAACTATGAAAATAATGTGTTGGTCAAAAAATGGACTGGATCGCAGATTGGCGGGAATTGGAAGCAAGTTTATATTGGAGACCTGGTTTCAATACCAGGAGAGGAAATCATTCTTGTAGAACAAACAGAGCAAAAGCTGGAAAAGCTAGGAGTGTATTACTGGTTTGACTTTGGATTTCTAAAGCTGGCGGAAAGTAAGGAGTATCAGAATATTAAGGAAATAACGATTTGTGGGGGAAATCAAATCAGGATGATGTATGGAACAGAAAATCAAATCGAGTGTGACCTGACACTTAAGGATGGAAAGATAGTAGAATTAAATTCAATGGATGAACGGCAGTAATGATAAATATATAGTTCACTAGTGTATGAAAGAGGGTGCTGCAATGGCGGCGGAAAGGGGTTATCAATGAAAAGAGTTATAGTAATTGTGTTATGTCTATGTTTGATAATTACAGGGTGCCAGGGTAAAAAGAAAGCTGTACTAATCGGAGAAAATTCACCAACACCAAAACAGGAAGCTGCGAATATTACAGCTGCAGTGGAAGCTTCCAATCCGGACAATGGCTCTCAGACTGTAGAAACGTTATTAAAGCTGGATAAAGCCTGGGCTGTAATCCAAACAGTTGAACTGGAGCAAGCAGGTTATGAGGTCCCAACCTATGAGGCAGATGTAGAACCGTATACGATAGCAAAGGATTTATCTAATATTGAAAACATCAATCAATTTAATGGTTTTACCAAGGAACAGATTAATATGCTGGCCTCGAATGGTTTTGTAGTTCTTCCCTCAAACCAGACAAGGATAAATTATGTTTATGATTCCAATGAATATAGGGGAATTCCAAACTTTGTTACCTCGGATGTTGTACTTCATATGTATCACCAATTCTATGATAAATCCCTGATGGGAGTTGAACTGAACTATCTTTATAAAGATCTTGACCTTATGACGAAGCAGATGTTGGAAAAATCAATTTTACTTCAGGAGCAGCTAAAGGATGAGGATTTAATCCAGCTTCAAAATAAGAATATAGTTTATTTCCTTGTAGCTCGCATGCTTGTGCTTGGTAACAGTGAAGTACCTATTACCGTGGAAGCTTCCTTACTTGAGCTTGCAAAACAGGAATATGACTTAATAGCAGCAGCTGAAGGAGTTACGCGTTCTCCTTTATTACAGGTTGATTTAGATTATTCCCAGTTTACAGTTAGAGGACATTATACCAGAGCAGAGGAACTTGGTCGATTTTTTAAAGCAATGATGTGGTTCGGGTATACACCCCTTGCCCTGGAACAAAATGGAGAGATACTATATGAAAATGTGCTGCAAGCACTTTTAATTAATTTTACCACAATTGCAGAGTCAGAAGAAATCAGCGATGCACAGCTTTGGTCAAATATTTATCAGCCAACTTCACAGTATGTGGGATTATCTGATGATATTAATGTATTTACATTAAATGGAGTGCGTAATAAAGTATTTGCTGGACAGGAAGACCCTAATACCTATAATGATGAGGAATATAAAGATAAGTTGATTGCAGCAGTGAAGGAGCTTCCAGAACCACAAATTCAAGCAGTCTACCTGGATAGTGATCAGCCGACAGAAAAACAATTTAAGTTTATGGGGCAGCGTTACATTTTGGATAGTGATATTCTGCAAACCTTAATGAAGCCAATTGTAAGACCATTACCAACAGCACTGGATGTTATGGGTGTACTTGGCAGTGATACTGCAGAGAACCTGATCTTTAACGTATATAAACCACAGGAAAACTGGCCGGAGTATACACAGAGATATCAGAAGCTGGAAGAAGAGGTAGGGGGATATAGTGCCGGTTATTGGCAGGGTAATCTTTACCGCGGGTGGTTATCATCTATAAAGTCAGTTTTGACAGAATATGATAGTAACTCTGGTATGCCATTGTTTATGCAAAACGAGGCCTGGAAGTATAAATCTCTGAATGCTGCTCTGGGAAGTTATACTGAACTAAAACATGATACTGTCCTGTATGGAAAACAGTCGGCAGCAGAAATGGGTGGACCTATAGCAACAGCCGGGCAACAATATGTAGAACCAAATGTCGAGTTGTACTATAAACTTTTATACCTGACAGATGCCACAAGTGAAGTGCTAAAAGACAAAGACATGCTAAATAATGTATTGCGTGAAGGAGTTGAAGAGTATAAAGAGTTTTTAAATTTATTAATTACTTGCTCCATTAAAGAGTTAAAAAATGAGGCCCTTAGTGAACAAGAAGTAAGGGAATTGTTATGGTGCGGGGGCACAATTGAAAACGTTATTAATAGTTTTGTGGCTGGTTCCACAGGAGATATTACTGCAAAAGATCCTACAGATATGTTGGTTACAGATATCGCTACCGGAGGAGACACCTATTTGACCTTGGGGACGGGATATTTTGATGAGATCTATGTGGTAGTTCCTTATAACGGTAAGTTATATTTGTCCTTAGGCTCTGTATATAGTTTTTATGAGTTTACAAGTAATCAAAGACTTACGGATGAAGAGTGGTGGAAGCTGCAGGGAATTAATGTTGTTCATGAAGAGTACGGAGACTATGTTCAGTTTGATGAAATTTCAGATCAATTGCCAAAACAACCGGATTGGATAAGTTCCTTTAAAACGTTAGATAATAATGTTGAAATTATTTCGTTAGAAACAATTTGGGAGGACCTTGCAGAATAAACGAAATGGAGGTTGTAGAGTGGCAAGAATTATTATAAACTGTTGCTTAGTTATTATCCTTATATTACTCACCTTTTTTGGAGTTGGTCCGGTATTATTTGCAGATGGCTCAAATGAAGAAAGAGGATTAACGTTGACAGTAGTTACTTTTTTGTATTTATTAATATTTACTATAATGCTGTATGTTAATAAACGTATAAAAAAGAAGAAGTAAAACACAGAAGATGAAGCTTATACGAGTAGGTAAGTGGATTTAGTTAAGGAGCGGGAATGTACAATTATTGCCTAACAATTCAATATGATGGTAGCCGCTACAAAGGCTGGCAAAGACTTGGAAAAGCAGAAAATACAATTCAGGGAAAAATAGAACAGGTGCTGACCCAGTTTGCCGGACAGGAGATAGAGATTATTGGTTGCAGTCGTACTGACGCCGGAGTTCATGCACTTGCTCAAATAGCTAATTTTAAATTAAAAGAGTATATGCCAGAGGATCAGATAAAAAATTATTTGAATCAATATTTACCCCAGGATATCTGTGTTATTAAGGTAACATCTGTCCCGGATAACTTTCATGCAAGATATGCGGCTAAGTCAAAAACCTATCATTATAAGATTTGGAACAAAGACTATAGCAATCCATTTATGAGAAAGTATAGTATGCAGGTTAAGCAAGGGCTTGATATTACGTTGATGAAGGAAGCTTCAAGACATTTTCTTGGTGAACATGATTTTACTGCCTTTTCAAATGCAAAGTCAAAGAAGAAAAGTATGGTACGTAATATTCATGCAGTTTGTATTGAAGAGGAAAATGGTTTTATTAATATAAGAATAACCGGAGATGGGTTTCTATACAATATGGTAAGATGGATCGTAGGAACTTTAATTGAGGTTGGCCTGGGGAATTTGCAAGGCGAAGAGATTCCCAATATTATTGAATCTAGAGAAAGAGATAAGACAGGTAATCTTGCCGAGGCGTGCGGCCTCTATCTGGAGAATATCGACTACTAGGAGGTTATCCCATGTTTATCGCTACAGGAACAATTAAGATACATTTACCTTGGGTGCATTCACTGAAAGAGAAGCGAATGGTTGTAAAAAGTCTGGTGGCAAAGGTGCGAAATCAATTCAATGTATCCGCAGCAGAAGTTGAAGAGCAGGACCTTCACCAAATAGCTGTGCTTGGGTTCGCAGGTATTGCAGGAGACAGGGCACAGGCGGATAGTATTCTCGAGCATGTGTTTAATTTTGTTGAGAGTAATACAGAAGGCGAAGTGGTAATAACAGAAAGAGAAATAATAAATTAAGTTGAATAATAGGCATAATGATCGGCAGAGGTACTTGGAAGTGATTGTGAATATATTTAAATAATTAGAAATCATATCGAGTTCAGAATCTATTTGACAATAAATGGAACTAATTATACAATGTAATTAATTCCCTAAATTGTACAAAAGGAGGTGGAACTCATGGGAGATAAGAATCCGAAGAAGGCTCCAAAAAAGAAAAGCACTGCACAGTCAAGTGCAGCACCTAGCTCAACAAAGAAGAAATAACATATAAAGGACGTGTCGTAAAATAATATGACATGTCCTTTATATATTCATGACAAGTGAAGCGACTTGTCGTTTCATCTTGTTTGTAAGGAAGAGATATGTAAAAGCTCTTGCAAGAAACAAGAATATTGTGAGGAACTAAAATAATGCCCCTTCCCATTAAATCTGTGGGAGAGGGGCATCACTTTTTAGTTAAATAAATTGCTATTTTTGCAACAGCTTTTCTGCTCTTGGTGCCCTAAGCATACTGGCTTCTGGCATATCACAGCCTAGCAGAGGCTGAAGGTAATATTTAAAGGCGTCGGTTACGTTGTTGCCTTTCGCGTTAATAAAATTGTCCGGCATCAGTTTGGTTTTACCAGCCACCTGTGACAGAGGAGTCATTTTATAATCCACCGAATAGTAGCCGGTTCTGTGAATGGTGATGGAACCATCAACATTATGCCAGATGGCAAACTGTGCAGCCTTTTCCCCAACCTCTCTGGCTTCGTGCTGATCAATTGGAGAAGTACAACCCATGAAAGAACGCTGCAGATAACCGAGGGTATCCGATCTGACTCTGCTTATCCCAAGCTTATTCTTGATTTCCTGTGTCAGCAGATCGCCTAAGGCGCCAGTTCCGGAAAGCTGGGCATTGCCATGGGAATCTGTTTCACTCTTTACTAATTTAGTTACAATCGGAACACCGTTCTCATCTTGAATACCTTCTGATACTGCAATGATACACCGTCCAAAACGTGTGTATACATCCTTAACATCCATAAGGAAGTTATCAATATTAAAGTGACGCTCTGGAAGATAGATTAGATGTGGACCGTCATCAGGATATTTTTTTGCAATAGAGGAGGCAGCAGTTAAAAAGCCTGCGTGTCTTCCCATTACTACACCAATGTGCACACCGGGCAGGGCTCTATTGTCTAAGTTTAGTCCAATAAAGGACTGGGCAACAAACTTAGCAGCAGATGGATAGCCAGGGGTGTGATCGTTAACAAGCAGATCATTATCAATGGTTTTTGGAATATGTATGGCGCGAAACTCATAGCCGGAGGTTTCCGCCTGCTCATTAACAATACGAACGGTGTCAGCGGAATCATTTCCGCCAATATAGAAAAAGTATCGCACGCCATGTGCTTTAAATACATGAAAGATTTCCTTACAATAAGCAGTATCTGGTTTGTCTCTGGTGGAAAATAGGGCGGAGGAAGGGGTGATTGCCACTTGCTCCAGATTATGAGTGGTTTCCTGTGTAAGATCCAGAAAATCCTCATTAATGATTCCTGCCACACCGTTAATCGCACCATATACCTTTGTTATCTGCGGAAACTTCCTGGATTCCAGCACGGCGCCGACCAGGGATTGATTAATTACTGCGGTGGGACCACCACCTTGTGCTACAACAACTTTTCCCTCAAGTACCATACAATTACTTCTCTCCTTTTCTTTAATTGAATCATAGTGTAAAAAGTTCGCATCAACCTTTGTCTAATCCAATTACTGATAAAGACAGAGATCTGAATTTATCTGGAGTATAATTGCTTAAGTATTGAGTTATTCGTTAGCTAACCTGCTTTTTCATAAACCCCAGGAAGCAGGCTGGCAGTCTGAAGTAACCAATATAAGGTATTGTACCATAGAATGGTAATTAATGTAAACACAAACCGTTATAATCTACATTCTGGCAATCATCAGATTACTGGAGGAGTAACGCTTTAGACCACGATAAAAAATAAAAAAGGCTAATAGGGAAATGCCAATTGTGAATCCAGTCAGATATAGGAAGGAAAGTAAGTGAAACTTTAGTATAAGCTTTACGGGGAGATATACAATCATTCCCACAGGCAGAACAGTAAAAAGTAAAATTCGAACGATACCTTTAAAAATGCCATCTGGATAAGTTGAAAAATTAATAATCAGACCGTTAAGATTATCCGATATCAGGTCACCTCGAATCAGCCAGAAGGAGATACTTTCGGTAATAACAGCAAAAGCAGTCATGATAATGGCTCCCATAATACTATAAATGGTAAACCATAATAGATTACCAATGCTAAAATGAAAAATTATTACAATTAGGTATCCATAAACAACATCACCAATGGCAGCAGAACTGGTTCTGGAAGTAATAGCGCTTAGCAGAACGTTCTTAGGCTGAACCAGGAAGGCGTCTAGTTTCCCGTTAATGATTAAGTCGGAAAGCAAAAAACCTCCAGTGAAAAAGACATGAGCAAAACCAAAGGTTCCGGCAGCCAGCCCCCATAGGAGCATTACTTCATCAATGGAATAACCTCCAATATCGCTTTTAAGACTGAATAAGAGAAGCCATTGAATTATAAAGGTAGCATTATTTAATACCATAAAGCTGACATACATTAAAAAGCTGACACGGTTTGTCATCTCGCGCATAATATTATAACGAACTGAAAGAAGCATAACCTTACATTGATTTTTAACCACCGTTAACATTTAACTTCTTCACCCCTCTCTGAAATAGCAAAAATAAGAATAAACTGGTAATGATGAGATATAGTAACTGTGCTGTCAGTGTGGATAGAAAAACCTCATTACTATAATCTATGGTAAGTTTAGCAGGTGCGTAAGTGATTACATAGATTGGAGAAGAGCGAATAATAGGCTGCGCCCACGCCGGGAACATTTCAACTGGAAACAGCATACCGATTACAATGATGAGTTTATCAAAAATCCAGTGGAAGGGTAGAGAGTCCTCGATCCAAAAGGATAGAACACTAATTAACATACGGATTACAGCCTGAATCATAATACCAAAGAAACCGGAAATAAGGATGAAGGGAAGGTGACTAAGCTGAAAGCCCTCGATGCTGCCGACAAAGAAATATCCGATGGATATGCCTGCAGCGATGAAGAGGAGCAGTTTAATTACTATTTCACCTAAATACTTTGAGATTACAAAAAGGATATAGTGATAGGGCTTATTAATACCATAAGCAATGGTTCCACTCTTAATATCCGTAGTAATCTGGGCGGTTAAACTCCTGCTGCGGCTGCCGAACCATAATACCTCTGTTAAAATTACATACCAGATCATCTGCTTCATGGAATAGCCATTAATTAGATTGGTGGAATCTGAATAAAGATATTGCCATAAGCAGAGGAATACAAACATAAGCATAAAGAAGCTGATAAAGCCCAGAAGAATATTCATAACATATTGCAGGCTTTCCATCAGAGTTGCTTTAAAGATGAATACATATTTTTTCAAGCCATCCCTCCTGTTCCAGTTCTATTTTCCTTGTATATCTCTGTAATAATATTTTCCAACGGAATATTAGAAATATTGATATCTAATATTTGCTCTGAGTCAATCAGCTTCAGCACATCAGTTATTGTTTTCTTCGTAGTATCTATTTCAAGCTTCAAGTGATTTCCTTTACTCTTTAATACAGTAATCCCATCCTCCACAGAGAAGTCCGTTGTTTCTGTCAGTTTAAGCTCAATAATTTTCTTATTTAGATAATGGTACTTAATATTTTCCATGGAATCATCCAGTACGATACGACCATGGTTAACAATAATAATTCTTTTGCATAATTTCTCAATATCTCCAATGTCATGACTGGTCAAGAAGATTGTTGTTTTATACTCCTTATTCATTCGTTTAATTAGAGACCGGATATTCTCCTTGACAACCGGATCAAGTCCTATGGTGGGCTCATCTAAGAAGAGTACTTTAGGGCGATGAATTAAGGAAGCAACAATTTCACATCGAATTCGCTGTCCCAGGGAGAGATTGCGAACTGGTGTGTTAATAAAGCTGTCAAGCTCAAAAACAGTTTTTAATTCCTCAATTCTGTTCTCCACTTCTTGACCAGGCAGGTCATAGATAGCTCCGAAGAATTTAAAGTTATCATAAGGGGTCAGATGGGTCCAAAGCTGCTCCTTCTGTCCGAAAACGGTACCAATTTGATGTGCCAGCTTCTTTCGGCTGACTTTAGGATCAAGATTTTGCACCCTTGCATTACCCTGATCTGGATAAAGAATTCCTGTGAGCATTTTAATTGTTGTACTCTTACCTGCTCCGTTTGGACCAATAAAGGCAAGGATTTCTCCAGGTTCTACCTGAAAGCTAATCTGATCTACTGCGGTAATGCTTTGATACTTTGGTTGAAATAAGGATTTCATACTCCCCCGAAAGCCCTTCTCCTTTGTTTTCACCCGAAAGGTTTTTGATAACTGACTTACTTCGATTGCATTCATACTACATCATTCCCTTCTTAATGTTTTGAATATAAAAAACCGCCTTGTATAATATCCAAAGGACTATTATGCAAGGCGGCTGTTATATATAAATTAACTTATCCGTTATGCATAACTACAAGAAATAAAACCGCTTGCAGCTATGCGAACAGGCTACAAGTGAAGCGGCTTAATGACTTGAGGAATGCTAATGACAAGAATAAGATTAAAAGCTTTCATTTAAGTTCTCCTAAAAGATAAATTTTTCCTAGTCTATCACAACAATTATTTCCAGTCAAGAAGAAAAATTCTTTTGGCTGCAATTCGTCATAATAAAACAGTATCTTGCATTTTACAACAGTTCATGTAAAATATAAACAGAATATAAAAAAACTATAAACAAATTAAAAACATAGAATAGGCCAAAGCCAGGAGCTGTTTTTAAATATTAGGTAGTTACAAATTAAAATAATTGCTATGTAACTATAGGAAAGAGGCTCAAGGTGAAAGTACTAAAAAGAATATGGGGGTTACTATGGTTGAGATAAGAGAAGTCACAACAAAAAAAGAACAAAAGATATTTGCTGCATTTCCGGCAAAGCTCTATAAGGAGGTACCGCAGGCAATTCCTGACTTAATATCGGACGAAATCAATACCTTCAATCCCAAAAAGAACCCTGCCTACGATTATTGCAGTGTAAAGCAGTTTCTGGCCTACAAAGAAGGAAAATGTGTTGGTAGAATTGCAGCAATCATCAGTCACGCGGCGAATCTAAAATGGGAGACCAAAAGAATTCGATTTTCCAGAGTTGATTTTATAGATGATTATGAAGTATCAGCCGCACTATTTGAGGCTGTAGAGGACTGGGGACGATCCTTAGGGTTAGAAGAAATTCATGGGCCAATTGGTTTTAGTGATATGGACCAGCAAGGAATGCTGGTTGAGGGATTTAAAGAAGAAGGTATGTTTATAACAATTTATAATCATCCTTATTATGTTCAACATTTAGAAAGACTTGGATATGGAAAAGATATTGACTGGATGGAATTTAAAGTGACTATTCCTAAGGAAGCGGACGAGAAGATAAATAAGCTGTCCGAAGCGGTTCTTAAGAGATCAAAAATCTCTCTCGTTGAGGTAAAGAGCAGAAATGAAATTAAACCATATATACCGCAAGTGCTGGGATTGCTTAACGTGTGTTACAGCCACCTTTATGGAACAGTGAATTTAACTGAAGCGCAGATTCAAAAGTACGTAGATGAGTTTATTATGTTGATAAATCCTGAATATGTGAAGCTGCTTGTGGATGAGAACAGGGAGCTGATTGGATTTGGGCTTGGTATGCCATCTTTAAGTAAAGCAATGAAAAGAAGCGGTGGAAGATTATTTCCTTTTGGCTGGTACCACATAATGCGTGCACCATATGCTAAAACTAAGATTCTGGATCTTTATCTGGTAGGTGTACTTCCAAAATATCAAAACAAAGGTCTCACTGCTGTATTAATGAATTCAATGTCTGAGTCAGCAAGAAAGAACGGTCTGATGTATGCGGAGACTGGTCCAGAACTAGAAACCAACCATCAGGTACAGTCTTTATGGAAACACTATGAGGCAGTCAATCATAAGCGCAGGCGCTGCTTTATTAAAAAATTACTCTAATAGATAAAGGGTAGTTAGGAATAAAGCATTTTGGAACCTTACCAGATTTTACATCGTCTAATTTTCGATAGGTATAAATTAGTAACTATAAATAATCGTTTGAGTAATTGAGAGTCAAAAAAGCAGTAGATTTGTATAGGATACGAATTTTGCTGATACAATGATATCAGGTGCTATTCACAGGACATCATAGCTAGTTAAACAGTTGTTCAAATCATTAAGAATAGGGAGGTTTCTATGAAGATAAAATTACCATTTTTGGTACTTATAATATGCGTAATGCTAAGTGCCTGTTCCAAACCATCAAAGGAAGACGAACAGAATAATACACCAACGAATCAACCAACACTGGCTCCAACCGAAACCCCGACACAGCAGCCAACATTAGTACCTACGGATACTCCGACTAAGGAGCTTTCCATAGAGGATTACTATCCCTTTGAAGCGGATTCAGAATATGTTTATGAAGGCAAAGGAAGTGAATTTGCATTTTATAATCGATATGTTGACTTTTTAGATGAAGAACACAATCGAATGCAAATAAGAACGAACAATGGAGGAACAGAAACGGTAAGGGTGTTGGAGCTAACCGAGAATAGTTTATCCATTATAAAATCGACAGGCGAAAGCTATTCCAGAGAAAATATAATGTTAGATGCAGCAGCTGGAGAGGATGCAGAGATCCTGCTGAAAGAACCTTTAGAGAAAGGGACTGAATGGACTTTACCAGATGGCAGAAAAAGATATATTTCAAATGTTGATGTAACAATCACAACTCCTTTGGGGACTTACACCGCATTGGAAGTTACCACCGAAGCTGTAGATAGTATATCGAAGGATTTTTACGCTCCGCAGGTGGGTTTGGTAATGAGCGAGTTTATGACAGGAGATGATGTGGTATCTTCACAACTTAGTTCATTAAAGAAAGATTCACCGCTAGGTCAAATAATAAGTGTTTACTATGTGGATCAGGATGAGAAAATCCATATAGAGAATAAAGAAGTATCCTTTTTTACTAATGATGGTACACTCTTGAAATTACAGGAAGTATTGTCAAATAAGCCTGTTAAAGATACTTATCTGCCATTGATAAGTCCCTCAACGCAACTTCTTAGTGTTGCCAGGACCGAGGATTCTGCAATAGCAGTAGACTTTACAAATGAATTAGTAACAGAAATGAACGCAGGTGCTGGTTTTGAAACCCTTATTTTACAGTGTATTGTGAATACCTTAGGTCAATATTATGGGGTTAATCAGGTATATATCACAGTAGAAGGTAAGCCATACGAATCCGGGCATATCCTCATGAAAGAAGGAGAACCTTTTTTGGTTAATCTGGATCAGGTAGTTGAATAATGTTAATGAACAATAGTCATAGATGCTAAGCTTAAAAGCTGTCTTAATGAAAAAGTTAAGTTAAAGTTAACCTGAAGTTAGCTTTAGAGAATGAGCAGCATAGGAATAGATAAATGAAACCCGGACTGAGACTCAAGGAGTAGCAGTTCGGGTTTCTCATATTAGCCTTATTGAGTTTATCCTGCTTTGATTGAGGGGAAGGATACAGTATTAGTGTCCTGGAGATACGAGCTTTAATCCTATAATGCCTAATACAATAAGTCCGATGCACGCAAGGCGCAGGGCATCAAGGGGCTCCTTAAAGAGTATAATTCCAAGAATTACTGTGCCTACCGTACCTATTCCAGTCCAGATAGCATAAGCTGTCCCCAAAGGAAAGCTCTTTAATGCCAGAGATAAGAAATAAAAACTGGCTATCATACCGACTACAGTTAAACAGCTAGGAACTAATTTAGTAAAGCCATTGGAATATTTTAAGCCAATCGCCCAGCAAACTTCAAATAAACCAGCAATAATTAAGAAAAACCATTTGATCATAATGTGCTCCTTTTCATTAAGTATAAGTTAGTGGCAGATCAACTGTGTCAAAGAAAAACATTACCTTTGCGTAAAAAAATAAGCCTCGGGTGATATGATAGAATATCTCCCAGGCTTTTATCCCTCCGTGAACACAGTTAGACTGTGCGTCTTATCTTGGACCAGACCAGTGGTAATTCATCGCTGCGGAACCCTATAAGACATTTATATTTAATTGCAATTGAAGAATATCAAATATAAACACAATAGTCAAGATACAATTTATGTTAGATGATACCATTTACGGTATTTCGTAGATAAAGGAATGATAATATATTATCTTAACTTGCAGTAAAGTTACTTATAGTGGTAAAATATGGATTAATATAAATTAAATTTAAAAATAAATATCTCAAATGACTGTATTAGGAGGTTGGGACTTGAAGATTTTATACACTAATGGTGAAAACAAAGACTTTATTTCTTTATGTGATTTACTGGATGAAGACCTGAATGATCAAGTGGGTGGTGAAGTTCAAAGAAAGGATTATATCCAGTATAATAAATTGAGCCATATCCATGATGTGTTTGTAGCCTATGAGAAAGATCTGCCCATAGGTTGTGCTTCTTTTAAACATTATGAAGAAGGAGTAGCAGAAGTAAAACGTGTTTTTATTGAAAAAGAGTTTCGAGGCAAGGGGATTTCCAAGCTGCTAATGGATCAAATAGAAAAGAAAGCCTTGGAGCTGGGCTATCAACACTTAATACTGGAAACAGGAAAAACATTTTTACCGGCAGTATCGTTATATCAAGGGCTGGGGTATGAGCGAATAGATAACTATGGGCAATATGAAGGAATGCCTTTATCCATATGCATGAAAAAGAAGTTAACAAACTAGGCAGTTCATTTTTTCAATAAGGGTTTAAAGTTATTAATAATATTGAATTTAGGAGTTGTCTTTATGGCAGACAGGGAGTTAAAAAAGAAAATCAGGCAGCTAAAAAAGTTAGAACTCGGTATCCGATATGGATTTTCAAAGGAATATATTGATAAGTGTACGGTACAGCAGTTAGAAAAAATACATTTAGTGTGGAGAGAGTTTTTTAATCTAAGCAATACAAATAAAAGCAGGGCTCGGTATTCCATGCAAGAGCTGGAACATATGAATAAAGAGCAGATGAAGGAAGTATATGCACAATTTTGGTTTTTAGTTTATTATGAAATGTACAAATATAGTGGAATACAGATTGGCAGTGTTCAAAACCCAGAACTTTTAGCCTGTCTTGGGCTGCCTTATGATGCAGACCAGGCTGCAATTCGTAAAAGGTTTCGCGAGTTATATAAAGTTTGTCATCCAGATGGAGGCGGAGATGTAGAAAAATTTCTTGAACTAATGCAGCTAAAAGAAAAATATGAAATTAAATAGAAAGAAATCCCATAGAAAAATGTAATAAGCAAATCCCATAAAAGCAATAATAAAAATAACAATTGCTTTTATGGGAGGAGAGAACATGGATTTCAAGTATTCTAAAAAATTGAAGAGGTTAATGTCTCGTCGGCCAAATTTATTCACACACATCATCTTTATTGTATTATTAATTATTTCATTAGCTGGAACAGCACTTGGTTTAATTTCAATGAGACAAGCAGAACAACCCTCTGAAGAATTAACTGTATTTGACCCTTTTAATGAGGATGAAAATTATAGTGAGCTAGTTCCTGAATTATTTTCAGAAGAGTTTGCATCTAATTTTGATAATAGTATTTTTTACTGCTTTGCTTTAGATACAGATTTTAATCCGTATATTGTAGCAGTAAAAGCGGATGAGATGGAGCTGTATCAGGATTTAATTAATTATACTTATGATGAAGAAATTATCGAAGCGCCGGAGCAAGTTACTTTGGAAGGTATGCCTATTAAAATTGATACGGAATTAGGAAAATTTGCAGTGGATTCCTATAATACATTCATGGGTGGTGAATTTGTAGAAGCGGACACCATAAAGGACGTGTTCGGTATCTATTATCTTGATACTACACAACAACCCAGTCAGGATGGTATATTTACGATAAGTTTCATTGCATTTATATTAATTTTAATTGTGTATGTAGTTATAGTTAACCTAAGATTAAAGCAGTCCCTGGTAAGCAAAGCAACGTTAAAAAGAGTCGATAATTCGACCTTACGTAAAGTAGACAGTGAACTTAATAATTCAAATGTTTTCTATTCTGACTCCCAGGAACTCTATCTCACAGATAATTATATCATCAGTTCAACCGGTGGATTCGATATTATTCCATTTAGTGATATTACGCATATATATGGTCTTGCCTATAATAATAACGTAAAAGGATCAAAAACATCAATTATTATTGTGACGCAGGATAATGCAGAGCATGAAGTCGCTATTATTAAAGTAAATGAAGTGCAAAGTGCGCAATATACTCATATTGTTGAAGCAATAAAAAATCGTATTCCTGATATAAAATTCGGGTTTAAGAATGGTTTTTATACGATGGCATCACAAAGACAGGGTATAGAAGTAGATACCGTGGGCAGAGGGGAAGCAGCGAATAGCAATGTACTCTTAGGTATCCTTGGCGCAATCAATGGAGCTGCTATTGGTGGTATTCTTTGGATTGTAATTGGCATGCTTGGATTCATAGCAGGTATAGCAGGCTATGTGATGATGTTATTTGCTATTAAGGGTTATCGAATGTTATCGGGCTTCCTTGATAAGAAGGGACAGATTATCTCCTTGTTGATAGCCTTACTTATGATATTTGCAGCAAACTACACATTATACTCCTTAGACTATTGTAAGTATTATTATTCAGGAGTCTATAGTTTTGACAATTTAGCAGACTCATTCAGGAAGCTGCCTGATTTCATAAAACAGGGTGAAGTCTGGGGAGACTTTTTAAAAGATCTTGTAGTTGGTTATTTACTTTCCATCTGGGCTGGCTTTGGAATTATAAAATCCATATTTTCGAAAGCGCAGGATGAGAATGCTGAAATAAATGATATGAATGAGGATAGAACAGAGGATGATGATCTGATTTAAGTAACTGGAATTATACGTAAGAGTTTTACAAAAGGGTAATCAAAAGATAATGTAACTTCGTCAGGCAATAGCAGATAGTTGCCTGACAAAGTTACTTATAATAGATATTGTAATAGATATGGAGTTAAAAATATTATCGACGGAACAGTTACAAAAAAGGTACATAGTATTTATATTTAATTATAGAAAGTTAAGAGGAAGATATGAACTATATACAAATGATTGAGGCGTATCAACCTGATAATGAGCAGGAGGAGCTGGAGAAAAAAGTTACTCTGGACTATATTAAGTTATTTCACTCTAATGTTTTGCTTAGAGACAATGAAATTGCTCATATAACGAGTTCAGGATTCATTATGAATCCCACATTAGACAAGGTATTACTGGTGCATCATAATATAAGAGGTGTTTGGTCCTGGACAGGCGGACATGCGGACGGTGATGAGGATTTGTTGTACGTCGCATTAAAAGAAGCAAAAGAAGAAACGGGAATTATTAATCTTCAGCCACTTATGGAGCAGATTGCATCCATAGATATTCTGCCGGTTTATGGACATACGAAAAATTTCAAATATGTAAATGGACATTTGCATCTATCCATAGCATTTATCTTAATTGCGGCAGAAACAAATGAAGTGCATATTTGTGCCGGGGAAAATAGCGCAGTAGAATGGTTTGGAATAGATCAAATTACGAAGGAAAAGTTTAATGAGTATGATGTTTACTTATACAATAAGTTAATTAGCAGAGCACATCAATATATAAAAACACGATAGAGAAATAATTTATTTTACACACTGACTTAATATGGCGGGACAAGATTTTAAATAATAGAAAAAGTATATTGTGCAACATATTAATTAAGAACGATACGATAAGTACATGGCTAAATTAACGTATCTGTATTAGAAAAGTGGAGGGGAAATGGATCAGCAGGAAGAACTTAATGAGAATATACAGGATCATATCGATCTTAAAATTGGTGGTGAACAGCAAACCATGCAGGCAAATTCAACAGACCGCAGTTATTTTGAATCCGAAATGCTTATGATGCAGAAGAAACAGACGAAATACCTGGAATCAATCAGAAATATGTTGACCTATTTTGTTTTTTTCTCAATATTTTTAATTATATTTTTATTGTTTATTTTTAGTTAGATTTATAGTAATCCCGATGGGGTCGAACTTTTATTAAGTGAGGTAAGCTATAAGAAGCCATGTTTCTATTGTGGTGGAGATATTATAAAAGATAACTTCTAAACATGAAATTAATATGTAAAAACAAATAAGGAAGAGTTGAAGATGCCTGTTAAAAGAAATGAAGATGGTAGTATCACAATTAGGGATGAAAATGGAATGCTTAGTGTGGGCAAAGTTAGTGCAGTATTTATGCCGGAAAGTAGTCCGGAACAAGAAGCAAAACATGAAGCCTGGGTTGAGAAGTACGCACAGTTAATAAAACCCCAACCACATACAATAATTGAAGTGGAAGAATATTTTTTACAACAGTATGAGGCAATTCCGTTGGATACTAAGGATAGTCAAGTGAAAGGTTGTTATTTTAATGTTGTTATGAATTACTGTCTAAAGGATAGGAACAGGCAGTTGAATCGAATTTCAGTTGATATGTCCGATGAGGAGATTGAAGAATGGAATGGAAGGCAAAGAGAACTTCTTAAAGAGGTTTTAAGTTCTACACCTGAGGATTATGGATTAAAGATAAGGGGATATTATTTACCCAGAACCATACGTAATCAGCAAATCTATGAGGAAAAAGATCCAAGGTGGGATGACTTACCGGAGGAACACAAGCAACATCTCAAAGATGAGGATGAGAAGACCTGTTTTGTTCTAGAAGAAACCACGGGCTACATGAACTTAACAGGAAGAGGAATAGGACTTTATAATCGACTAATTGCATATAAAGGTATTACGGACGAGGATATTAACTTAAGAAATTCAAATTTCCATATTTACATCTCTGTTATGCGTGATTTGGGTTATCTACCGATGGAAGAGTAAATAAGTAAACTTAGTTGAGGCAACTTTGGAGGGACTACCATGTATAAACATATATTTTGGGATTTTGATGGCACACTATTTGATTCCTACCCGGTGATGGGGCTCGCTTTTCAAAAGGCACTGGAGGAAGAGGGTATTGTAGAACACTTAGATGAAATCATGCAGCATATGAAAGTTACCATGCAACATGCCATAGAGATTTATAGAGAGAAATATCATCTTAAGGACTCTTTCTTTGAACGGTCTAATAAAATCTATATGGGGATGGGTGTGGAACAATACAAGCCTTATCCAGGTATTGAAGCTATCTGCAAGGAAATTAGTGAGGTGGGGAAGTTTAATTACTTATATACGCATAGGGGGGAATCCGCTATACAGATACTGAAGTTTTATAAACTCTATGATTATTTTGAAGATTGTATTCTTTCAATTCATGGATTTGAGAGGAAACCCAGTCCGCAGGCACTGAATCATCTAATAGAAAAGCATCAAATTAACCGTAACGAGGCAATTATGATAGGAGACAGGGACCTTGATATCCTGGCTGGAAGGAGCGCAGGGATTTCCTCCTGCTACTTTGACGAGACAGGAAAAGCAAGCCAGATAGCAGACTATAATATAAGTGAGTTTACACAGTTATATGACATTATTGCTTGAAAGGCAGGTTTATTGGAAGCAGTAGAGTGCATTAATAAGAATAGAGTATACAGGATAATAAATTAAAACACAAAGGAGTATTTATGCAACCCGGTAAATTAATTGGTATTGGTAATACAGCAAAGGTTTACGAATGGGAAGAAGGTAAAGTTTTGAAACTCTTTCATGAGGGTTATCCACAGGAATATATCGTAAATGAATATCATAATGCAAGAATAATTGGTCCTATGAACTTTGAAAAGCCGGAAGCCTATGAGGTAATTACCTATGAAGAATGTACGGGTATTATCTATGACAAGCTAGCAGGAGAATCGTTACTGGATTGGGTTATGAAGACGGGAAATCTACAAGGATGTGCAGAATACATGGCAAGTCTTCATAAGGCAATTATAACGAATGTTGCAACCGATTTGCCTGACTATAAGGATTTTTTAAAACACCATATCAGAAATGCAAAATTGGCACTTGACCATCAGCAAGAAGTAATGAAAAGAATAGATCAATTGTCAGATGCTGATACTCTTTGCCATGGTGATTTTCATCCAGGCAATATTTTATTATCCGAGGATAAGGTATCAGTAATCGATTTTATGAATTTATGTCATGGGCATTATTTGTACGATATCGCAAGAACAGTATTTTTGGTTGAATATACACCTATCCCAGAAGATGCGCAGGATAAAGATCTGCTATGGTATTTTAAGAAGACCGTATCAGAATTGTATTTGCAGCAAATGGGGGTCACAAAGGAAATGATACAGGAGTATCTGGATATTATTATTCTTGCAAGAAAAGGGGAATGTCCGGAGGAATAAGGTTATATTTAAGCAAATAAACCAACAAAGAGCAGTAAATTATTTATTAATCCATGTACAGATTACTTTATTTATTACAATAATTTTGACTTTTCATCCATATATATTATAGAAACAATACTATATAAGGCTGTGACTGAATGAGGCTAATTATAATTAACAGAAAGAAAAGGCTTCTGGCACTAATGACCTTAGTTGTACTTTTATTGCTATGTTTTGGGCTTTGGGAATATAAGCGGCTTAACAAAGAAACTGTACTTGTTATGGGTGGTAATTATTTCAAACAAACAATTGAACAAGAGGATAATTCAGAAACAAGGAAGTCGGATGTTGAAACCTACTTCAGACCTTCCAGTCTTCCAGTATTGAATGACCGGTATAATACTCGATTTTTTGATGATTATTCTGGAAAGAAAGCCTCCAAAATAAGCCTCCCTAAAGATTTATTAGCTACTCCAGAGGATACCATATTAAATTACTATAGTATACTGAGAGAGGCGGCCAATCATGAAGAGGATAAGGGTGCAGGTTGTGGAAGTTTAGGTAACGGAATGATACCTTATCCGGTGGCATATAACTTTTTATCCTCCGAATATAAAAAGAAGCTAAATTACAAAGAATATCTCAGCACCTTTAAAAACATTCTACATATCAACTTAATTAAGTATAGGGAAATCCCCGTATACGACAATCCTGCAAATAAAAAACGTTATTTTGTGGAACTTGAAACGATAGAAGGGACAGAAAAATATACCGGTGTTTTTGCTTATTATTATGGATTTGTTGATTTAGTAGAGGAGAATGGAAGATACTATATTGATAATCTAGAATTCGTGGGTGAGGATTATTTATGCGCACCCTATCATGGTTGGTCATACGATGCAGAAGCTTCTGTGCAGATACGTTACGGGGGCTGGTGCTCTATGATTAAGGAAATGTATCCAATTGTGAAGGAGGGTTATATAAAGAATGTTTCCTTTAAAGGTACGGATGGGAATGACTATCTAATTGTATTCTATCAATTAACCAATGATACGGATATTGAAATATCACAATTTATAAAAAAAGATGGTGGAGCTTGGGAGTTAATCAAGCTCAATCCAGAAGACTGCCTGAAAGAAAAAGCGAAGGAGTAAAGCCTGGAAATATCTCTTTTGAAAGAGTGATAATATTATAAGGTTTGCCTTATTAAGTATTTAGTGGAGAACAGCTTCGGCTGTTCTTTTCTTTGGTATTTATTGTTTCGCAATCAGCGAAGTACTAATCCAAATATAGTTAATTTATGGTAGAATTGTTTTTCCGAATCATTTATAATAATAGAAATCAATAATAAAGCAGGTCAAACAATTCACCTAAAAATAAGGAGGGGGTATATGATGAATTCCTATGAAAAGGCAATGAATACAATGACGGAACTATTTGCAAGTGATTGGCAATTTGCACTTGCTACGGTAAAAGACAATATTCCAACTGTGCGTATGATTGATACCTATTATAATTCTGGTGCATTTTATATTGTGACTTATAAAAAGTCGCGAAAAGTTCAAGAAATAGAGCATAATGCCAATGTTTCCCTTTGTAAGGACTGCTATCGATTTGATGGCAGGGCATATGAAATCGGACATCCTTTACTCCCTCAAAATAAGGACATTCGTGAAAAATTAATGAAAGCTTGGCGGAGACATTTCCATTCGAATATGAGATTGTCATGACGGATTAATCAGGAGGTAATAGATATGAATAATTTTAAAGTGGCTATGATACAACATAAAATTACGGAGAGTGACCAACAAAGAAATACAGAATTAGGACTACAATATGTCAGACAGGCAAAACAAATAGGTGCAGATTTCGTACTGTTTCCAGAGTGTTGGATAACCTCTTATAATCCGCCAGAAATTCTATGTAAGAAAAAACCTTTTGTAGAAGTGGAGCGAGAACCAGAATTCATAGCATGGAGAGATAGCGCATTGACAGAAGAGAGTAATTTAATAAAAAGTTTCTGTCAGCTTGCCAAAGAATTATCAATAGGTATTGAGATAACTGGATTTACAAAAGGTCAAAGGTCGGCGCAAAATACTGCTTTCATTATTAATCGAGAAGGGGAAATAATACTTAAGTACAGCAAGGTACATACCTGTGATTTTGATTGGGAGGGTTATCTTGAAAGTGGGGACCAATTTAATGTTTGCCACTTTGATGATATATGTATTGGGGTAATGATCTGTTATGACAGAGAATATCCGGAAAGTGCACGAGAATTGATGTTACAAGGTGCCGAGTTGATTTTGATGCCAAATGACTGTGGTGGTATGAAACCAAGACTGCAGGAACTATCTGTTAGAGCACTTGAAAATATGGTAGGAATTGCAATGGCAAATCCCCCAGGTGAAGATGCCGGAAATTCCTGTGCCTTTTATCCTATGGTGTGGGATGAGGAAGGGAATATAATTGATAATACCATAATAATTGCAGATAGCATGGAGGAGGGCATTGTATTGGCAATATTTGATGTCGATGCAATAAGAGAACATCGAAGCCGAGAGGATATGGGCAAGTATAGAAAACCCAAAGCGTACAAGCATTTGTTAGGAGAAAGAGTTTCTCATAATTAGCTGTTAAATCATACTTCAGAATACTTGGAGGCATCTATATGGAAATATTAATTAAAAGAGCATCAAAAGAAGATGTTGAGAGGGTTATAGCAAACAGGAAAGCATTTATTACAGATGTCATGAACCGGGAGGCTTCTGATGAATTTATGGAGGCTACTACGGAGTACTTTCATAATAACATTAATTCAGAGACGTTATTATGTTATATTGCAATACATGAGGATCAGATTGTTGCAAGTGTTATTACTACTATCGCGCAGGTTATTCCAAAGACCTATAATTTATCAGGTAAAATTGGTTATGTGTATAACGTGTACACACTGCCAAATTATCGCAGGCAGGGTATAGCTACCAAACTCTTACAAGAGGTGATTTCGGAAGCGAGGGATCTTGGAGTGGGTGAGTTGTATTTAAATGCAACAGAAGATGGAAGACCTGTTTATGAAAAATTAGACTTTAGGATGTTAGAAAATGAAATGAGGTTAATGATAGATTCGTATCCCATAGAAAGCTAGAAGAGATAATTGTAGTTAGAAAATATCTTTAATATCAGGAGGTAACAAAAGATGATTCCATGGATCTTAGTAATAGTTATGGCTGTATTGTCCGTGCTGCTCTTTATTGGTAAAGGAACATTTTTAATTGCAGGGTTTAATACGGCAAGCAGTGAGCAGAAGGCAAGGTATAATGTTAAGAGATTGGGTCGTGTTATAGGTTGTGGGTTAGGAGCACTTACTGCAATTGTTGGACTTATGTTAGCCTATAGTGGGGAACTTCCGACCCCAATAAAGTGGTTGATGCCTTGGGGGTATCTGGCTGTGTTAGTAGCAACAATAATTCTTGCAAATACTGTGTGCTTGAAGAAATAATACAAAGAATATTTTCAAAATAATAGAATTATCAGGAGGAATTTATTTAAAATAGTTCTATAAAATAACATTTACAAATGAATAGATTTGTAATATAATTGTTAAATAAATAACAAAAATATCGTTCTGACCATGAGGGTTAGCCCAAGTAGGAAGGCGACAGAGTAGAATAACTAATGCATAGAAATGTATCGTAAAGAAGGGGTTAGTGCTACCACAGTATATGCCCCTGTCTCATACTGCTTAATCTATGATTTAGATACCTATCCCTGTGCCCTTGGGCGTGTCCCTGGACACAGGGTTTTTTGCGTCTTTATGGTGTGAAGTTTATGTAGTATTGGCAATCTAAGAATGGAGATGTTTATGACAAAGACGAGAGAATTAATTGAGAAGCTCGACAGGCAGGGAGAATTGAATAAGGAAGAATTAATTACGTTGCTATCGGATATAACCGAAGAAGAAAATGAGATTCTTCGAGAAAAGGCTCGTCAGACAGCACATCGCTTCTTTGGCAATAAGATTTATACCAGAGGATTAATAGAATTTACGAATTACTGTAAAAATGACTGTTATTACTGCGGTATCAGAAGGAGTAATCGAGAGGTAGAACGTTATCGTTTGACAAAAGAAGATATCTTAAATTGCTGTAAGGCAGGCTATGAACTTGACTTTCGTACCTTCGTGTTACAGGGCGGTGAGGATGGCAGTTATAAGGATGAGGATATTGTTGAAATCGTTCAGCTGATTAAGCAGGAGTACCCGGATTGTGCAATCACTCTATCCATTGGTGAGAAGAGCTATGAGAGCTATCTTAAATATTATGAAGCTGGGGCTGATCGGTATTTATTGCGGCATGAGACAGCTAATGATGCGCATTATCGAAAGCTTCATCCGGAGAACCTTACACTTGCAAATAGAAAGCAATGTCTAAAAGATTTGAAAGAAATTGGCTATCAGGTTGGCGCCGGCTTTATGGTGGGATCCCCTGAACAAACGTTGGAAAATCTTGCAGAAGATTTATTATATGTAAAAGAGCTTTCACCACAGATGATAGGTATCGGTCCATTTCTTCCTCATCATGAGACCCCTTTTGCAAATGAGTCAAAAGGAAGCATGGAACAGACCCTGTTACTGATTAGCATATTAAGATTATTAATTCCGAATGCACTCATTCCGGCAACAACTGCATTAGGTACCATTCACCCCAATGGCAGAGAACTGGGAATTC
The DNA here is from genome assembly GCA_047606065.1 of Mobilitalea sp. Lineage (GTDB taxonomy): Bacteria > Bacillota > Clostridia > Lachnospirales > Lachnospiraceae > Mobilitalea. Next base: position 26,926 of record JASGEU010000131.1, read on the forward strand.
TGGCAGGAGCAAATGTGGTAATGCCAAATTTATCACCTACCGTTGTCCGTAAGAAATATCAGTTATATGATAATAAAATTTGTACTGGTGATGAGGCTGCTGAATGTCGTTTCTGCCTCTCCAATCGAATGAAGAAAATAGGTTATGAGCTAGCTGTTGATCGTGGGGATTATCAATCAATTGAGTCTTTTGCCCACATTTCATAAAAGGAGATACGAATATGTATGATGTAATGTCAAAGAAAGCAGAAGAATTCATCAGTCACGAGGAAATTCTTGCAACCTTAGAATATGCCAGTGCAAATAAGAATAATAGGGAATTAATAAATAATATTCTTGAAAAGGCAGCTAAAATGCAGGGAATAACGCATAGGGAAGCCTCTGTTTTACTAGAATGTGACCAAGAGGAAGATATTCAAAAAATATATGACCTTGCCATCAAGATTAAAGAAAGATTCTATGGCAACCGTATTGTTATGTTTGCTCCGCTCTATCTTTCAAATTATTGTGTAAATGGTTGTGTATACTGCCCCTATCATTATGTAAATAAACATATTTCTCGTAAGAAGTTAACTCAGGAGGAAATACGCAGGGAAGTAATTGCTCTTCAGGATATGGGACATAAACGTTTGGCACTTGAGGCTGGAGAAGACCCGGTGAATAATCCGTTGGATTATATCTTGGAGAGCATTCAGACGATTTACTCTATTAAACATAAAAATGGTGCTATACGCAGGGTGAATGTTAATATAGCAGCTACAACAGTTGAGGATTATACGAAGCTGAAGGATGCGGGAATTGGAACCTATATTTTATTTCAGGAGACCTATCATAAAGAGAACTATGAAATGCTTCATCCAACCGGACCTAAGCATAATTATGCTTATCACACAGAGGCAATGGACCGAGCAATGGAAGCGGGAATTGATGATGTGGGTTTAGGCGTTTTGTATGGACTTAATATGTATCGCTATGACTTCGCCGGAATATTAATGCATGCGGAACATTTGGAAGCTGCTATGGGTTGTGGACCACATACCATCAGCGTTCCTCGTATTCGGCCAGCTGATGATATAGATGCCGAAAGCTTTAAGGATTCTATTTCAGATGAAATATTTGAGAAGATTGTAGCAATTCTTAGAATTGCGGTTCCTGTATAAGGAACCGCAATTCTAAGAATTGCTACAATCTTCTCAAATATTTCATCTGAAATAGAATCCTTAAAGCTTTCGGCATCTATATCATCAGC